>CAYGCR010000073.1:0-15360 GCA_964348415.1 uncultured Ignavibacteria bacterium | reverse complement strand
GGAACTGGATTTTTTCTCTCAAGTCATCTGCCTGAGAAGACTTCAATCTTGAAAGGCATTCCTCGAGTCTGTGGTCGCTTATTAAAACCTCTCGTCTGGGCAAAATGAGAGTGGAGTCGATCTTCTGGATGGACCTTTGGTCCAGCACGGAAAAGGTGCGTATAGACTCGATCTGATCTCCGAAAAACTCGATTCTCACCGGATCAGGGGACGAGTAAGGGAACACGTCCAGGATTCCGCCCTTTATGCTGAAGGTGCCTATCTCCTCCACCTGGGGAAGTCTCCTGAACGCTAGATCCAGGAGTTGGCCGGAGAGATCGTCTATATCGGCGCTCTGGCCCACTTTTAGAATAATGCTTTTTTTCTTTAGTTTTTCCGGCGGAATGGTTTTTTCCAGGCATCCTCGGATGGTGGCTACTACCACGGGGTTTTCTCCCCAGACCAGATCGTACAGGCTCTCCAGTCTTCTTCCTATGACCTCACTGTGAGGGATTTTCAACTCATAGGGCAGAATCTCCCAGCTGGGAAACAGCTTTAGCTTTTCCTCTCCCAGAAACGAGATTAAGTCCTCATATATCTTCCAGCTCTCTTCAGGAGTTGAGGTTATTACCAGCAACGGAGAGGCCAGCTCTCTCCTCAGATAAGCCAAGAGGAGGGATTTTCCGGAACCCATCAGACCGGAGACAGATACCTTGTTCTTGTCGGAGGCGAGTGAGTCTCCAATCTTTCGAAAGCTACCGGAGCTTTCGGCCAATCTCAAAATCTCAGTCAATGACATACTTAGCAAACCCTGACGTATTTTGATCCAGAGGGGCCTTGAGCTCTAAAGTGGTCACCAAGGGTGCCAAGACTGGCGGTTGCACCCGATCCCTCGGCTTATCGTAGACAGATGTAGCAAAACACGGTGCCGGACAAGCTGGACGGTTATCTTTTTGCCTCTGCATTAATAGTGGATACGTTTCAACAGTTTTAAAATTGGAACGCCGGTTATGAGGACTCGCAGGGTCGCGGCTCTAACTTCACATAGATCGACGCATTTTTTTCTCCCCTCTGGAGTGAGCCAGAATCCTGATAGTCCGTATTGGTGTGGAATAGTGCGGGAAAGTCCGTGAACAACGGAGGCCACCGGATGCAAAACGGATACAGGTTGTTTTCGGTGGCGTTTGGGCTGGAAACCAGAAGCTACCAAGCCGCGGTGTCAAGACTGCACTAACCGAGAAAGTCGGTGTGAGGGGGTTGCTGGTTCTTGGACAGAACTTGCCTCAATCCAAGCCTGTCGCATCCTGCAGAACAGCTGATCGGGCATGGACCCGCTCCAGATAATGGTTCCGCTGTTTTCTGGGTTGCAATAAAGGCTCAGGGCTGGTGACTATGCGCCAGAAATAAGCTTTGCTACAGGCAATAAGAGCCAAGACGCAAGGCAGAAAAGTGGGGATCGCATTCTTTTTTTCTTGACATGTGGGGGAAGGGATTTATACTAATATTGTAATTCAGGGAAAAAGCTATTTGCGGAGACTGTAATCTAACTCCCTCTTTTGACTCGGAAGGGAAGATGAAGACTCGTTATTTGAGTTGGGCAGTGTTTTTTTTCCTACTTTGTATGTTCCACGCAAGTGAAAGCTTCTCGGAAGATCCGGGTGTTCCTGATACCGTCAGGTTTGGTGAATGGTCTGTGTATGTCACGGGGCCGCCTTACGCTGGCGAAGCAATCGTACCTCTAGTTGTCTTCAATGATGAACCGGTCCAGCTATTTCATATCCCCGTCAAGTGGACAGGACCCATGGTATGCGATACAGCCTATTATGCTGAAGGAAGACCCGATGTGTTCGATTACCAGGCTGTTGAGATTGATACTTCCCTTCCTTTGATTTGGTATGTTGCTATCTCCTATGGCGATCCTATGCCTCCAGGAACCGGGACCGTTGCCCATATGCATTTCGTAGTGTACGATACCGGATGGGCGGAGCTGGACACAGCGAATACCGGTATAATCTACCTTGTCTTTAATGACCCGCAAGCGAACAGCTGGATACCTCAAGTCGTGCCACGCCGACACCATATCATTCCCAGCTTGCCGGGAGATGTAAACGGTGACGGAAAAGTGGATGCAAGTGATGTGGTCTTTTTGATCAATTATCTGTATCGAGGAGGAACTGTCCCCGACCCTCCTCAGCGAGGGGATGTGAACGGAGATTCGGTGGTTGGTGCAGGCGATGTCGTCTACCTCATAAACTATCTTTACAGAAGTGGACCGCCCCCTCTGGCGCGCCACGCCAGTCAAGAGAGCAAGTGCCGCGGTTGGCCACAACCCGGCCCCCTAGAATATGAATGTCAAACCCATTGCGTCCTACATAGCCTGCCTTCCGCCCCAGACAGGCAAGATAGGTCGTGCAGAAAAAAAGAAAGGAGGATCCTCCATACTGATACAGACGTCTCCCGCGGGGTCAAGACGCCGTCTCCCGCAGAATGAACAATAGTAAGGTCAGCAATCACCTCCTTCAGCTTTCAGGATGAGAATCAAGCGAGTTTCCCTGCAGGTCCACTCCAGCCAGTTGGATCATTCCCCTTCAACTGCTCCCTGCTGACGGGTAATAAACCGCTTGCCCTTCTGAACGGGTATCCTCTCGGAAACCCATATGTCGCCGTTCCCAAGACCCCCCGGCCTTTGATAGGCCACGAAGTAGAGCTTTGAGCCGTCAGGGGTTACCCAGGGAGCCCGGGTGCTTACGGTGGGATAGTTGATTTGCGGGGGCAACTCAATTGGTGTTCCCCACTCCGTTCCCGTCCAGTAGGAGACATAAATCCGACGAATGCTGCTCGTAATCCATCTGGAGAAATACAAGGTTCTGCCGTCGGCTGTCAGGCACGGGTAGTGTTCTGCGCCGGTTGCATTTACCACCTCCCCTAACCAGACTTCTTCTCCCCAACCATCGCCTTCCCACTCGCAGACCGATATCCCAAAGAAATAACGATTCGAACTGAAGTATAGCCTGCCTCCATCCGCGGTCACGAAGGGGGTTCCGTCTGTAGCATCCTCGTTTACGTTAGGTCCTAGGTTTTCGGGAACCCCCCACTCGTCGGCGATACTATCCCAGGTCGTAGCCCAGATATCCCAACTTCCATATCCCCCCGGCCTGTTCCAGTAACAAAGATAAATCTGATTCCCGTCCGGGGAGAGACAAGGCCATTGATCATCGATTGTCGAGTTCACATTGGGACCGCAGTTTATCAAATCTCCCCAACCCGAGAGGCTGTCCCACTCTGCGTACCAGACATCGGAGCCGCCATACGTGCCTGTCCTATTCGATTCCAAAACCAACTTCTTCATGTCCAACGAGAACGAAATAGCGTAGTCGCCAGCACTGCTGTTAATCGGCGGCTCTAAGTTCACCGGCTCGCTCCAGTCGCACTCCGGTATCTGTGGCTGGGGCCCTTGCCGGAAAAGATAGGCGACCAGGTACACAATATCTCCGGCGTCAATACTGCAGTCACCATTGGCGTCCCCGCAGTCAAAACAACCCAGAAAAGGCCCAGCTCTAAAAAGATAGTTGATTTCACAGACTACGTCTGAGGCAGTAACCACCCCGTCGCCGCTGGCATCGCCTGGTATCTGAGCGATGGTTTTTTCAGTCAAACAATAAAACAGTGAAAAGAGGATCAGGAAACTCAAAATCGCTTTCTTCATGTGCCTCCCGTTTACTGAATATTCCTTTACTTCATTAATAATTTACCACCCCCCCCGCCATTTGTCAACCATTTTTTTTACGTCGTACCCCATTAATTCTCAAGAAATTCGGGTTTGTACCTACCCGCCCCAGACCCATGTCCCCGCGATGACAACGCACAAGACCCCGAAAACACGCGTATCCAAAATTGCTCGATCATTGGATGAGCTCCCGCTCTGGATGGTCACGAGATAGGGTGCCTTCCGCACCCACTTTTTTTCTTGCAGACGGATACATACTTCGTCCAGCGCCAGAGTTTCTTGGTGAAGACCACGCGTTGTGCTTCGCCTCTAGTTCCTACAAGACCAAGCGCACCAGATGCGAAGCGGATGCGTTTATGTCTGAGTGACCTTGGGGCTGGCACGGCCTAGTCTGGGCTTTTCCGGCAGGGTCTTAGGAGCCGGGGCACAATCCAAAGAGCATCGCGATACAGTCACAGGGAGGCAGCTAGGGAGATTAAGGGCTACGCCGGCAACGGAGGATTATGTCTTCCGGCAGATCAAGATCATGCGGGGCGAGTCCAGACTGTACTCGCTGAAATCGAAATCGCCGTAAACCGATTCGAGCAGAAATCCGGCTTTTTTGAGCAAGTTCAATATCTCGGCGAACGAATACAGTCTCAGTGAGAAGGAATACTCGGTTTTCTTTCCGTTTCCAAAAAGGAGAGTACGGGTACTCTCCCAGCGGCTGGTGAACAGGTCAAAGAAGTTGTCCTCCAACATGACGAAATCCCTTTCAGGATGCCATCTCCTCCGCTGGAAATGTCGAATCAGTTGCTCCCTGTTTCTAAGGTCCAGAAGAAAAAGCCCCTTCTTTTTTAGAACCTTGCAAACCCCTTTAAGGACCTTGAGGTCATCGCTTTCTTTGTTGAAATAGCCGAAAGAGGTAAACATGTTGACGACCGCATCGAACTGCTCCTGGAAGGGAAGCTTCCGCATATCGCCCTTTTTGAATTCTATGTTCAAACCCAGAGCCTTTGAAGTCTCTTTTGCCTTCTGCAGGAAAAAATCGGAAAGATCGTAGCCGGTGACCTTGAAACCCCTTTGAGCCAGCTCAATTGAGTGCCTCCCGTAACCGCAGCACAGGTCCAAAATCTTGGCTTTGGGCTTTAAGTTCAGCATCTGGATGATGGATTCCACCTCTTTGGAACTTCTCTTCTCCAGCTGGTCGTAGACTTTCACGTAACGTTGATCAAAGAATTTCTGCCACCAATACATTCGCTGCGCTAAATTGAAAGTTTAGGATGCAAAAAGCAAAATTGAAGGAAGAAGACAGGAAGAAGCATAGCCTTGATACCTCTGCCAATTTTGAATTTTGCATTGTAATTCTTCATTTTGCTTTTTGAATTTTGAATTCAGAAGATAAGCCAGCTTCAGCTTTCTCGCCTTTTGTGTACCATATAGGTGATGATCTTGTAAATCAGCTTGGCCACCAAGAAATCGGGTGCCACAAATCCGGGTATGGGGCAAAGCTCCACCACGTCGAAGCCAACCAGATTCTTTTTACGCACCAGGTCTTTCAGAAAGTCCAGCGTCTCGTACCACAGCAGTCCGCCTGGCTCCGGAGTTCCTACCGCGGGCATGATGGATGGATCAAAAAAATCCAGATCCAAGGTTAAATATACATCCGGGCCAAGTTTTTCCAAGACTTTTTCTTTCCACCGATGGTCATTCTTCAAATCTTGAGCAAAGAAGATATCGGTTTTGTTTTGCCGGATAAACTGGTGTTCCTCCCCACTCAAATTTCTTATCCCCACCCCAACGAAATGGCTCAGCTCTCCGATTCTCCGCATCACGCAAGCGTGACTGAACCTGTTGTCTTGATAGCTGTCTCTTAAGTCCGCATGAGCATCCATCTGCAGTACCGAGAGACTGGGATATTTTTCCTTGAAAGCCATAACTGCGCCTACGCTGATGGTATGTTCTCCTCCGAGCATCACCACCCTTTTGTGCTTGTTAATTAAATCAATCGTGGTTCCATGGATCTTTTCGAGCATTTTCTCCGGACCCGAGGTCGTGATCTCCATCTCCTCTAAGGTGCAGATACCGGCTTCAGAGGCTTCGAATTTGAGCTCCTCATCGAAGGTTTCTACCTCCTGAGACGCAGCTACGATAGCCCGGGGACCGTTTTTGGTTCCCACCTGATAGGTGGTGGTCTGCTCGTAAGGAACCGGAAGCACTACGAATTCCGACTTTTCAAATTCGGCCAATTCTGAAGGGAGTCCCAGAAAGCTATATGAACCACAGGCAGGATGATCCAAATCTCTCACAGAAAGGTATTATTGGTCTTGTTTATTCCGGCACGAAGATGGCGGCAGCTACCACAGAAGTCCACAGCCCGTCTTTGTCACCTTCCGCAGATTGAGTGACGCTGGTAGTCCGCACAATCTCACCGGAGATCTTCCATATTTCTTTTCTTTGATCCCAGCTTTCGTCCACATCGAAGTCTATACCCAAGGTGGTGGCAAGCATGGTGGCGGCTAAGTCCTCTGCGTAGTCTCCCGCCTTCTTGAACGTCTGTCCGAAAGCTTTATGTTCAGCCAAATAGCCGTATTTTGTTCTGTCGTTGGGGATAGCTATCCCCACCGAGGCGGAGACCAAGCGGTTTGGCTCGTTGGTGCAGTTAGAGCTCATCACGCTGAACACTATCTGTCCATCCGCCAGGCGCCTAAGCCCCGCATTTCTGGGGACCAGTCTGCACCCTGGTGGAAAGATGCTGGAGACCCGCACCAGATTGAAATTGGCAATTCTGGCATTCCTTAAAGCCAACTCAAAGCTGGAGAGCTGTTCTTTGTGCTTGCCCGCCCCTTTGGTGAGAAAAACCATTCGGGGAACAGTAATCATCTCCTTCCTCCTTTCCCGAAGAGGATGATTTACTACTTTCTGAGTGTGCAAAAATAAGTAATTCAAAATCAAAAAGCAATCATAAAACAAAAAAGTTGGGAAACCGCCTGGGGATTTTGGGTACACGCTTCGGAACTGCTGGTCGCATCCGAGCCGAGACGGAAAAACCGAAGTCAGATGCCCTGCCTAACCCGGCACCAGGCGGGCGGAAGGATCATGCATTAGTTCAGTGGTCCTGAACGGAAGGAGACCGATTAAAAACGGTGCTTCTCTGAGCACGACCAGCGCAGATTCCCTTACTTGCAGAGTGCTGGTCAATCGCGCCCTTGGCTTCCATAACAAAAAACCGCCAAACGCTTCAGGCTCCGGCGGCTTTCGACATTTCAGGTGCAAGTGATATAGTATATGGTCCGTTTGGTGGAAAAGGAGCGGAGCCCTCCTCACGGCTCGCAGGGCGGCATGCCGCCCCTGAAGAGGTAATTGATCAGATAAACTACGTCTGATGCATCCACGTTTTGGTCTGTGTTGCAATCTCCGGCTTCAAGAGGCAGTGGTTCGGATTCGCTCCTGAACAGATAATTCAGCAAATAAACTATGTCGCCCGCACCAACCTCCTGGTCACGATTGGCATCACCACATAAGTAAGTGCACAGCACCACCGTCTGGCTGTCGGCGTGAAACTGATCCTGCGCAATCACGGTGAAGCCGTCCAGAAATGCAGAATCTGGCACCTCGCCCCGGAGCGTGTCGTCCTGCACGGCACACCAGGAAGGAATGTCCAGATAGCTGACTTGATGAATCGAGTCATCCGGGTCATAGATATCCGGATAGTAGGCCAGGGTCTCATAAGTAGCATAGGCAAACGAATCCGGGGAGACGATTTGAGGAGGTGCATTTTCTCCGGTGATATGAAAAACGTGTGCACCCGGAGCCCCGATGGGGGGATGCATTACCACCCTGCCGGAGCTGTCTGCCGCCTTTATGTAATATGCAATCTCCGTGCCCGGAGGTTGGGCCGGAATGTAAGCATAAAAGGAATCGGGGTCGGAGGTGACTTGCAGATGAACCGTGTCAAAAGCAGAGGAATCGATGCTGTAGTAGACCAAAAGAGATTCAGGGATCAAACCGGTGCCGCTGTGGTCGTTCATCTTAGCACAAACCAGATAATCCTGATCGTAGACCTCCGTGTCAAAAAGCGGAATATGGTTGACAAAAAGCATGTAGCGATCGGTGACCCCCATTATGCGGCAGTGAATGGCGTCGTTCTCGTACCAAGAGCCGTAGTATCCCAGAACCTCATAGCCAGGCATGGCCTCCCGATAAACCCTCAGGGCGGTCGTGTCCCAGGAACTATTGAAAATTGGCACAAACACCTTGTCGTTCAGGATTATGGAATTGGTGTATGCGGTTCCAGAGGGACAATAAACTCGCACAATGGTATAAGGTCTTCCCCATGCGCTGGTCTGAGTAGCCAGATAGTCTGCTCTGGCATTCAGGAGATAGTAACTGGGATGTCCGGGGGCAACCTCCTTTATCAGAATGGTAGTCGGATCCAGGAATTTTGCCCAACAGTCTATGTGATGGATTCCGCCGGATTCGACGTAATCCAGCACAGTGTACTCATTCCCCACGTAGTCCTTCATCATGGCGTCCACCTGTTTGGGAGGCTTATCGGGGTTCTCGTCGTAGACCAGTCGGGTGGACATGGACATCCCCAGCCCATCCGACATGTGATTTCCGCCGGTGTGGACTAAATCCATCCCGTAAACTGAAACACCCCAATTGCTGCCGATAACCCAGGGGATCTGATCATCAAGAGGGCGCGGGCGATTGTAGATGTGATCCACGATTCCATAAGTTCCGGTCCCGTCGAACATGAACCAGGGTCCGTAGTCCCGGGTCCAGATGGAGTTGGTGGGGGCCATTATGAAGTACACGTTGCCCATATTCACGCCCCCGCTCTGATAGGTGGCGGTCGCCGACGCCTGTTCGGAAGAGTTGGCCACTATGGTCCAGACTTCGATATCCTCCGACATCTCTGCGATCAAAGAGACGGGAATTCCCAGAGGCCATCTTATAATGGCTCCGGTCATGGGCTCCCATTCGGCCGGATTTCTTGCCGGACCAGCCGGTGGAGAGGTCTTCTGGAAAGTCATCCCGATCTGGTCCAGCCGGGTCAGTTCCTCTGGAGTGAGCTCGATGGGAAGCGACTCTATCTTCCGGTATTCTTTGATCTTCGACTGCAGATCAGCCAGCTGGTCTCCTTCGGATAATTGGTGGGCCTTCACACAAACGGCCAGGAAGACCACCAGGCCAGCCACTGCCAGAATCTTCGCGATCTTTCTTGCCATGCTACCTCCGGACCGATTCTAAAAAGGCGGAAAACCAAAATTTCCCGCAAGCTTCGGAGAACACTGACTCTAAAATCCAATATAAGTCAAATGAGGCTTTTGGCAAGCTCAAAAAAGCGCATGCAGGCGCAAAACTGGTTCATCTGGTCAGCTATTAATCATCGAGAAATGATACTAAAGCTCCAAGGTCGCTATACCGACATATTAGGGTAATTGCTTATTACCTATGTTTGCCTTCGGCTGCACAAAAATAGCCAACTGCCCGGACTTTTTTTTCTTGACAGAATTGGGAATAGAGTTACATTATAGATAGGAAGGGGACCCGAGTCGGGGTTGTGCTTCAGTAGGCGCCCAAAGGGAAAGGGGAGTGATCTATCTGCTCATGCGTAGCCTACTGGAGAACTTGTTCTTGCTCCGTGGTGCCGGGAGCGCAAGCTCGGCATTTAAAGAGGAGAATTCGCCCATGCGTATCCGTTTCTTACCCCAGAAGGTCCCTTAACGTAACTCCGCTGGCTCCTTTTGGCAGCGGAGAGCAAATCCACAGTCGCATTTTCAAAAATCTTGGAAGGAGGTGTGATCCTTATACGGCAAGTGTAAGCGAGCTTTTGTTCTCGTATTCTGTTTGAGCTTGTTGGCCGTCGCGATTTAGTCAGAAAGTGAGTTTTCTTTCGACCTTGTAGTTGAGCCATAAAGGAGAGACAAATTTCTCATTCAGAATGATGATCCGGAAGTTTTCTAAGATGAATAAAAGGAGGGCGCCTGATTCTCTTTCTGGTTACAGGCCCATGAAAAGGCATAGCGATCGGTCAATCATCTAAAAGAGTAAACGGCAACAAGACACTCTCATAATGGGAGGCAAAGAAAAATGAAAAAGAAAGAAGGTTGGTGTTTTGAAAAGCTGGTAATCGTTGCCATAGTGGCGGTACTGATGGTATCATTCGCAGCCTTGACGGCCTATGCAACCGAGGGGCAGGAAGCGAGATCGACAATTGGACCCCAGGGCATGAAGAGCGCCATTACCAGGGGTTCCGCTATTCTTCCCCCTGGATCATCCAAGGTCGTTGAGAGACCATCGACTGAGACTGAGCCCATTCACAATCCCGCTGGAAGCCAGATGCTTGTCGCCGGGTTAACGACAGTCCCAACGTGCAACGGCTACATCGACGCCGCGGAATGGGCGGATGCCTATATGTACGATATCTCTGATACTACTGGTCAGGAGGATGGTATACCGGATCCTCCGGGCACAGTCTATCTCTGGTTGAAACAAGATGATAATGGCATCTACTTCGCAATCAGGAATAATGCCGACCAGACACTGGATGATTGGGATCAGGTTGGACTCTACTTCGACGATAACCATGACGGATGCTTCCCCGCCTCCGCCACAAATGAAGGTAACAACTGGTTGATATACCTTGCAGCAGGCAGCCAAGTCCAGTGGCGCTGGCTCCAGGACTTCGACTGTGGGTATCCACCCAATTATGTATGCTATTGGGATAATTATGGTGGCCTTTACTACTGGACACCACCGTGTTTCGGCATCGGTATCGGACCTACCGGGGTAGTCGACTACGAGGCGATGATACCTTACGGGGCAGTGGACGAGTATCTGGACCTGGTCATGCCACCCGACTCGCTCGGAGCCTTCATCATGTGTTTTGACATGGCGACCTACGAATTTCACGGTGAGTGGCCAGACCAAGGCCGCTCAAGTACCTGGGCGGAGCCCTGTTACTACGGTGATCTGATTTGCGAAACCGAAGAGGAGTGGTCCAACCACAAGATGCATTTCCCGCAGTTGCCTGATTTGATCGGTTGGGACGTGAATGCGACTGACCCCAAGACGCTGGCTGACGACTGGCAGTGTTCGCGAACCGGTCCGGTCGAGGACATCCATTTCTGGGGCTCCTGGAAGGACCTGGACGGTAATCCCTACACCGACGACTTCCTCACTCCCATGCCCTTCTTCCGACTGAGCATCCATAGGAATGTCCCGGCGGATCCTGATACTCCCTGGAGCAGGCCGGGTGAACTTCTGTGGTTCTGGGAGGGAGAGATTGCAGGCACACCGTCCGAGCCACCCACGCTGGAAGGCTGGATTGATCCAAACACCGGAGAGGTTGTCCCCAACGACCATGTGCCCTACTGGCAGTATGACTTCTACTTCGGTCAAGCTGTTCCTCCACCAGAACCATTCTACCAGTATCGGGACTCCATCTACTGGTTGGACATCTCCGCGCTCTATATCCAACCGCCGTACCAGTGGGGGTGGAAGAATTCGCGGGACCATTTCGCGGATGATGCAACTTATACGGACAACGCTCCTGTCGGACCATGGTACCCGATCATCGAGCCGCCCAGATATAACGAATTCTCTGTGGCATTCGGCCCAGATGGTTTTCCCCTGGGCTGGGATGGGACGAATTATTACGGTGAAGGGTTCTACGAATACGAGTACTGGTGGAACATGTGGTTCTACGACAATCCATTCACCTACGACCAGCCCAAGTTAGGTGTCATCGAGTTTTACGTCGAGCCGATCGGTCCTACGCCCTACCTTGAGTTCGCCATCAACTGGTCCTCCGACGTGTGGTCTCTGGAGGGAGTGCCTGGCAGGCCGCCTCTACCGGGGCCTGAGGAGATCTATGTCGAACGCCAGGTCTTTGGCCCGCTGCCTCCGGAGGGACAGTACTCATTCCCCATCGACATACCCTACAACCCGGAGTGGATCTCGGTCGACTTTGTAGCGATGGACGTGTTTATAAGTGGCTGGACACAGCACGAGTGCGTCGGGACTTCTCTGGATCTGGCGTTTGTGATCACCGGACCAGAATGCAGGCCCAGCATCGATGTGGAGAAAAAAGTGTGGGATGAGGCCAACCAAGACTGGGTTGACTCCATAGACATGGACGTATGCAACTATGCAGAGTTCCTCATGACCATCCATAATGATGGAACCTGCTGTGATTTGACCGACATAATCGTTGAGGACTTCATGGACGCGAGCTTGGAGTTCGTGTATGCAACCCCTCCTCCAGATTATGTGGATCCAATTCCGGAAGGCACGCTGATTGGATGGAGTTTCCCCGGTCCGTTGCCAGTCTGTAACACCATCGACATCACTGTCACCGCTCACGTCGTGGGACCAGGCTGCCACCTGGATTCAAACTACGTATCTGTCCAGGGCTTCTGTGAATCGACCGCAGAATACGTGACCGATGAGGACGTCGCATACGTCCATGCTACCGAGGAGCCATGGCCTGATCACAAGATGCACTTCCCGCAGTTGCCGGATCCGGAAGGCTGGGACGTTGTTGCGACCCAGGGCTATGTGAGCCATCCGGGCATAGTGCTAGCGGATGACTTTAGGTGCACGAAGACCGGGCCGATTACCGACGTCCACTTGTGGGGTTCGTGGCTGTGGGACATAGAGGTACCTATTCATGGCTTCTGGCTGTCCATCCACGAAAACATCCCAGGACCTCCATACAGTATGCCCGGCCCGGAGCTGTGGTCTGCATATGTCACAGACTTCGAGGTGGTTCTGGAAGGTCAGGGTCTGCAAGGATGGTATGATCCGTGGTTTGGCTGGCCGGAGCATCCCAATCACCAGATGTACTACCGGTACGACATAGACAGCCTCCCAGACCCGTTCTACCAGGATAGCGGAACCATTTACTGGCTGAACGTCATGGCCGACCTTGGTCCTCCTGGGTATCCAGGAGTCCCTGAGCCGCCGCAGTGGGGTTGGAAGACGTCACTGGATCACTTTGAAGATGTCGGAGTGTGGGGCATCTTTGGTGAGCCTGGTTTCTGGGAGCCGCTGTACGACCCGTTCACCGGAGGACCACTTGACTTCGCCTTTGTGATCACCGGTGGAGTGTTGTGCGGCGACGCCAACGGAGACGGAATGATCGCAGCAGGTGACATCGTCTACCTGATAAGCTACCTGTTCAGGAGCGGACCTCCTCCCGTGCCCCTGTGCATAGGAGACGCCAACTGCGACGGTGCCGTGGCAGCAGGAGACATAGTGTACCTGATCAGTTACCTGTTCCGTTCAGGTCCACCACCTTGCCCGTATTGCTGCCCATAGGCCGCAAGGTGTGAGACATCTGGCGCGTAAGTAAGTGCCTCTGAACCGAGAGGCAATCTTGCCCCAGCCTCGAGACAATCGAGGTTGGGGCATTTTTTTGAGTTTATTTTCGCCAAAGCATGAGGGGGACTGGTCCGGGATTGTCCCCAGAGCTAGCACCCAAGGGAAAGCTCGGACGCTGCAGGCTGATTTACTGAAGGCATCGGGTTTGAAGTCTGTCGGTTCTGTCCTGCGCGCAGATCGTGGGGACTTTTTCGTATTTGAGCGAATTACCTCGATATAGTCAATTTTCCGCTTGACAAATCCTGGGGTCATCTTAGATTTCATAACAGAAGAAATCCCAGGAAACTCGCTACGGTTTGTTCGTTCTGTTCAGACAGACATCCTGTCGCAGCAGCCGGTGACCGCCGGGGTGAGGGTAAACCCTTAGCCCTTTGCTCTTCCAAGGAGGGTTTGCCCGGTAAAAACAGAGACATCTTTTGAAGGAGATCATTTATTAAGCCAAAAGTGATAAAACGGTATAATGGAGGTAGTCATGAATTCAAAAGTTTTTTGGGGATATCCAAGAGTCCTTCTCTTGATTGTCGTTGTGGTACTGTTTTACGGCTTATGTGCTTCCAGTTTGCTGGTTTCCGAAGGAAAAGGCCAGACCAAAGAGCATGCAGTAATGCAGAGGGGCCAGGAGCCCTGCGACACCACCTTAGTCAGGTTCTTAGGAGGCCTCTATGCCTCTTACTACTGGAAACAACCGCCCAATGATCGGTTTTTGAACATGTGGTTTGAAATGCCGTGGGATTTCGGTGGGCGCCTGGACTACTTCAGCTTCGTATTCTTTGAGAACGCTTCGGCAGGAACCCCAGACCCGGATTTCTACGTGTGGCTATCTGATGGTGTATTCCCACTGGACGACAATCCACCATCTCAGGCTATCGCTGAATTTCACATTGACCACGACGATATTGGCTGGTATCCAGAATACACCACGATTCAGACCTATCATCTGGGAATAGAATTCGATCCGTGGGAGAAGTTCCATATCGGATATTGCCATGCCTTTGAGCCGGGCGATACCCTTTCGATCCTGAGTGACGACGGAATCGATGGGTTGGAACGCAGCAGCGGCTGGAATGGCACCGCCTGGGAACCTTATTGGCCCTATGGGTTCAAGATCGAAGCCTACATCTGCCCTTACCCGGTGGCTTACATTTGTGGTGACTGCAATGGCGATGCACTGGTCAACGCCGGCGACGTGGTCTACCTGCTCTCCTATCTGTTCAGGTCCGGACCGGAGCCAGTGCCGATGTGCGTGGCAGACGTAAACTGCGACGGTTCGGTCAATGCAGGTGACATTGTACGCATGCTTAACTACCTGTTTAGCTGGTGGCCGCTATGCACTGAATGCTGCGCTCTGGAAGCCCAGGGGGAGAAACCGCAGATCAGAACTCTTGACCGGATGCCTGCCGAAGCTCCCGGAGGTTTGAAGAAGATTTCACAAGACCGCAAAATGGAGTAAGTATATCTCGGGCAAAGCATCCGTTCTTGGCTAAGCCCACAATTTTGCCTCCGCCTCGACAAAATAGGGGTCTGGTTATTCTTTAAACTGGTAACAGATCAAAGAATAGCGGGTTTTGTCCGAATGAGCCCGGATGCCGCGTGGTGTATGACCTTTACTTCGAGTTAACAAAACTATTCAGGATCCTCACTTCCCATCTCTCCTGAGGCTCTAAGGTGAGCTTCCAATTGGGGAATAAAACCAGGCTTTGCTGGACTTTTTCAAATCCTTCCTCGGACAAGGAGACGGTATAGATGGGAAAACGCCACAACTGAGATTGCCGGTCAAGCTTGAAGTTAAGATCCATGCCCAAAAGCTGGTCTTTTACGCCGAATTCCCGGCACCTTGCCGCATTGGCTATCATAGCCAACTCTTTGCTTTTGATTTCGCCTTCTCTGACGTAGCAAGACCTTTTTTCGACTTCGTCGCCGGGGATAGCAAAGCCGAGCTCAATCCCGAACCACAGGTTGACTCTACCCGGATAGTTATTTACCAGAAGATATGAGATATCCAGCTCCGCGCGGTTGGGCTTAAAGATGATTTTCTTTGCCAGGGTAATTGGCGCTCTTTTGTCCCCCACCCATACGAATCCGTCCCGATACAACGTGACGGAAAAGCCTTTCGGGGTTTTTTCCGTCTTGTGACGATAAGTCTGGTTTACAAAGTCTCCCTGCTCCGGGTATCGGCATGAGGCGAAGTCCTCCAATTTCGTCTCTTCACCCAGAAAATGATCTATCAGGGAACCGCGGCGGTACCAATCATAGGTCAAAAACTTCTCCAATCCCTCTTCCTT
>CAYGCR010000072.1:0-15370 GCA_964348415.1 uncultured Ignavibacteria bacterium | reverse complement strand
TCCACTCCCAGGGACGTTCCTCTTTGTTCCGGTTGAGCTTGAAAATCTTGAAATCTGCCTTATCATACGAACCCAGCAGGGCGTAATCCTCCACCGCTCCAGTGCGGTTCATGTAAACCTTATACCCTTGGAAGTCAAGCCGGTTGTTAAAAGAATCCCGGGTTCTTTCTGTGAGTTTGCCGTTCCACATCACCTTCACCTTCCCCTTCTGAGTCTTGAAACTCAAAGTGGGTGAAGGTGGCGGCGGCGGACCTTTGAAATCGGGGATGCCATCTCCGCAGGGCAAATCCGGCAACTCAGGGTTGTCATAGACCTTGGCTGCCCAGATGGCATTGGTCTCAAAATCAAGGAAATCCAGATTGGCATAATACTCTTCCGGCTTGGTCATGTTGGGGTCCTTGATCAGATTAAGCGGATCCACATGGAAATCCTCCCCGGCAACATAAGCCACGGTTATGATCAACGATTCTCCGGGAGCGATTTGATCAAAGGGCCCAAAGGATAAAAGATAGCGGGTGTCGTATCCGTTGGCCAGTTCACCACACACGTCCTGCGGAGGCTCCAGCCACCGCTCGTCCGGGTGAGCTCCTGCCCAGGTGCATGCAAAAATCTGGTCGTAGTCAAACTCCTCATTTGACATCAGAAAGTATTTGGAGCAGTCTCCTCCTGGCGTTCCCATCACGTTATCCGGAAAGGTGTTTTTTCCCGGCTCGTAGCAGTTCTGCTCCGCCCACAGATCTTGATTCTCCATAGTCCAGGGACTCCAGTCCCGGGGATAGCCGGCCTGGTGGGAGATCCACCAGTTGAAAGAATACCTTAGCCCGGGCTTGGGCGATCTCACCACTCTGACGCCAGTCACACCAATGGGACTGACTGGAGTGAATATGGCCTCTCCTCGCAGCCCGTGACCGTCATTGTCAGCTATCCAGGCCAAATTGACCGTATCCGAGCAGTCTCCCTTGGGCGAGGTTACCAGGTGCCTGAACCCGCAGATATCATCCTGAGCCCCGTATTCGCCGTAAGGATCCTCGTCTTTGTGCCCCACATCCGCATCCACGTACAATCCCATGTACATGTCTCTTATCTTTTTCACGCCGATGTTCTTTACGAATAGGTCTATGAGCACAAAATCCTCGGCGTATTCGTAACTCCAAGAGTAGCTCTGCTGTTTGATTTGTAGACCCAGAGGAAAATGCTTGCGGTTATCAAAAGGATCGCGCTGCTCAGGAGAGAGGGGAATGTCAGCGGAGGTGTCGGTGTATACTGCTATTATGTCCTGCTCAGAAACGGCTTCAGGCGTGTAACAGGCGTTATTTATGCGGGTGCTTCTTTCTCTTATCTCGCCCTTCTCAGCTGCGTCAGGCCAGAACTCGTGAATCCAGCGCCAGCCATCGCAACCTACCGACACGTAGGGGAAATCATCCACCATAGCCCCAATCCACAAGCCTCCCCAGAAAAGATACTCGATCTTCGAGCCGGCAGGATACTCCGCCGACGGAGCCAGAACTTCCTCGTCCGGATGGGGATTGAAGCAACCCCCTATGGACTCGTTCAGATCGTAGAGCGGATGTCCCTGTCCGTTTCCGAAGAATCCCCAGTTGCTTACACACAGATGCAAAAGCCCCACCCGGTGCACCCGGGCCTGAGCATTGGGCAAATCCGCTGCCAGCTTGTAATGAGCCTGTCCTTCACCCTTGTTCTCCTCATACGGCATCACCGTGGCTGTGGCAGTGCCCCAGCTAAGAAAAAGGAAAAGGAGAACAACAGGGATCGCCAGCATGCAGCTTGTACCATTTCTTTTTCCAATGCCTTTTTGATTACACATGACTCCGCCTCCGTAGGGCTACGTGTTAAAGGTCAACATGAGTCTTATCGGTCAATGCTTTTCAAGACCCAAAATAACAAAAAGAAGACAAAGTATCAAGAGTTTTTTTGTGTTAACAGCAAGGATCGACCCGAGAAATCTTGTGAGCATTTACCTGATAGTTGAACTGGTAACAAAGGTTGTCGGGATGCTTGGATCGGCTCGAGCGCAGAAGGCTGGCTTATGTTGCCCAGAAGCCAGCCTTCTTCCCTTCAGATCGCCACGTCTCATAGTACTCTGGCCAGTAAATGGCATGCAACTGTTGTGCCGAATCCCAGACGCCCCGAGAGAAACAGGTTTGCTTCTAAGTTGTTTTGCCACATCAACTAAGCTACCGGGTTTTGATTTTCTTGCCCCGACTGAGAACGGATGAGGCCTGATTTCGCAGACTTTGGCGAGGTCCATGGCGGTATAAGTTGCCCAAACTGGCTCAATCCATTGTAAATCAGCGGAATGTCACTATTCGTCAAAAGATGCGATGTTTCTGGGAGACCGTGATGTGTAACCGTCAGGGATTAGCTGACTGGTTCTGAATTCAATCAATACAAGAAAGCCACGATGGTGAGCCAAGTGATCATGGGGTAGAATTCCATTTAGTCACAGCAAAAGCGCTTGACGGTCAAGCCCTGAATCAGAGTTCTTAGCTCGCCAAGGATGGCTGGGGAGAAGAAAAAGCCCCAGTCCTCTTTTTGCGAACCGGGGCTTACTTTCAGACCGGGGTCTGTTGGGTTATGCGAAGCTGTGGAACATCGGTTCAGGCTGTGATATCCCGTGCTTCTTCATCTTGTTGCGCAGGGTGGCCTCGGGGATACCGAGAACCTTAGCAGCCCTTAATTTGACCCAGTTGCATACGCTCAATGCCTCAAGGATCTTGTCTTTCTCGAACTTGGCCACTTCGTCGAATAGAGAAGTGCCATTGGAGAAGGCCTTTTTGCTCACCAGCTTGTCCGAGAGAAACCCACCCGGATCTCTGTGGTTGGCTTGAGCCAGAACCACCATCCTTTTGATCTCGTTCTCAAGTTCCCTGACATTTCCGGGCCAGGCATATTCAAAGAACCTTTTGACCGTCCCATTTCTTTCGAAGTCTCTTATTCTCCTTTCGTCCACGCCATACTCTTTCAAGAAATGCCTCACCAGAAGGGAAATGTCTTCTTTTCGCTCCCTCAGAGGAGGGATTTTTATCCCGAACGTATTGACACGGAAATAAAGATCCTGGCGGAATTTCCCCTTCTTCACGGATTCTTTCAGGTCCTCGATGCTGGAGGAGATGATCCTCACATTGATCTTTCTCGGTTTGGTTTCTCCCAGTCGGGTTATCTCCTTTTCCTCAATAGCTCGCAGCAGCTTAACCTGCGTGGACATGGGAATCTCTTCAACCTGATCCAGGTAGAGGGTTCCGCCCTCTGCTTCCTCAAAGAGCCCGGCTTGGTCTTTATCCGCCCCCGTGTAAGCGCCTCTTTTGTGGCCAAAGAGTTCGTTTTCCAGGAGGCTTTCCGGGAGGGCGGCACAGTTTATGGCGACGAACCTTTTGTCTTTTCTCTGGCTGGAAAAGTGGATGGCTTTGGCTACCAGATCCTTTCCGGTTCCGGTTTCACCCTCCAGAAGGATGCTTATGTCGTAATCCATTATCTGCTTGAGCTTCTCAATGATCTCTCTCATCTCCGCGTTCTGGGTTACCAGATTGTCGAAAGTCACGCTCCCGTTGGATTTGGCAACCATGCTGGACTGAAAGAGGTTTTGCTCAATGGAATGCCTCAAATCGCGCACTTGACGGAGCTGCTTTTGGTCGTTAGACTGTTTAAAGAGGGTCTCGGCTTCATTCAGAAATATGTGAGCCTTACCGTAATCTTTTTGTCCCGCCAGAAGACCTGCAATGGCCAAGTTGACCAGACCCAGATGAAACTTCGAATTCAAGTCTCGGAACAGGCTTTCCGCGTTGGCCAGGAATCCCAATTTCTTATAGTAGTCGAAGACCTGTGCGCGACCAGCTTCCAAGAAGGTGCGGGCCAGTTCGTATTTTGCGCCGACCTGCTGAAGACAGGTAAAGCTTCGGTCGAAATATTCGGAAGACTTCTCCTTTTCGTTCTTGGCGGAGTAGATCTGGCCCAAGATCCTGTATGCCGCTCCCACCTCGATCTTTTCATCCAGAGACTTGGAAACCTCCAGAGATTTCTGGCAGGAAGTCATGGCTTGATCAAAGTTCTTCTGGGCCACCTGCAGTTCGGCCAGCAAACGATACGTTTGGTTATTTATATCGCTCTGTGGAGCGGCCATCCGGCCGATCTCAATTCCCTTGAGGTAGTGAGCCTCTGCCGCCTTTACCTCTCCCATCTGGTGTGCTAACTGACCGGCATATTCATGGTATATGGCCGATTCCCTTAAGAACCCGTTTGTTTGGGCCAGCTCGCAGGCTCCTGCCAGGCAGCTATGGGCTCTCTCGAATTCCCGCTTCAGGGCTGCCACAAAGCCGAGCGAGAGCAGATCCCTGCAAAGACTCAGTTGGTTAGCCTTTCTTTGATGAAACCCATAGCTTATCTGCAGATTCTTTTCCGCCTTTTCCCATTGCCCCAAGAGGGCATACACTCTGCCCAGGTTACCATGTATGTGCGCATCGGCCTCCAAGTCGCCGACTTTTTCGGAAAGCCGGTCAGCTTCAGTAAGATATTCTATTGACTTCTCGAAATCACATCTGACAAAGTAAACCCGGCCGATCAGATTATACGCCTTGAGCATTCTCTGCAGATCGCCAATTCTGCGGTAGGTACTGATGGCATCTCTTAGGTGTAGCTCTGCATTCTTTAAATCTCCCAAGCTCAGACAAATCCTTCCCCATATCTCCTCAGCTTGCGCCACCTTCCGATTCTGGGACGTATGCTTAAGAGTCTCGAATGCGAACTTGGCCTTAGTCAATGCCTCTTTGTATCTCCCCAGGTTGTACAAGCAGAGAGACGCCAGATAGGACAAATCTGCTTCTTGGCCGGCAGTTAGATGAGATCCCGGATCCTTTTCCACCTTATTGATCTCCTCGAGCGCTTGGCCATACTTCTCCTTATCAACCAAGGTCTCGATGGCTTTACAGTGCGCTTCAAAAGGAGACTTTATTTCCTTTAGCCGTGTTTCCATCTCTCTCACCTTGTAAAAGCATTATTTGGATCCTTTGTACTTCCAAAGGGAGTTCTGTCTGTACATCTCCTGTTTCACGACGTACCTGACGAAGAATTGAGTCACGAAATCGGCAAATGCCGGAGCATAGAAAGGATATCCGGAGCCAGATCCTGAGCCAGGACGATTGTACGAAGGATAGTGAACGCTGCGGCTGGCCTGCTCGCCCCACGGGTGGGCCGGGGCAGTGACTATTATTGGACCAAACCCGTCCGTTCTTATCCCCCAGCTCTGACCCGAGTGGGCTGACGCTGTGAACACAAGCAATATCAGGAAGACAAGAAACATCCCTACGATTTTTGTCCTCATCTTTTTTCACCTCCTACGAACGAAAAATACACAATTGGTTTAAGGTAAATTCGTTTTCATTTCCTGTAGTCTGAGCGAGGCAAAAACTGCGCCAAGACCGGCGAGTTTCGGCAGTTTTTTCAACTAAATAACAACTTGATGGGCAACAGGTTATCTGCCCAGATGCAACTGCCTGCCAGTTTTGCCGAAGCTGAAGCAAAGGAATTCGCAGGAAATTGCGATCGAACAGCTCTCAGCCATTTAGTGCTTCACATAAGTTATTACGTGATAAAACCAAGTAAATTCGCCAAAAACTGCGAATCCGGCTATACATTTCTCGCCTGTTGCCCGCTGAATAAAGCGTCGGTTTGCGTTCCAATTCTCCATGCCCTCTCACAATTGGCACTCCTTCTTGCTCACACAACATCGTATCGTCTGAAATATGGTTTTGCGACAGGACTTGGAAGGGCGAAGCGATGGAGCGTATTTCAGTCAAGGAGACGGTTCTTTTACCCGATCTGCTAAACTGGATGTGGTGATTCCACCGTATTTATTTTGTCGAAAGGTGACTGAGCGGTGTATGAAAGCTTCCGTCGCACGAACGACTTGGCTTTCCGGAAGGTGTGATCCAGTCGCTCGGTGGACGGTGTGGAGAAACGATCTCTTTGGGTTTTTTCGAAAGCCCAATTTTGGATTGTAGTTTAAATAAACTCTTTTGCTCTCCGATAGATAAATATATGGGTTATTACCAATACAGAAGGTATGGCTTGGGCGGCTGGGGAATCACCAGAGCAGTCAAGTATCTTCTCCTGATAAATGCGGGAGTCTTCGTGCTTGAACTCCTGTGGGGTTCCCAACTGATTTACCTCTTCGGACTGACACCGGCTCTGGTAAAGAAGGGATTTATCTGGCAGCCGGTCACGTACATGTTTCTTCACGGGGGCCTGTTTCACATTCTCTTCAATATGTTTGTCCTGTGGATGTTCGGCTGTGAGATAGAGAGAACCTGGGGAACAAGAGAGTTTGTGAAATACTATTTCCTCACCGGGGTAGGAGCTGGGCTTTTTACCTTTTTCCTTTCCTTCAATTCGCACGTGCCGACCATTGGTGCCTCCGGTGCTGTCTTCGGCATCTTGGTGGCTTTCGCCCTGATGTTCCCAGACAGACTGATTTACTTGTATTTCCTCATCCCGATTAAAGCCAAGTATCTGGTGGCTTTCTTTGCGGTTATCGAGTTCTTGGCCTCGTTCAGGCATACCTCAGACGGAATAGGACACTTTGCTCACCTGGGAGGCATGATCGTTGGCTATATCTACATCAAAGCGGACTTCAGAATCCCCGCATTCTTCCGATTATCAACATACGTCAACCGCGTGAGGAGCCTCCGACATCAGCGCAGGATGAAGGCAATCGATAAAAAGAGGGAAAGAGAACAGAAGTTGATGGAAAGAGTGGATCAGGTTTTGGATAAGATAAATCAAGTGGGTTACGACAATCTCTCTAAAGAGGAGAAGAAGATCTTAGAGCAAGCCAGCCAGCTTCTGTCTGAACAAGGAGAGAAAAGGTAATCGGCGAGGGTGGACAAGAGCCTGGCCCGCATTTATTTCTTTCTTTTGTGGTAACCACCCAAGGGAGCAAAGCGGATGCCCGAAAAGATTTTGGTGGCGGATGACAGTCCCACCGTGAGAAACGTTGCGGACTCTCTTTTAAGAAAACACGGGTATGAAGTTCTTTTGGCCGACGACGGCGTGAAAGCCTTGAGTATGGCCAGGACCGATAAACCAGATCTTATCTTCTTGGATAGCTCCCTGTCTGCTCTGGACCGGGAACAGGTGTACAGCCAAATAAAGCACAGTGGTTGCCTGGAAGGCGTTCCGGTGGTGATGATATTATCCCAAGATGAAAAAGAAAGAGAATTCGATCTAAAACAGATCAGCGCAAAGGCCTTTATTACCAAGCCTTTTGACCCCAGAGAGATTTTGGATCATGTGGAGAGACTGCTCAACAAGGATAGATCCTCCAAGGCTGGCGAGGAACAGAAAGCAAGCCAGCCTCTTCCTCCAGAGAGACACGTTGGTGCCCACGAGGAAAAAACCAGTGGAACCGTCTCTGAGAGAGAAGAGATAAAATCGGAGGATGATCTGAGTTTTGTTGAGACCAGTGACCTGGTGGGGGATTTCGACCCGTCTGCTCCGGAGTCCGACGAGGAAGCCGCTCACGGGTTTGAGTGGTTTCTGCACGAACTGAAAAAGGAGACGCACGATGGGGAAAAAGCCGATTCGCGCGTGAAGGCCAAAGCGGTATCATCCGAAGGCAAGATCGCAGACGGAAAAGGAGAATCCATAGGCGAGTCCCAAGCCCATAAAATAGATCAGCATGAGGAACGATTTGAGGATTTTGTGAAAAACTTGAAAATGGACCTGGGAGAGGTGGAGAAAGAGCAAACATCACAGGTACAGCCCCCTCCCACCGGGGCCGTGAGTTCTTCTCAGTCGGATCAGTCGTTTTCAGATTTGAAAGAAAAAATTTGCGAGAGAATTGCCCGGGAGGTGGCAAGGAATCTGAGCCCCGAGTTTCTGGAGAAGATAATACGAGAGGAGGTGGGTAAGATAACAAGAGATTCGTCCTGAACTGGAGGTTTCTACTTTCACGACAGTTAGACGCTTGACTCATGCTCTGGCTGCCGTCTTTTCTGTTTCTACCGGATAAACTGCAAATTTTTCCTACGCGAGTTCGTAATCTGAAGTAAACATTCTTTATGATATTCAACTCTGGTGGCTGCGCTTTTTGATGAGAACAAGAAAGTCAGGGACGTGATGGCAGTTTCCCACACAGGCTGGAATCGATGCTGGCCTGAGTTTTTATCTGTCCCCGCATTTTGTCCAGAAGGGCACGGGAGATAAGTCAGACTATGCACAGTTTTGTGCCAACAGATGACGAGCAAATTGGCTCCTTGGAGGAATAAGTGGAAAATGTCACCGTTTTAGCCGCTTTCACTGCTGGCATAATCTCTTTCATTTCTCCTTGTGTCCTGCCGCTGATTCCTGGTTATCTCTCGTTCATCTCCGGGGTTTCGCTGGAGGAGATGAAAGGCGGCGACAGAAAGTCGGGAGCTTTGAAAAAGGTGAGCCTGAACACCCTGTTGTTTGTATTGGGGTTCTCCTTTGTCTTTACGGCCATGGGTGCTTCTGCTACCTTTATCGGTGAGTTTCTCCTGTCCAAGCTTGCCCTCTTCAACAAGATCGCCGGTGTGATTATCGTGGTTTTGGGACTGCATATAATGGGACTGTTTAGAATTTCGTTCCTCAACTATGAAAAGAGATTTCACACAAAAACCAAACCATTGGGTCCACTGGGCTCCTTCGTGGTAGGTCTGGCGTTTGCCTTTGGCTGGACCCCGTGTATTGGTCCCATACTGGGTGGGATTTTGCTTTTGGCCTCTAATCAGGATACGGTGGGAAAAGGAATAGTCCTTCTCTCATCTTACTCTTTAGGTTTGGGAATTCCGTTCTTCATAACCGCGGTGAGCTTCAACACCTTTCTGGGGGTTTTCGGCTGGGTGAAGAAGCACTTCCGGACGGTAGAGATCGTAAGCGGCTTGCTGCTGGTTACCATCGGATTCCTGATTTTCATAGGCTCGTTTAGCTACGTCGCGGGCCTCTTTAACCAGTGGTTCTTGCCCGCCGAGGGTGGGTAAAACCTTGGTGCGATTGCGTGGCACTCTAGTGTCCATTTTCCATGAAAACTCCCTTGGTTTGATCACCTGAAGAAGATGAGAAGACATAAGGTTTTGAAAGTGAAACACAAGATCACACGGCGTGACTTCATCAGAGCATCTTTAGGAACTGCCATATCCCTGAGCATACCGCATTTTGGATTGCCGGACATCCTGGCTCAGACTGTAGGGGAAAACAAGGCAATTCCCGATCTGGCAGTGGTAACCGACGGTGATCCTGCATCAATGACCCGTAAGGTCATTGAGCTTCTGGGTGGAATGCAGAGGTTTGTTGGTAAGGGAGACGTGGTGGTGGTCAAGCCCAATATCGGCTGGGATCGCAGTCCGGAAAAGGCAGCAAATACAAATCCAGAGGTGGTAGCCGAAGTGGTAAAGATGTGTCTTGAGTGCCAAGCCAAGAAAGTGAAGGTTTTCGACCGGAGCTGCAACACCGCCTCTCGATGTTACGAGAATTCCGGCATAAAAAAGGCAGCCTCCGATGCAGGAGCCGAGGTCAGCTTCGTGGTAGATGCGGGCTTCTCTGATGTGAAGTTTCCCGAAGGTGAGGCACTGAAACACTGGCCCATGTACAAGCCGGCCCTGGAAGCGGACGTTTTGATCAACTTGCCCATAGCCAAAAATCACGGTTTGACCTATCTGACCATGGGAATAAAAAACCTGATGGGAATTATGGGAGGCGACCGGGGGAGGGTACACTGGAACATAGACGATAAACTGGCTGATCTGGCGAACTTTGTTCGCCCACAGTTGACCATCCTGGACGCCTACCGAATACTTGTAAAAAATGGTCCCCAGGGCGGAAGCTTGAAAGATGTGCAGGACAAGAAAACGATTATTGCCGGCACCCAAATCGCCACTGTGGATGCCTACGGGGCAACTCTTTTCGGCATCAAAGCAGCAGGCTTGGCGCACATCGTGAAGTCGAGCAAACTGGGATTGGGAGAGATAGATCTGAGCAAGGTCAACACAAAGACCGTAAGCCTGGGGTGAAAAAGAACCTCTCCCCCTTAGTCCCCCTCTCCATAAAATGGAGAGGGGGAAGCAGGGGGTGAGGTTGCTTGACGGGGATGCGTTGAAAACTGTTAGACGGATTTGTCAGATTCTTTTTCTTCTGTTCTTTTTCTTTCTCTTTCTTTCCGCCACTTATCCACTGAAAATCAAGATACCGGTTGATCTCTTCTTGCGGATGGATCCGCTGATCGGTCTTTCTGCCATGGTTTCCGCCCGCGCGTGGATAAGTACATTCATCTGGGCAATCTTCGTACTGGCTCTGACCATACCTCTCGGGAGATACTTCTGCGGGTGGATTTGCCCTACGGGTACCGCGTTGGATGTAACCAGCTTCGTCTTCAAGAATAAAGCAGGGAAAAGCTATGCAAAGCTGAAGTATCTGAAATACATGATCCTGGTCTTCCTTCTGGTTGGTGCAATTTTTTCCTCTCAGCTTTTCTGGTTTTTCGATCCCATAGCCTTATTCACCCGGTCTATCGAGCTTTCCGTGTGGCCCATAATCACCTTGATTTCAACAGCGATATTTGGCCTGTTTTTCCAGCTTTTGTCTTATCCGGATTGGATGAGCAAGCTGCACAACTTCTTCTCTTCGACGCTTCTACCTGACCAGCTAAATTTCTTCCGCATGTCCGGCTGGGTGCTTTTGATCTTCCTGGCAATTCTGGTCGCCGAATTTGTGTCCCGCAGATTCTGGTGCAGATACCTTTGTCCACTCGGTGCTCTCTTTGCTCTTTTTTCCAAGTTCCAAATCTGGAGAAGGAGGGTCAGCTCAGATTGCACAGACTGTGCTGTCTGTCAGAATCTGTGTAAGATGGATGCGATAAAAGGCGATTTTCGTCTGACCGACTACGGAGAGTGCATCCAGTGTTATGACTGTGTCAAAGACTGTCCCGCAGGCATCACCACCATTAACTTCAAAGGCAAGGTTCAACCATACAAACTTGATGTGGGCCGGAGGAGGGTGACTCGCTCATTGGTAGCCGGATTGGTCTCGGTTGGAATTCTTAAGAGCAATCTGGTGACGAGGAATCAGACTCACGCTCTGATCCGTCCTCCCGGCTCAAGAGAAGAAGAAGACTTCCTTGATCGGTGCATTCGGTGTCATGAATGCGTGAAAGTGTGCTCTACCTCCGGACGGTTTCTGCAGCCGGCATTTCTGGAGGCTGGCCTGGAGGGCATGTGGACTCCTGTCGCTGTGGCCCGGTATGGATACTGTGAGTTCAACTGCATAATGTGCACAGAGGTTTGCCCCACTGACGCCATTCACGTTCTGGACGTGGAGACGAAGAAGAAATGGGTGATCGGCATCGCGTACATAGACAGAGACCGATGTCTCCCCTGGTACAAAAACGAAAACTGCCTGGTGTGCCAGGAACACTGCCCGACTTCACCCAAGGCAATTGAGCTAAAAGAAGAAAAGGTCGTTCATTTTGACGGGACCGAAAGAATGGTAAAACGCCCCTACATGAAGGAAGACCTCTGCATCGGTTGTGGAATCTGCGAGACCAAATGCCCCGTGGCAGGGAAGTCTGCGATAATCGTCACTCCGCAAAACGAACAGCGGTGGATGGATTGACTAGGCAGGCCGGATACCGGCAACTGGGAGAGAGAATTCGCTACATCCCTCTTGGCCACGCGACCCCGCCCCTGGAATTCCTTCACTTCGTGCGTTTTTGTTTTGGCTCAGCTGGCTTGCATACTGTCACTTCAGCCTCTTTCTTGCCTTCTTTGGAATTCTCCTCGTTCTCTTCAACCAGACCTAATTCTCTTTTGAGGTGCTCTATGCGGTCGGTGTTGACTCGGTAGACCTCAACCGGGCCGTAACAGTAATCTTTGATGTCTCTGAAGACGAGGTGAAGCCCGAAGTAAAGGTCCTTGCGGATCTCATGCTGCTGGGATCGTCGATTCTTGTTTTTAACTCGGACCCAGGATAGCAATTGACAAGTATTTCATAAGCATTGGCGGCGGTAGTCATTCTGGTTGCACCTATAACCGGCCGCCCGATTATAGTGACATTGTCGGAAACAACAATTTCACCTTTGTCGTGAAAATCTTTACACTTGATCGGGCCATACAGCTCTTCGTAGTGATCTTTGGGAGCTTCCGCGGCTCTTGATGACCGCAATTCTGTCAGCAAACATTGACCAACATCGATGCCGAGTGAAAAACCGAAATCTTTCGGTATGAGCCCGCACGTTCTGCGGATACTCGGCAAGAAGATCTCCAAGAACTTACAGGTTATGTCAATGGAAAACTCGATCGTCTTCTTGACCCGGTCGTTCCAAACATAATAATAATGGTCGAGAAGAAGTGTACCGTCCTCCACCTTTTTTGTGGCCATGTGTTTGGGAGGCTCTTCAGGAAGCACCCAGAAGCATAGCGCTCCATCCCCTGTGAACTTGTCAAAGAATCTCCCTGGCTGACTTCGCCAGGTGTCCTTTATATAACAGATGAAATCAGCGAGAACCCTGTTATACTCAGCAAAGTCTTCCACGTTCACAAGGGTAATGGCTGATTTTCGAATATCCATTGAGAGGGCAATCACTTCACAATAATTGTCACGGCCTCCTGAGGCAAGGTTAGTTCCAAAAGCCTTGCTTTCTGTTTCTTCGAGGCAACTTCCGCTCATAATCGCCTGATCGGTGATCAGCCGAACCTCGTGTTTTTTTTCATCCGTTATTGGGGCCCTCTTCCAGAAGTCGCGTTCTGCAATATAGTCCTTCGTAAAGGCCACCGTCAGCGGCTCGTCTCCTGAATTTTGCTGCACTTTGTCTTCAGTCATTGTCCACCTCTCTTCTTTCATGTCGACCGGATACTCCATCAACTGGGACGGCAACACGGCCATAACTCAGGCGGTTGCGCTGCGGCGATACTTCGCCGCGAAGGTCTACGACCCGATTTGATTTTCTCTTGACTACCTCATAGCCTGAATCAGCCTCTATTTGAGTCACAACAAAGCCCATCTTTAGAAAGTAATGGAAATCGTCAATTAAGCGAACAGCTTTTATGATAACGTCTCTTTCCTTCACCAGGTAGTCAGGCACCTGAAATATCACTCTGTCACGCTTAGCCTCCGAAGTAATTATGATTTTGAGAGATTTAATGCTGCCTAATTCTCCCCTAATCACTCGCTCAAAATCGTGGTATCTGAATTTCTGTCCGTAGATCGTGAAGATATCATCCACTCTGGATACCTCTGTCATCAGTGGATAGTGGCGGCCGCAGGTACATTCATTCTTTGCAACTGATACAATGTCACCATTCACGTACTTTATGAGGGGTTGGTCTGTGAAGTGGAGAGTCGTCCAGGCAACCTGTCCGGTTATGCAACCGCCGTCATCAGCTGGGTCAATAACCGTCGGCACGACCGCGTCGTTAAACAAATGAATACCTTCATGTTTTTCACATTCCCCCGCCATTGACCCGATTTCAGTGCTCCCATAGAAAGAGAAGACTTCAAGACCCATTTGCTGACACAGTGTCCGCCTCAGTTCGGGGCTCATATTCTCGGCGATGTAGACCACCTTTTTCAGGTGCCCTTGACCATCAGGACCAGATGCACGCTCCAATTCGGCTCTGCAGCGAGACACAACAGAGGGAACGCTAAAGATGGCGGTAGGCCGAAACGTGAAGATCGGCTTGAGAGCCTCGTGCCCAGAATCAGTGTAGTTCACGTATGAGAAGTCACGAATCCCCATGCGTAAAAGCGCCCGCGAATAGAAGAGATATATCTCCGGGCTGTCAACGTCGATAGCCAGAACGCGGTCGGATGGCGTAAGGCCACACTGTCTGAAGAAACGAAAACACAATTCCTCCTCTGCGGCTTCATCCCGTTGTGTGACAAAACGAATTTTCCTAGGGCCGGTAGTTCCAGATGAGCGCTCCGTGAGAAACTGTGCTCCCTTCAGCCGAGAGAAGATATCTCTCTGAAGTCCCAGGTAATCTGTCCTATCCAACACCGGGAGACGGTTGAGGACCGAAATCGGATCATCGTCTGGATTCAGTTTCGTTTCTTCGAAGATGTGTCGGTAAAATGGGTGCTCCTTGTAAACCCTGCGAAAGAGATGCCGGAGCTTATCTTCCGCCTTGGGGGGAAAGAAGTGGTGTTGCTTTAGTGTTTTCATACTAAGTCGTCTGCTAAAAAAAGATTATGACCATTCAACCGAGCGCGAATGCCAGTATCATATCGTATGAATGGCCCAAAAACATGAGATAGAGTAGTAACGATAAGGGTTTTAATCGCACTCTCTTCAAGATAGAAGTGGTCTTGCAGCCAAGTATAAGGGTTGGGTTGTTGCCGGACCGCAAGCAGCGGGATCTCATCAAGGTGAAGAATGTCGAAATGTCTGAATTTCCCTTTTAACTCCTTCGGATGATTGAAAGTAACGATTGTGCTGATCGACTCTGGCCATTCTTCGGGCAGCAACTCTGGCTCAGCCCCCACAAAAACCGTTGCCGCGCCAGCTTCCTTCAGCAGCCTTGCCAAGTGCCCGCGCGGCTGGCGCGTCACTTGAAATATCTGACACTGAAAACGAAGATAAATCAGCAAGTCCACAAGCTCTGCGGCACCATATTGGTGACGGTGTGACACCAAAAACGCTATCCTTTCACTTGTCTTTGAGCCAATATATTGCATGATCCAACGGAGTCGTTCGATCAAACTTTCTTCATCCGTATCATCATGCAGTACCGGAAGAGGAAAACGGTTCCCCTCAGCCTTCCAGGGCGCGAAGGGCCCCACCATGTCCCACGGGTCGCAGACCGTTTTGCTTACGTCCCCTAGCTTCGTGAACGTGTCCTTGTTTACAATTGGCAGCTTCTCGAAATCAGATAGACTTTTGACTCGAGGGTCGTGTCCATACAGGTCTTGGTACAAGGATATTTCCTTGGCAGCCTCACGTACCAGCTTTTCAAGTCGGAGTACGATGTCTCTGGAATCCAAAGCGTTGCTTGCGGCGACCGAGCCTCCCCCAGCAGACGGAGAAACTGAGTTTTCCCTGCGTTTTGAACTCATGATTCACTCCGCCGTTGCCGCAGCTCGCAATAGCGTTGCAGGCCCTCTTCTACCTGTGTATTTCCGTGATAATGCAATGTGTTTCGGCTGGTTAGCAAGATTTGCAGCAGCAAACACTTGCGTGCTTTCACAAAAACGATCAGGGTGGTATTCTAACACCGATTGCCAATATTGTCAACAACAAAATAAACAAAACGCGTCCCCGCGTTTGATTCTGGACGCGAAGGCTCCCTCTCTTTGCTTGACATCTTTCCGAATCACCTCTAAATTGCCACTAGTTTCGAGAGTTCAGACT
>CAYGCR010000071.1:0-15533 GCA_964348415.1 uncultured Ignavibacteria bacterium | reverse complement strand
CAGAATAGAGGCAGAAGAATTCATCCAGACGAGGAAGATGCTGCTGCTTAAGTAAATTGCGGATGTCTTCTGCGCTGTCTTTGAGACTAATCAGGTATATCCGCAGGACTTGCCAAGTCCATTCTGGGTCTGGCTCACGATTGTGGTAAGACAGTGGAATCGGCGATTCTACAGCCAGTATCCGCGTCTATCCCCGGTGTGTTTCCTCGCATCACTTTCTTCGAACGTAATCGAGGTGGGCGGAGTGATGAAGGACCCCTTTGAGGTCCGTGCCAAATGGCATTTGGCCATTTGCTCAAGAAAGCAGGGGGTCCCTAAGAAAATACATTTGCTGCTGCGTTTTTGCCTTGACAATGGGGGGAAAATAGCTAAATTACTGGTGTTAAGGCAAAAACAGCCATAGATTTTTCCCTCCGTGAGCGCATAAGACTATCTTAGGAGATGCAGAGCCTGTGTCCAGCGGGAGATGCCGGGCTGGCAGGCTCACGCGTCACCGCAAGACTTCCCGTCCAGCCACGGCTCGCCTGAGCTGACTTGAGAAGGAAGAGGCAAACTCAACATTCAAAACGGGAGGATACTATGCCAGTCGGAAGAATTGTGTTCAGTTTGATTCTTTCAATTGCGGCTCTGGTTTGCGCTACGGCACAAGGCCGTGCAGACCCGGTTCTGATAAAGCTGAGCCTGGAAAAACCCAGTCATTGGTCAGACGCAAGGGAGGCGGGGATAATTGCCTACCACAGATTTGATAACTCTGTTCTGGCTGAGTTTGAGAGAGCCAGATTGGTGGAGGTGGACGGGTTGGGTCTGGAATACCAGATCATCGACGAGGAGCCCTGGACGGAGGAATACTTTCTGGCGTCTCCGGCTCATGGGGTTGCAGAGGTGAATTTAGAATTCTACGGCAGAGTTCTCCTGAAGGATGCGAAGTGGCAGTTGATTAAGACCTCCAGAGAAAGAGCGTTCGAGCTGTTGGAAAAAGGATATAAGGTTATACCGATAAGACACAGGCCAATACCTTTGGAATACAGACCGCCTGTTGAGATAGCCAGACCAGCCTTGAAGTACTCTGCGGATATTGACAGCCTGCTCAATTTAGTGTCGGAAGACTCTTTGTACACGTGGGTCCTGAGACTGCAGAACTTCCAGACCCGATATTCTTATTCCGACTCGGTGCGCAAAGCCCGGGACTGGCTACATGACAAGTTGCTCAGCTTTGGTATAGATAGCCTCTGGCTTCATTACTACTATTGGGACTCGCAGCAGTGGAACGTGGTGGCAGCAGTCGAGGGGACGGTAAGGCCGGACCGGGTAGTCGTGGTGGGGGGCCATTACGATTCGATTGTACGCGGAACTGACACCGACCCTTACGTCTGGGCACCGGGAGCAGACGACAATGCTACAGGAACGGCAGCCACGCTGGAGGTGGCAAGAATAATTGCTGAAAATCCACTGCCTTTCACGGTTCTTTTCGTTCCCTTCGCTCAGGAAGAGCAAGGGCTTGTTGGCAGCGACCATTTCGCAGAGTATCTCTGGAGTCAAAACAGCAACCTTGAGCTGATGATCAACTGGGATATGATCGCACACAGCGTGGATGAAGACCCTGACGTGGTAATTTATGGAAACACAGGTGCGATGGATTTCGTCGACATCATGATCCAGATGGCACAGACATACACCTACCTGAACCCGTCGTACCAGGATCAGCCCTTCGGCAGTGACTACTATTCCTTCTGGGTGTGGGGGTTCGATGCGATTGGTGCCGCGGAGGGTGATTTACACTCTGCAGGCTGGCATACCAACTACGATGTGATCGACAGCTTGAACTTCCCTTACTACAGGGAAGTGGCAAAGATGGGTCTTGCCACTTTGTTATTCTTGAGCAATTTCCCTTCTTCCGTGGAGAGTTTGCAGGCTGTCGACGCCGGAGACGGACACACAATTCGGCTAAGCTGGCTGCCCAACCATCCGAGCGAAGAGGTAGTCTATTACAATGTCCACTTCGGAACGGTCAGCGGAGAGTATGACAGCCTCCACCAGGTTTACGGTACTGCTGACACCTTACGAAATCTCGAGGACGGCACCACCTACTTCATGAAAGTGGTCGCAATTAATGCCGACGGTTATGCCAGCATAGTAAACGAGGAGGTTTCCCTGGCGCCCAGAGGGGTGCCATTAGCTCCAGCAGGCTTGGTCGCTAATCCTTTTGGTCGGGACGAAATCAAGCTGGACTGGAATCCCAATCAGGAAGCTGATTTTGACTGCTACAGCGTTTACAGAAGCGAGGAGTGCGGTTCCCCTTATCAACTGCTGTCCGGTGCATGCAGGGAAACCACCTTCGTGGATTCGATGTTGGAGTGGGAGGCGCTATATTATTGCTATGCTCTTACCGCAGTTGATACCAGCGGGAACGAAAGCGAGATGTGCAGTCCAGTGGAGGGCTATGCCGTTACGCTGGACCACGGGATTGTGGTAGTGGACGAGACCTACGAAAACATCGCATACAATATGGTAGATAGCGACAGCATAGATGCGTTTTACCACAGAGCACTTCAGGATTACACCTACGCCTATGTGGACCACAGCTGCCCCAACTGCTATCCGCAAAATCAACTGCGTATCTGGGAGTTGGTCCGTTATTCGGTGGCTATAATTCACTCCGAGGACCTCAGGGGGAATCGCTCTCTGGGTGCTCATAACGATTCCACTTACCAAACCTTGAAGAAGTATCTTGATCACGGCGGCAAGGTGATAATTGAAGGCAGACGAAATCTCTCCAGAGGAGATGACGGTGATTGGAACTTGAGGTACTTTGCGCCGGGAGACGTCCCCTACGACTATCTTAAGGTTAGGTCAGCCTATGTGCCACCCTGGGTACCTGACCTCCGTACGGAAGAGTTCATCGGAGCCTTCAGCCAAGTCCCGGGTTATTCAGATCTTCAGGCCGATAGTCTGAGAGTGGCCCAATGTGCTTGCGGGCTAAAGACTGTAGGCAGAGTGCCAGGCGTAGGCTATGTTGACAACCTGATTGCAGGCGAGGTGATCTATACTTTCAATTCGGCTTTCCCGAACTCCGACTGCCAAGGGAAGCCGGTGGCGTTCCGTTACCTTGGAGACGATTTTAAGGTCATCTTCTTTGATTTCCCCTTGTATTTCATTCAGGAATCTCAGGCGACTGCGCTTCTGCATAAGGCTCTAAGCGATCTTGCAATCTTTACTTACGTGTGCGGAGATTGTAATGGTGATGCGGTGGTCAGTCCCGGAGACGTGGTTTATCTTATCAATTACCTGTTCAGGAATGGTTCCCCTCCTCAACCTGTGGAGACAGGAGACGTCAACATGGACGGTGAGGTCGACATGTCGGACGCGGTTTATCTGCTGAACTACCTGTTCAGGAGCGGGAACCCGCCGTGTGAACCGGATTACCAGATTTTTGCCAAGACAGAGTCTGCTTCTGCGGAGGTGTCTTTGCGGTCCGGGCAGACGGAAGATGGGGAGACTAGCGTTTTTGTGGATGCTGAGTTTGACACCGATGTCTCCGGAGCGCAGTTTGAGCTAAGGTGGAACCTGGAGAAATTCGAACTTGAGGGCATTTTGCGAACTGCCCGCACAAAGAAAGTGGGGCTGTATCATAACAATACCCCGGACGGAGAGCTGAGAGTGGGCATAGTGGATATCAGTGGAAAAGAATTCATCGCTTCCGGCAGTGGACCTTTGCTCCAGCTGACCATGACATCCAGTCCCGGCGTGTTTGACCTGAGTAGTCTGGAGATTAAGGAGGCGATACTTGTTGACGTAGCCGGTCGGAAGCTTGACGTGAATATTGTCGATAAGCTGGGTAAATCCAATCTACCGAAGGAATTCTCTTTGTCCCAGAACTACCCCAACCCCTTCAACCCTTACACCGCGATTGAGTACGCCTTGCCTCGGGATTGCGAAGTTAAGATCACCATCTACAACATTCTTGGCCAGAGGGTCAAGACACTGGTGCAGGAGCATCAAAAGGCAGGACACAAGCGGATTGAATGGGACGGAAGAGATGGCAGAGGCGAAGAACTGGCCACTGGAATCTATTTCTATAGAATCGAGGCTGAACAATTCGTCCAAACGAAGAAGATGCTGCTGCTGAAGTAACGTACGAGGTAGGGCCGCCTGGCCTGGCGAGGCCGAAAGAAAGTTACAGAACTATAACGAGTTAACGAGGTCGCTTAAAGTAGTACCTTAACAGTGGGCCGGCGAGACCTGGAGGCTGTTAGCCTTCAGACTCTGATGAAAGAAGGGGAGGCGTACCCCTCGCCAACTTCCAATCTTTCCTTCGTAGGACTCATCCTGGTGTCTTGTGGCTCGACTACTCACTTAGCAAGATCGATGCGATGATTCCACTGATCACAGGTCATTCAATTGGGACATCAGAGAAAACTACCTCACCGAAAATCTGACCGATTAGGTCTGCGCTGGACAAACACCATAGGTTTTAGGCTGGATCGACCAGCCGAAGACTGACAGCAGAGATCGACTAATTCATTGACTTGTCCGTAACATTAGGTAAAATAGGGGAGCCAAGAAAGCGAGCTATGATTGAGTTATTGAAACTACTCTTAGTCTTCCTTCTCATCCTCTTCTTGGTCAGGAAGAACATATCCTTGGGCATAAGCATTCTCTTAGGCGGGCTGTTACTGGGTTTTCTTTTCGGGCTTCCGTTTTTTCAGATGTTGAAACATGTGGGAGCTGCCGCAATTGAATGGCCCACCATTCATCTTCTGATCATTGTCCTTTTGATTCTGATCTTTGGCGAGTTTCTGAAGTATCTGAAAAGCCTCGAGAGTCTGAGCACTGGTCTGGGGAATCTGTTCAGAAGCACTAAGCTTTTGCTGATGTTCCTTCCTGCAGTAGTGGGGCTTCTGCCTATGCCGGCCGGAGCGATGATGTCTGCCCCCATGGTGGAACAGGTAGGCGGCAAGAAAGATCTCCCCGCGGAGGTGAAGATGGTGGTCAACTATTGGTTTCGTCACATCCTTGAATTCACCTGGCCTCTGTATCTGGGAGTAATTCTCGCTGCTTCTTTGCTCAGCATAACTCTAAGGGAAGTAATCTTAGCTCAGATTCCGTTAAGCCTTGCAATGATTGTGGGAGGTGTGCTATTCTGTTCCAGCAAGATAAAGGTAGAAAAGAGTCCCGTTCAGGGAAAACGAGGATTTGTCGAGAACCTCACGTTGGCTTTCAAGGGAATTCTGCCTGTTCTGGTGGTGGTTGGTTTGAATCTGATTCTCAGTCTCGATATTGCTTTAGCCCTGGGCTTGACCATCGTTCTTTTTGGCTTGACGAGAAAGGTCGTGATTAAACGATGGTGGGAGATGATCACAACGGCGGTCAGTCTGGAAATAGTCGTCCTGATCCTGGCGGTGATGATCTTCAAGAGGCTGATAACCGCTTCAGGAGCTATCGAGACCATACCGAGTTCCTTAGCAAGTTTTGGAGTCTCTCCTATCTTTGCCATTCTGACTAGTGCCTTTTACCGTCGGAATATTGACCGGCATGACCTCCGCCTTCGTAGGAATTTCCTACGCCGTCCTATTTTCCTTCCTCTCCCCCAACGGTGTGAACTATGGTTACATGATGCTGGCATATGGGGCAGGATTCGCGGGAGTGATGCTCTCTCCGGTACACCTCTGTCTAGTGGTGACCAAGAGTTACTTCAAAGCGAGCTTCGCCGAGACCTATAGAATGCTTTTGCCAGCTTCCGTTATTCTGGTACTTTCTGCGTTGGTGTTGGTCCTCTTAGGTTTTCCCTGGGGTAAAATCGGCTGAGCTCCTACCGAAAAGAGACAGACTAACCAACTCCTGAATCGTCATCTTGTCTATCTTACCAGTCCTTTTGTCCCTGTCCCCAGCGGCCAAACACAAGACGACTGAGACCGGGCGGGGCAAAGACTTTCTTTTCATTGCCGATAAAATCAAAAAGCCTCCGAAATAATAACATCCAAAAGAGGTGGAACATGTCTATATCCTTGGAAGTAATCGAGTGGATGAATCCTAAGGAAAATCAGATGATCCATAGGATTCCGCAAAATGGCTCTGCTGAGATAAAGTTGGGAGCCCAGTGTGTAGTCAGGGACAGTCAATCGGCAGTATTCTTCAGAAGCGGCAAGGCCTGCGACGTGTTGGGAACCGGCAGACATACTCTGACTACTTTGAATCTGCCTGTTCTGACCAAGATTCTGGCTATACCCTGGGGATTCAAATCACCTTTCAGGGTGGAAGTCTACTTTGTCAATCACAAAGTCTTTACTAACCTGAGATGGGGAACCAAGGATCCGGTGGCTTTCAGAGACAACGAGCTGGGGCTGGTCCGACTTCGCGCTTTTGGCGCTTACACCACAAAGATCGTGGAACCTTTACTCTTCTTGAATACCCTGGTGGGAAGGGAAAACGTCTACACAACAGAACAGATCGAGGATTACTTGAGACAGGTCATCGTTTCGCGGGTCAATGATCTCTTGGGTGAAAAATTGGATACAATCTTGGAACTCCCCCAGAGATATCAAAAATTGGCCGAAGATGCCAAAGAGAAAATCAAAAACGAGTTCGAGAAGTATGGTATGGAACTCTTAGATTTCTACATCTCATCGATCACGCCTCCGGATGAGGTGCAGACCATGATAGATCAGAAATCCGGAATGAAAGCGGTGGGTGATTTGGATAACTTCTTGAAATTTGGAATGGCCAAAGCTCTGGCACAATCAGATCGGAACGGCTTTGCCCAGGCTGGGATAGGAATGGGTGCGGGAATGGGGGTCGGAGTCTTGGTCCCGAGCATGATATCCAAAGCCCTGGCTCCGGATCAAAGAGATCTTAAGCACGATCCTTTGCCCACCATAACCTGCCCCAAGTGCGGAGCTGATACGCCGGAGCAGTCGAGATTCTGCTATAAGTGTGGACATCAGCTGGTGGTGATCAATAGGTGTCCAAAGTGTGGAAAAGACCTGCCCGCTGAAGCCAACTTCTGTATGGTTTGTGGGTTCAATTTGGCTGAAAAGATAAAATGCAAAAACTGCGGCACGGTTTTGCCTCCGGGCACAAAATTCTGCTTCAATTGCGGAGAAAAAACCGAATAAACGATGCAGCGTCTCAAGGTATCCGCTTGCTGCCCCTCCTGTGGAGCACCTTTCGAGCTCTTGGAAGGTGCCAATGTGGCCAGATGTTCTTTTTGTGATCTGCCCCTTCTTTTTCAATCACAGAAGAAGATATTAAGATATTACCTTGAGCCGAAATTCAAGAAGAGATCCATCCCTTTCCTGGTTGATAGATTCAGGAAGGAGAGAGGACTGTCTTTGTCCAGGAGGGTGGACCGTATTCAACTCTTATATCTCCCTTTCTGGAGGTTCACCGCTCAGGCCTTCTTTAGCGTAGTTGAGCAACTATCTTTCTCAGCGATTCCGGCAGAGCCGGACGAAGAACCGCCAAAAGAGGAGGTATCGACGAAAGATTGGGACATAAACTTCTGTGCGCATAAGAGCAACCATCTCGGAATTGCCACTCTGGGAATGAGACCGGACTGGCTGAGTTTGAAGATCCTGACAGATCGAGGCCGCTTGGACCAGCACGGGGAGGTTCTAACCTTAGAGACAAACTCTCGAGCTGCAAAACAGAGAGCTTTAAGAGCACTCAACTTTTACTTGGATAAAAAGAAAGCCCCTGAGGACGAATTGATTCTGCGATTGATAGAGGAACGTCTGTCTTTGATCTACTTTCCGCTGTGGGTGGTGAATTTTATTGCTCCCGAAGGAAAGTTCTTCCACGTAATCGACGGTATAACCAAGAGAACTCTGAAGGAAGGCTCAGGCTATTTTGAGTTGAAGAGAAACGAAACCGCAGACGTTGAAAGGTTCTATGCGCTCGGGATTCTGCCTCATCGGTGTCCTGACTGCGGGTGGGATTTGCCAGTTACACCCTTTCATGTGGTGTTTCCTTGCAACAACTGCAAAAGGATTTGGAGAATACACGAAGGTACTTACCATCAAACAAGGGGCGAGATAGCGAAAGTCAAAGAGGAACTGGAGATGGGCTGTTCCGGATCTCTGCAGTATTATCCGTTCTGGGTTTTCGAGACGAGGCTACAGGACAGGAAAAGCTCCTCGATTCAGGACATATTCGAGCTTCTTCCTTCAGAGATAGGCCTTTTCAGTATCAAGGACAAGTCCAGGCCATTTCTTTCTTACGTCCCGGCATTTGAGATGAAGAACTTAGTCAAACTGCCGAATCTTGGGTTGGCTTTCGTCCGTACCCAGCCAGATTTTAAAACTGGGTCGGTGAAAACAGAGAGGGTTAGAGGAGTCTTCATCACTGAAGAGGATGCCAAGAAAATGGCTGAGATTTTGTGGCTTCGGCTCATATCCCAAAAAGCTAATGTCGACTTGGATGATTGGAAGAATCCGAAATTCGTAAACGGAAGAATCATTTGGCTTCCTTGTTACGAGGAAGGTGCATTCTTAAGAGATGGGCTGATGGGATATTCCTTCCAGAGGGTGAGATGATTTAGCGTAACTTGCGAACAACCGTCAGGAGTGTCCCGGGCTCTCCTAATTAGTGAACGACAGAGAAAGGAAGGACTAGGTCAGAGGTGGGTTACTGAGCGGCGAGAAATGGGACGTGAGATAACTTGTCGTAACATAGCATACCTGGATTTCCTTTTGCGGCGAAGACCTGATCAGATCAGGATTCCCTCTTGCCAGCCTAATTTAACCAGTTCGATCTTTCGCATATCGCTGGTGCCAACCTTATGTTTTGTATCCGCGAAAACGATGTGATGAGCAGGAGGTTTCAAAGGTCGCTCTTCGCCGAAGTAATCAAGTCGCTTGGCCTGGAAAATACGCAGGCCGACGGTATCCAGCGCCACCGGGTCGGTTCCCACTAACAATCCTTTATATTCCCAGGTGTAGGTCGAATCGAAATGGTGGTAACCAACACCATAAAAGAGTGGTTTAAGCAAAACCAGAACGTTAAGTCTTGTCTTGCCTTTGACCAGGGGGAGGTTCCATAGTGCTCCCAGGTCGGCGCAGGAGTTACCGTGATATTGGGGAGGTCTGGACACGAACATAATGTAGTTCTTAATGCATCCGCCAACCCCTGACCAGCCATGAGTTCTCAAGGGACGGGCGTTAATCAGGGCGGTGGCATTAAGGAAGATTCGGTTGTGTAGGACGCCGCGATCGTCAATGTCGATCTTCTTCTCGGGAATTCCCACATCCATGACCCGTTTTTTGATGGCCTGCTCCAGCTCCTTAGGTGTCGGGAGCGGACTCCACACGTTGCTTTTTATTCCCACCACATCCTTCGGTCCTACCAAAAGCTTCCACGCCTCGACAGGATCCTTCTTGTCCAACAGTGAAGTCACGGCTTTATCCAGCATTCGCTGAATCAGCTCTGCGTTGATGCGTCCTTTGGCGCCAATTACCTCTGGATCTCGAATAAGAACCACCCTTGTCTTAGGCGGAGGGAGGTCAACTACTTGTTCTCCCTCTGGATACAAACCCACGGCAAATGCCAGGGTAGCGCAGGTTGCTCCCCTTAGAAAATCCCGCCGGGTTATGGTCTTATTCTGGTCTTTCATAACTCTCCCCTTTGTCCGGAGCTCGACTCCGAGAGTCTGTTTTGAACTGCCTTTATCAAATTCTGAGCATTGGTCTTGGTTGGAGCATCAAAAACCACAAGGACCAATGCTCCCTCCAACTTGGCTGCCACCCATTTTTCGTCGTCGATTTCGGCGACACCAGAGTCTTTTCCTTCCGGAATATAAGCCTTCAGGAAGCTATCCAGCGCTTCTTTCGCCTCTTCTTCGTTTTGGTATCGAATTAGAAGAAGATAACTTCTCCCTGGCTGGTATCTGGCAAGCACCGCTTCGGTATGCTCGCCAAGTCTGAGGATGTTTTCACTGGCTACAAAGTAATGATAGTTTAACGAGGTGTGCTTATGGAAATAGCGAATGCTTTTGTCCAGCAAGTCGCCCTCCGGCAGATAATCAAGCAGCTTTGGCAACGCACCGGAAGCGGAGATCCTTTCGGCGATTTTCCGGGCAAGATCCACCACGGCTTTCTTAGCGTCAGGTGTCTCCCGTTCTGAAGTTATGCATATGAAGAACTTAGCCTTCCAGAAGCAGAAAACGCCTCCCCGATATTCTGAGCCTTGTCCAATGCCTTGTTCCTCGCCCTCGCGTGCATGGCTGAAGATTCCAAAAGCGTCCTCCGGCGACCCCATATCGAATACCTCGACCAGGATGGTCGGCTCAGAAGCTTTGATTAGCCGGAACACCATCACTTGCCGGAAATCGTACATCAGGTAGATTTCGCCAGCTCCGTCGATATAGTCGAAAATGGTTTGTCTGTCGTAACTCTCAACTTCCTCCAACCCTTTCCACCCGTAGATCTCACCGGGGACCAACTGGCGCATACGCGTTTTCTCCTTAGTACTATTTGTCGATGTGCACGTCAGAATAGCAGCTATACATATTGTGATCGCAAGAATCCCTGCTGGCACAAATCCTGCTAAGCCTGCCTGTTTCATCAGACTTTTTCCTCGGCATCGATATTTATCTGTTTGGCCAAGATCTATCTCTGAGAACTTGTAACGCCGTCACTTAGCCTCGAATGGTGGGCGGTTTACTCAGAGCCAGCCAGTTTCCAGAAATCCCTTTCTTAGAAAAAACGCTTCCCTGTACATTTTATCTTATTTGCCTCTGCAAGTCAAGCTGTTTTTGACTACGCTCTTGCTCACAAAAGGTGAGGCGCTTCTGCACGAGTTTTGTCAAAGGTGAGGTCTGACGGGGGATGGCATTGATGCGATCCTGTGGTTGGTGTCCATTATCTCAGGACCGGGTGATCGAAGGGCTTTTGATGGCGAGAAAAATAGGCTTTGCAGAATGAGAGCAAATAAGAATAAGTCCGGACACAGGAAACCACCTTCCCTGAGCGGAGTATGCGAATCCCTGGATGGCGAACAAAAAAGTTAGAAAAATTTTCGTTTGGGGTCTTGACGGATTCGGAGAAATTTCGTAGATTAGAAAATAATCAGGCAACAGGAAGCCAGCTTTCTTTCGACACCGCTTCGCATGGGCGGCTTCGCACTGAAGAAGGAAGTCGATTCAGTGATTGAGCGGGCAGATTGACGATCTGAAGAGGGAGCTCAGATACAACCAACGACTAAGAAAATCCTTTATCTACCGCCTCTTATTCGTGATATTCTGGGCTCCCTCGCACAAGTCTATTGGTTGCCATCCGTAACGAACGACATTTCCTCAACCAACTCCTATCCGGCATCAGGCCACGTATAGAAGACAATTATGGGTTCTCAAGATGGAGAACACGATCATACTGCATTGGCAGAGAGATGGCGGGTTTCACCCTCGTGCCGAAGAGAAGACTCGAGAATAAAGAGTTCTTTGAGGGCCTCGACTTGAAGCACTTTTGATCTAATACTTGACTTTGATTAGAAGGTACTTGAAAGAATGGATACGATACTAAGAACATTCGTTGTCTTGCTTGTAGCTGGAGGTATAGTGTTTTTCGTCTATGCTTGGGCCAAAGGGTGGTTGAAAGGTGCGGGAGGAAGGGGTTCTTTCACCAGTCAGGTGATCATGCACGATCTGGTCCAAAAGAACAAACAGAAAGCCATGGAATACCACATGGATAAACAGGAGGAAAAGGAGAAAAGGAACGCTTTATCGGGTGACGATCAGGAGCCCGGACAGAAGAAAGGAGATGGGGACAGATCATAGCAGCCGATCCATCGCGGGATTGCTTCGGTAAGTTCACGGTCCTTTAGGTATCGGATGCGGTGGCAGACAGTCACGCGGAGAGAGACTTGAGTATTACGGGTGGGCCTCGTCTTTCTTTTTTTCCAGCAGCACGGTGCAGGAGTTGCAGAATTCCTTCGACTTGAAATCAATTTCTTCAGCGTAAGTATATGAATGCATCACACACTCCGGTTCACGACAGTGAACCAAGCCGAAAGTGTGTGCCAATTCGTGGATAGCCTCTTTCTCCAGACGCTCCCTCAGCTTCTCCGCATTCTCGGGCAGCCCGTACAGCTCATCTCTCAGGCGATAGGAGGAAACCACAGCCGCCTTTCCCCGCAGCTGAGCCTCACCGAAAACGAAGGTCAGCACTGGAACATATAGATCCACGCTGGTGACCCCCAGTATCTTGGAGTCCTGTTCAGGGGCTTTTTCCAAAAGCTGCGACAGTATCCAGGTGGAATTGTATTGATTTCGAACCAGATCATATCCTCCTTGCAGGGAGAAGTGATCCTGCAAGAGGGAGACTGACATTTCAAAAATGTTGGAGATAGCGGAGGAAAGATGTTCCAGCAGGTCGTCATCCGGAAAACGCAGTGGGAGTATGTATATCTTCACGCCTGTTTTTGTAAGCCATACTTCTTGATTTTGTGATAAAGAGTAGCCCTGTCGATTCCCAACTTCTCGGCAGAGCGAGTTATGTTCCACTCCATCTGCCTCAGAATATCTTCTATGTGGGCCCTTTCCACCGCCTCCAAGCTCTGGTCTTTAACTTTTGCCTTTGCCGCATGGGGGATAGGAAGATCGTCCACGCTAATGGTGGAGCCTCTCGCGACCACCAACGATCTCTCTATGGCGTTCCTCAGCTCTCTTACGTTTCCCGGCCAATCGTATTGCTTGAGCTTATCCATTGCGTCAACAGAGATACCGGTTGTGGGCTTGTTCATGCTGTCGGCCAACTTCTTAAGGTAATAGTTGCACAAAAGGGGTACGTCGGAGCGCCTTTCGCGCAGCGGGGGAATAGAGATGGAAAAGACATTCAGCCTGTAATACAGATCTTCTCTGAATTTTCCTTCCTTAACAGCCAGCTCCAGATCGCGGTTGGTGGCACATATCAGGCGGAAATCGACTTTGATAATCTCGTCTCCCCCCACCCGGGTGAACTGCTTAGTCTCGATTACCCGCAGAAGGTCGGTCTGAGCTTTGGGGTCGATGTTTCCCACCTCATCTAAAAAGATGGTTCCGCCATTGGCCATCTCAAATTTCCCTTTGCGCCGATATAAGGCTCCTGTGAAAGCTCCTTTCTCATGTCCGAAGAACTCACTTTCGGTCAGCCCTTCGGTCAGACCGCCGCAGTTGACAGTAATAATGGGGAAGAACCGTCTGGGACTGTTGGAATGAATAGCACGGGCGATGAGCTCCTTGCCGGTTCCGCTCTCCCCTCGGATCATCACCGAGGTATCGGTGGAAGCCACGGTTTTGATCATGTCAAAGACTTTCAGCATGGCCGGACTTTCCCCGACGATCTGGTCTATTTCGTAAAGTTCTTGGATTCTTTCTCTGAGTTGAATGTTCTCGGAAACAAGACTTCTTTGCTTCATCACATTGGCCACTAAATGGGAGAGGTAATCCGGGTCGACCGGCTTGGTGACGTAGTCATATGCCCCTTCCTTAAGAGATTTGACCGCGGTGTCCACAGTGGCGTAAGCTGTGATCATGATAATGGTTGCATTGGGATCGATACCTTTGATTCTCTGCTGTAACTCCATTCCGTCCATGCCGGGCAGTTTTATATCCAAGAAGATAATATCCCAAAGTCCGGGTTTCAGTTTTTTCAAAGCCTCGTTGGCATCAACAGCCGAATCCGCTTTGTAGCCGTCTTCGGTAAACCATTTAGTCAGCGAATCTCGCACGCTGAGTTCATCGTCCACTACCAGGATACTTGCCGGTCTATCATTTTTGTTGCCATCCATCACTCTCGCCTCCTATTGTGCGCCTTTCTGACGATTTGCGATTTTTCGGTGCGGCGCTCCTTTGTTTCATCCTTGACAGAATAAAGAGGGAGCTCAATGATAAAGGTGGTGCCTTGGTCCACCGTTGAGGTGACCTCGATTTTGCCATCGTGTCTTTCTATGATACCATAGCATACGGAGAGGCCTAATCCCACTCCTTTTCCCTCCTTCTTGGTGGTATAGAATGGTTCGAACACATGGGGAAGATCTGCGGGAGCGATCCCCGAACCTGTATCTTGAACCTGAATCTGGACTCTCTTCTTACGCCAATTGCAGTTGGTTATTATGCTCAGGGTTCCACCCTGAGGCATGGCTTCTGCTGCGTTGTCCAAGATCGCTAGAAAGGCCTGTTGAATCTGATCTTTGTCGCAGACCACTTCTGCCACGCCCCTACAATAATTCTTAGTCAGCTCTATATTATTCAATTTCAAGTGGTGTTCCACCAACTGCGCACATCGGTCCAAAATCTGGTGCAGATCCACTACAGCGAATTCTCCTATCTGCATTTTGGAAAAAAGCAGGAGATTTTTCACTATGCTCCCACACCGGCTCGTCTCGTCAGCTACTATGGACAGGTCTTCTTGAATTGAGGAGATCCGTTCAACGGTCAGATTTGGTGCATTCAGTTTCTTCTGACTGAGTCGCGCGTAGGTCAAGATTCCGCCCAAGGGGTTGTTCAGTTCGTGCGCCACAGTAGCACAAAGCTTTCCCAAGGAAACCATCTTCTCCACCTGGATCAAGTGAGACTGAATGCGTCCCAACTCTTCACGGGCTTTTTTCAGTTCCTTGGTCATGGTGTTGAACGAATTCGCCAGTTCTCCGATTTCGTCCTTGCGGTGAATAGGAATGGTGTAATCGAGGTCTCCGCGGGCAATGGCTCTTGTGCCGTCGGTCAACTTACGGACCGGGGCGCGAATCAAACTCCAGATCAAAATTCCGGTTACAAAAAGAACGCTGACCACCAAGATGACAGATGCCCAGATGGTCTGACGGCGGTTGCGGGCTATGTCCGCATCTACTGCTGCCAAAGACATCTGTACATCCAGAACCCCTAAGATTGATTTCTCATCCGGGTTCAGGTGACAGCCCGAGCCGTAACAGGCGGGCTCATTTTCTATAGGATTTATCAGAGCCAGGATTCGGTGACCATGTGGAGCAGTTATGATCCGGTGGCGCTGTTTCGTAGCCAGGGCTTTGAGAGGCTCGGGATAACGGTGGCACACCTGACAAGCCTCCGAAGTTATGGTAACCTTGGTGGATGCCTCGGCGGGACGGGTGGTAAAAATGACCTCCCCGTTTTTGTCGTAAATCCGAATAGCTTCAAATCCTGGCATTTGGCTGAAGTTCTCAAATATTTGATGAATGTCCTCCTTGCGGTTTATTAGCATGCTGTAGTGAATTGATTCTTTGATCAGATCGGTAGTCCGAAGGGCCGCCAATTCGACCTGTTCCAGAAGAGCGCCGGCCTCGCCTCTGACGTTAATGTAGGTAAAAGCAGCCAGGCCCACAAACATCACCAAAAACAGCGCAATAAAGAACTTTAATCCTAAAGCCATGGCGACTCCTGGTAGAATGTTGACCTTACCCAGAATGACATCTTCCAACCGATCGTCTAAACCCCCAATAATATACCGATTTTTTGGCTTATTGAAAAGTCTTTTTTGCGTTTGAGAACCGGACGGGTAATGTTTGAATTTGTGTGTAAATTTGTTTAGATCACGAGAGCCCTTCCTTCC
>CAYGCR010000070.1:0-16090 GCA_964348415.1 uncultured Ignavibacteria bacterium | reverse complement strand
CTTGAGGATCATGCTTTCCGTACGAGTTCTCCAGGTAATAGTCCCTGAAGCTGCCAGTGGGAACGGTGAAATCTTTTGAAAAAAGGAGCCAGGAGAATTGACTGGTGTCTTTGGTATGTTCATTGTCGCTGAAATCGACGCAGAGTACCAAAGGTCGCAGGGTGTCAACGGTACCAGTGCCTCTTTTCGCAAGCCGGGCCAATTGAGCAGGAGTCTGTTCGTACATGCCCCGCTCGGCAGCGGACTGCCAGCGATCTATCCATTCCTGCAGTTTTCCCTCTTTTCGAAGCTTTTCCACCACCTCCGGCTTAAGGGAAACCGCTGGAGAGTTAAGATGCCATATCAGGCAAAGAAAGAAGGATAAAAAAAGCGTTCTCGCCACGATCTTCCCCAAATCGTGCCTCCGTAGCCTGGCCTTCATTCCAGCCTCTTCGAAAGAACAAAACTCTGCCAGTCACTCTGGTATGTATTATACGCACAATCCGGCATCGACACAACATTTTTAGAGAGGCTTGTGTTCCTTAGATCGCCACGAGAAAAACCGCTCCCCCGCTTGGCCTCCTCTCAATAATGTTGAGAGGGGGACACGGAGGGTGAGGTAGAAAAGAATCGAATCTCTTGTTTTCCGCAAAACGAATGCAGCCTGGGAGAATATGCTGAAGCATCATTTCAACAGGATCATCTTCCGCGTAGTCTGGCCTTGAGGGGTCTTCAGAGTATAGAGATAGATACCGGAGGCAACCTTCTTTCCACCGTAGTCTGTCCCATCCCAGATAACCTCATACCTGCCCGGAGGCAACTGGCCGTCAATCAGCGTCTTGACCAACTGTCCCCGGAGGTTATAGATCTTAACAGACGCATGAATGTGGGAGATCTGGTATTCGGGTCTTAGCTCGAAGGCAATGGTAGTGGATGGATTGAAAGGATTTGGGAAATTCTGACCCAAAGAGAAATGCCCGGGCAGAGTATTATTCTCATTCTGCTCTTCCATACTGGTGCGCATGCACTCATACCTGGTCTGGGCCGAAGCTATATTGCTCCTCAGCTCATCCAGTCCTGTTCCTCCCACCACGCCGAAAGCCACCACTGTGCTCTCCTGGGGAGACAAGTCAAACGGTCCCCAGGAGACCAGTTGAGACCAGTCGCCGTTTTCCGAACTTGAGAGTCCTGCCTGGCTACATGCCATGAGCTCTTCATCCAAACTTCTCGGCATCTCCCCACTCAGAAATTGGTATTTCTCCAAATCCGAGAATCCATCGTACAGCCACAGGGCATTGTCTATCTGATGTGAAAGATAGCTTCCCGGAGAGAGCGGGACCAAGCTGAAGTATATCTGGCTTTGAGGGTCAAACTGATAATACAATGACGATACCGAGTCAAAGCCCATCTGGTCGTCATCCGGCGAGATTAAGGAGATATCCCAATCGAAGAACAAGCCAACGAAAGCACCGCCGATCACATCCTCACTCGTGTTTCTTATGCTGTATTGCAGGATCAGATAATCGTCGTTGGCTGGATCGGCACTGGCGAAGCTTCTCTGCTCAATCTCCACGCCCAGAGGATTGTCCGCCGAGCCGTCGGAGAACCTGCACAATCCATCCTGATCCGATACAGTACCCGGCGTTTGAATAAAAAGACCTCCATCCAGGCACGGCTCAAAATCGCGATCGGACACTATTCCGTCATCTCCTCTAACTCCATCCGAGATCCGATCCGGACTGGTACCTATCATAAACGCTGCCTCGTACAGATTATCACTGCCGCTGCGAGGATACACCCAGCCCATGCCTCCTAAGGGACTCAAGGATCTATCCCCCAGACCGTATTGTCCGAAATCAGACAGCGTGGAAATGAAGTTCCCCACGTCATGATTGCCAATGGAAAACGGGGGCACAGAACCTACGGTTATTGTGAAGCTCAGCTCAGATAAATACGGTGGCTGTTGTCCTACTATTCGAAGTTTCAGCTCCACTCTTCTTCCCCAGGGCATGTCCTGATCAAGGCTCAGCTGAAAAGGAGAGTCAGAATTAGAGAAACTGCCGCCTTTGTCCACCACCCCCACGAAGAAGCTATCTGAAATCATCTGAACCAGCGAGTCGGAGGTAGATAGGGTCACGCTGACGCCATCGACGCGCGTTCCGCTGTTTTTGAGTTCGACCACCAAGTCGATCTGATCGCCCGGCTGGGGAACGTTTCCACCCTCAACCGAGAAGTCAGTTAGATACAGGTTAGGCATATCGGGTCTTGGTAAGATCTCCAGCGCCCTTTTCAGGTTTATCAATCCGCGACCATATGCGTTGTCCTCTCCCTCAGGCCCCAGGTCAGTGCAAGATTCTAAGAGGGCCTGCTTGATCTCTTCCACGGTGGCATCGGGATTGTACTGTCGAAGAACGGCCACGGCTCCGGCAACAAAGGGAGTGGCCATGGAAGTACCACTCATGTAACAGAATTCGCCGTTTCTGAAACAGGAATAAATGCTTACTCCCGGAGCGCAGACCTCCGGCTTTATGGTCTGGTTGTCGCATCCGGAGGGACCGCGCGAACTGAAATTGGCAATCGGATAGCCGAAGCTGAAAGCATCCACCGCACCCACGGAGAAGGCATTGGTCGGCGTAGAGATGCGGTCAGCCGGAGTTCGCAGGGAAACCGGATCAGGGCCCTCGTTTCCCGCGGCAAAGACTACCACCACCCCGGCGTTTTCTACGTTGTCTATGGCCTCCCAGAAGGTCTCATCGCAGGCAGGCTTGAGCCCGGGAGGAATTCCCCAGGAGTTGTTGATCACGTCCGGGACATCGTCGAAAGTCTCCGGGTTTCCGTCCGGATCCACTGCCCACTGAAATGCGGAAATTACATCACCGATGGTCTGGGACATGGAGCCTCCTCGATCCACCACTGCCGCGGCAATCCACCGGGCGCCGAACGCCACCCCGAGAGTATCGTTCTCAGAGACGCCTGCCATGATCCCCATGATATGAGTCCCGTGTCCTTTGTCATCCTTGGGATAGTCCGAACCGTAGGGGTCAAACCAACATGCGTCGGCTGAGCCTCCATTGTTGCCCCGCCAGTTTGCGGAGAGACAGGGATGATGCCCGTCCACCCCGGTATCGAAATTACAGACCAGTCTTCCCTGGCCGTTGTATCCCATTTCCCAGACCTCCCGCGCGCCTATGGCAAAATAGCACCTTTCTCTTTCAGCCATATTTCCGCTGGACCCTTCCACCGATACCGGCTCAACCAGTGCAATGGGATAATTCTGGTAGATAACGTCAACATCGGGAAAGGAGGCGATTCTTTCGACCTCGTCTTTGGCGGCACTTATCAGGATGGCGTTGGTTATCCAGAAGGTCTTGAAACTCTCGACGCTTCCCTCAAGGACTCTTCGATCCAGATAATCGACCAGTTCCGCTTGAGAGCTCTCCGCCTTGTCTTTGAGCGACCTTAAGATGGTCTGGTGCCTGACTTTCCTGGTAGCCTTTTGCAGGCTGAGTTTGGCACTGAGTTGGGCGGTGTTGCTCCGGTCTTTCATCACCACCAGGCAGGAGACAAATTCCTCCGCTTTCAGCTGGTTCAATTTCAATACAAGATTCGGGCTGATATCGCCCCCCAGGGCAAAAAAGCTCCGGAAGAAAAAGAAGAGCAGAAAAAAGAAGAAAGCTATTTTTTTTAACCTGCGAGTCATCTTTTGCTCCCACTTGTTTTTCACCTACTTCTAAAGCAAAGCTTCTGCCGCTGGATTCATTACCTATTCCGGTGGAGTCCGGTGGGCGAGTCTGTGATGAAAAGGCACCGAGGCCTACGCTAATCCCTTGTCTTACAAGGGATCAGCCCAAGAACCTGGTTGGGCGATTCTTGAACAGCACACGTCTTCTGCAAAAAGATTTTCCCGGGCTGTGCAAGATGATGCGATATTATCTGCAAGGCGATTCACGTTTCTTGGGTGGGATCAACTGCTCCTGGGACTCCATATTTCACCTCACCCCCTCTGTCCCCCTCTCCATGAAATGGAGAGGGGGATTGAAGGAGGAGAGGTTCCTGTGGGCGGCTGGGATTCATGCACCCGAGAACAAAAAGGGAGGTTCAACCTACCTGAAGCTTATTATTCCGATCTATCTGATCTTGAGAAGATGAGAACAAGGAAAGCAACTATCCCGAGGAACAACATTGCTGTCCCGAATCCAAACGTTATTCGCAATCCGAACTTCAGCGCTACCACTCCAATGCACAGGCCGGCCAGAACCTCACCTGTTGACCCGGCCAGGCTTTGAAAGGAAAGCAACGTTGCTCTTTGGGGGGAAGGGATGTGTTTATTGTACAAATCCAGGAAGATAGGTTCCTTGAAGCTTACCAAGGACTGCAGGAGGACAAAAAACAGCACCGCCAGTAGCGGAGAAACGGTTAAAGCGATAAGCAGAAGACTCACAAGAAAAAAGCATTGCAGTGTTATCAAGAAAGAGATCGCATGTCTGAACTTCTCAGACAGAGCGGTGATTTTGTCTATCAGCAGTATGGTTAAAACGGAGGCTATTGCCAGAATCCAGCCAAAATACTGCGTGGCGATAGAAAGACCCTCATCGAAGTGAACCTGCCAGTATTGAGATATGGTTTCAAAGGCGAACTCCGAGAAAAGAGAGAGCAAAACAAGGGCAAGGATCAATTTCTGAGACTTCAGGACGCTCATGCTCTGTTTTATTGTCTCTGATAACTTTGAAGTGATCTTCTGTGAAGCCTCTTTTCTGACTTCGTATTCTTCCTTCATCCTTAGAAGCAAAAACAAGCAGAGTAAGAGAAACACCACTGTGAACGGAACCCACACCAGTTTCATGTTCAGCGAAGCCAAGTATCCTCCCAGAATCAGCCCCAGCAAATTGCCCGCGGTCTTGAATTTTGTCCCTTTGGCGAAAGCGGACTTGACCTTCTCCTCTTTGCCTTCATGCTTCAGCGAATCCACCAGCCATGCTTCCAGCGCCCCCGATCTGAGAGTTTCTCCCAGCCCGCCGATGATCTCTGCCACGATGAATCCGGCCAGCAAGGGAAAGAATATGAAGATCGCCCCTGAGATCAGGGAAAAGACGGCGGACAAGACAACTGATATCCTTCTGCCATAGATATCCGCCACCAGCCCGGTGGGCATTTCAAAAAGGAGAATGGACGCTTCGAAAACGGCGGCAAGAAGGGCAATTTGAAACAGGTTCATCTGGTAATGCCGGAAATAAAGGACGTAAACCGGAAGGATGGTTCCGAAAGCGAAGCTGGTCAAAAATCTCGTTGCCGAGTATATCCGAATGCTGTTTCTCAATCTTAGCTAATCTGATTGTTCATCAATTAAGGCCACGACGGGCCCAAACTACAAAAGAGGCGCTGGAGTGTCAAGCTTCAGCTTGACCCGACTCATCTAAAGGCAAGAAAATCTTGTATCCGGCTCACTCAAAGGAGAAGACTCCATAAGAGTTCTGTGCAGCCCACTGTGGATTCCGTGACCCTGGACAATTCCTGCTGCCACGCATGGATCATAAGAAGCAAGAGCCTCGGAAAAACTGTGTACGTTCCCTTAGCTGCGTAGGTGCTCTGGTGAAGAGCTTTGAAGCTCACACAACCCGGTCACAAAATTCGGCTCTTTATCAGCAGAATTCTTACCTGTTTTGGCGAGTTTGGAAAGATAATGATCTGGCGAGGAACCTTTAGCCGGCGGTCCTGAGACGCCGCGCGAGGAAAACACTGAATCCGATTAGTCTTCCAGCCGGGTGATCTCAAAGACCACCGGATTTTCCGGATCGGGACAACAGAGACTACATACGCCTTCTTTTTCCTCCCAGGGAATATTGCCGCCGAACCGCAAAGCCGTAATGAAGGGAAGCAGGGAGTGGAATGCCCAGTGGCAGAAGTTCGGCGGGGGAAGATGCTCAAAAACGAATTCGTCACCAATTTTCAAGCCAAGGGGACACTCGCCCTTTTCCAAGATCTTTGTGACCTTAACCTTGATCTTGTGTTTCTTCATCCCGCTCGCCTTAAATCAAAAGGCTCACTCACGCTCGGGCAAAGTGCCCCACCGGCGAAGCCTAACATCTCCCCCTTGATCTCCCTACCCACAGACTGGAGAGGGGGGAAGCGGGGGGTGAGGACAATTACGTTTTCCTTTCCTTTTTCTTGGCCGCAGGAAAGAGAATGTTGTTCAGGATCAGCCGATATCCAGGAGAGTTCTTGTGCAAACTCAGATCTGTTGGCGGGTCTCCCACCATATGCTGGTAGTCCTCAGGATCGTGCCCTCCGTAGAAGGTCCAGGTGCCCCGTCCTATGTTGCCGTGAATGTATTTGACCTCGTCTTTTCCTTCGGTCTCTCCCATGATGGTAACGTACTTTTTCAAAAGGCTTTTTCTGAATGCGGTGTTCTGCCCCATAAAGCCATTCACCACGTTGACGTGATCCTGTACCAGCATGGTAGGCACCGGGTCCAGCTTGGCGGAGAAATCAAAAAGGGTGAAATAATCCGATTCCAGACCCATCCTGGCAGCGGTCTTGTCGGGGCCGGTATCTATATTGGAGTGCTCATACTTATAGGCATCGGTGGAGACTTCAAAGTCGGTGAAAGCCAGGCACTTTGAGTAATCCAGTCGATCCTGGCAATCGGGGTCCATGGGGTCACCGTCTAGCTCCTGGGGAACGATATCGACTCCTTCTGCCCCCAAAGCGATATCCAGTGTCTCCGTGGCTGAACACATGGCAAACAGGAAGCCTCCTCGAGCCGCATAGTCTTTGATGGCTCGCGCAACTACCTTTTTCTCGTCTGAAACCTTCCGGTACCCCAATTTCCTCGCCATCAGCTCGCAGGTGGCTACCTCCTGCTTGTACCACAGAGCATTTCTGAACGAGCCGTAGAACTTTCCGTACTGCCCGGTGAAATCCTCGTGATGCAGATGAAGCCAGTCATACTTGTCCAGCTCTCCTCTTAGCACCTCCTCGTCCCACAGGGTGGTGTAAGGTATCTCTGCATAGGTCAAAGCCAGGGTTACAGCGTCATCCCAGGGCTCCTTGTTGGGCGGCGTGTAGATAGCAATTGCCGGCGCCTTCTCTAACAACACTACCTCCATGTTGTTCTCCTCAATCTCTTTGTAGATGGAAGCTGCCTGGGAAAGATTGATCATACTGAATGCCACCCCTCTTAATCTGCAAACATCCACCACCTCTTGGTAGAAATCGGTCATAAAGGAGCCACCCCGGTAGTTTAACAGCCATTCCACGTTATATCCCTGTTCTAAGGTCCAGTAAGCCACCCCGTAAGCTTTCAGATGATCGGTCTGTCCCAGATCCATGTAAATCAGAATCTTGTCCGCATATGAGACAGAGAAGAGAAAAATAAAAACAAAGGAAAAGATGACACACGCCCTCGCAATTCTGCCCATCACGTTCACCTCCCGACGCTATGAAATTCCAGTATCTGAAGTCAATCCCAGTCTCTATTACTCGAAGGTCTTTGGTACCCAGCAAGATTTGCGATACCATCAAATCCGCACGCTCTAAATTTAAGATACGCAGGGACAGTCCTCCGCACCAACAAAAAATAAGCTCTCCGCCGGGTTTCGCCGATCAGTTGAATCGGTCTAATCCGGTGACCTCATCTTTTTTTTAGCGGGGGCAGGTTCGGCAGCCAGCATGGAAGGGTGCAGACCCTTATGCTTGAAATAGTAAGTTTCTATCAATGAAAGAATATTGAAAACCGTCCAGTAAAGAGTCAGCCCGGCGGGGAAATTGCGGAATAAGAAGAAAAACAAGACGGGCATAAAATAGACCAACATGGCCTGTTTGGGATCTTTCATGGTGAGCTTCTGCTGCCAGAACATGGCCACACCCATCATTATGGGAAGAACGTAGTAAGGGTCCTTCTGGGAAAGATCCGTCAGCCAAAGGAGGAAGTTCGCGCCGCGCAGCTCAATGGTACTGCGGAAAACCACAAAAAGGGCCCAGAAAACCGGCATCTGAAAAAGAAGAGGAAGACATCCGCCTAAGGGATTGACTCCAGCCTGTTTATAAAGCTTCATGGTCTCCTGATTCAGACGGGCTGGATCCTTCTTGTATCTCTCCTTCAGTTGAGCCAGCTTCGGCTGAAGCGCCTGCATCTTCATGGTGGCTGCAGTGCTCTTCCGGGTCAGGGGATGAAAGGCAAATTTCATCAGCAGGGTAAAAAGAATGATAACGAAGCCATAGTTGGGTATGATCTTGTGAATGTTGACAAACAACCACAAGATGGCGACCGAGAAAGGCCGAATAATCGAGCCGCTCAGATCCACCATCCTGTCCAAACCTCTCCGGTACCCTTTCAATACGAAATAGTCGAGGGGACCCACGTAAATCATGAATCTGTCTTTGAGTACAGCTTGCGCCTCCAGCGGCATCTCCAGAGACACGCCTATCCTTCTGGTCTCAACCTCCTCACCCTCCTTGAAGCTAAAGCTCCTTTTGCCGGAAGCCGCAAAGCCTGCCGCGTCCCTGGAGAGAGGAACTAAGGCAGCAACAAAATACTTGGTGCGCGTGGCCACCCATTTTGTCTCCCCGGAACCAGCCTCCTGCAGAATCCCCACATTTTCCTCTTTGAGCTGATGAAATTTCTTATAGTCAGAAAGCTCCTCTCCCATCATGGAGTAAGCCGTGAACTTGTCCAGGTCGCTTCTTCTGTCCTCCTCGGTTGAATTCAGGCCCGGAGCCCAGCCTAAAAGATACTTTCTGCCCAAATCCAGCCGGCCCGGTCCTTTGCTCTCAAACTCCAGTTCAAAGTCGTACCTTCCGTTGAAAAAGGTGTATCTTTTGGCAATCTGTGCTCCTGATTCCGCAGCCAGACTGAATTCTATCGTCCCCGAAGGGGCTCCCCGGTCAAGAACCAGCACGCCCTTATCGACCCGGAAGCTGTACTTTTCCAGATTGATGTTGCTGTCCGGAAAAATCAAGTTCAAAGCAGACTGAGCTCCCTCAGGAGGCAAGAGCTGGATATCTCCGTCCTCGGAGTACTGATATTCTTTCAATGTAAAGCTTTTCAGAACCCCTCCCCGCGAGGACAACTCGGCAGCGTAAAGCTCTGTTTCCACCCTCACCAATTTCTCTTCCGGCAGAGTATCCCTGGCCACCAAACCAACGGGTTTTGGCTCCCGCGCCGGTGGCGGAGTTTCTTCTCTTTCCTCAACCGAAGGAGGAGTTTCCCTGAGGGTATCAGTCTCCGTTAGGGGCTCGTGCGGAGCTCTCTGAATACCCTTCCCTCCGGTGATCCATTCCATGTACAGTGGATAGAGGATTATGATCAATCCAATGATAATGAAGCCTATGATGGTTCTCTTATCCACAAACATCTCCTACGGTACCGGATCGAATCCTCCCGGATGGAAGGGGTGGCATCGGGAAAGCCTTCTGACAGCCAGCCATACCGCTTTAATGGGCCCGAATTTTCTGAAAGCCTCCAGGGCATACTCTGAACACGAGGGATGAAATCTGCAAGAAGAAGGCAGCATAAGTCGGAATGTGTGCTGGTACACTCTGATGGCAAAAACCGCGAGATGCGAGACCAATCGCCCCATGGCGCAGACTGCCATCGTCAGATCAATCTCCGACTCTCCTGTCCGGTCAGCCTTTGTGATTGGTCGGAGGATGTTTTTGTCAGACATGCTTCCCGGTGAGATCTGAACCATGATCTGGTTATTACGGATTAAGTGAACAGTCTCTCCAAATCCTCTTTTAGTTTGTCTGCACCAACTCCTAGCGCCGAAGATCTGCATACCACCAGCACACTTTCATTCCTGGCGAATCGTCCCTTGTTCTTTCTCAAAGTCTCTCTTATCACCCGCTTGATTCTGTTCCGCTGAGCCGCGTGTCTGATCCCTCGAGGGATTCTGATCCCGAACCTCTGTCCCCCATCATCGTCACTTCGAAGTCGGAAAACGATCAGATTGTCTCCCGTCCTCTTGGCGCCTTTCTCAATTATTCGTTTGAACTCGGATTCCTTCTTGACCCTGATAGTTTTAGCGAATCCCTCTTTCTTCACCGGTAGATGTCTCCATATGGCCGATCACTTATGAACCCGAGGGGTTAATCTGCTTCTTTTCTTAGCCCGGCGTTTGTTAAGAATCCTTCTTCCCGGTTTGGTCGACATTCTCTTCCGGAAACCGTGGTCTCTGGCTCGTTTGACGTTTGAGGGCTGAAATGTCCTCTTCATGTGTGGTCCTTTCTTTCCTATATGGTTTTCAACTTAAGCTTCCAATATAACCCCCACTTTCCCGCTCGTCAACCGAAAAAGGGTTGGGCCTTGTGGAGCTGAAGGCCGATCATACCCTTCAAAAGCACGCAGCGAAACGTGACTGCGCCGGCGCAAGCCTCCTCACCCTGTCTCCACGTTAAACCCAAACCGCTTTGCGAATGCAGGCTCTTTACTCTATACGAGAAAAATCACCCGTTGTAATCCTATAACAAAAAAAGAAATACAGAAAGCCAAGTCACCGACATGAAGAACTTCGCATCAAGACAATTCATATGAAAAAAGTCTTATCTGAAACCTTGCAGGTCGGGTCTCTAATGAGATTGTATTGTAATAGTTAGAACTTTTTTCTTGTCGCGGCTGAAAAAAGCTTGACAAGGTTGGCAGGCAGGTATATTATGGACTATGCAGCTTCATAAGTGATTATCTGTTAATAAGATGTGAATAACCTGTGTAGTATTTACAACTCCATATATCTGAGAGGGTAACGAGGGCTGAAGCTTCTTGCGACCTGTGGAAAACTTCCTCTTTTCAGGCATTGAAGCATCCATATGGTCCAACGTCTCATCAGGTTAAAGCTTATCAACAATTGTGGATTATTTCTTGTTGACTGCACGCAATCCAGAGGGGAAAAACCAATAACAACCAGATCAAACGCTCTATCTATTGTGAAAGAGAGTGGTTCTATATGGACATAGACAGCAACAAGCTTTGGGGAGAGTGTCTCTCTCAGCTAAGCAAAAGACTCAGGAAACAGAGCTTTTGCACCTGGTTGAAGGCGACCAGGGGGCTGCCTTCTCCGGAAGGAGCCATCCGAGTGGCGGTTCCCAACAGATTTGTGGCCGACTGGCTGCAGGAACATTATCTCGACATGATCAAGGATACCATACGTGAGGTCTCGCAAAGGAACCTGGAGTTAGCTTTCCACGTCTCTAAGGATTCTGTAGACTACCATCCCCAGATGACTATTGATTTCGATCATCCCCCGAAAACGAATGATTCTACACAAGATGTAGCGGGCGAGGTGGGGCTTAATCCTAAATATGTTTTCGGCGCTTTCGTGGTTGGCGACAGTAATGAATTTGCTCGCGCGGCGGCTTTAGCGGTTGCCGAAGCCCCTGGCCGCACTAAATTCAATCCTCTCTATATCTACGGAGGAGTGGGGCTGGGCAAAACCCATCTGGTGCAAGCCATCGGCCATTTGGCCAGGGATACCTATCAGGGCATAAAGGTGCTTTACGTTACCAGCGAGAAATTCACCAATGACTTCATAAACTCCTTGACGTCCAACACCACCCGAGAGTTTGTCAATCATTACAGAAACATCGACGTTTTGCTTCTGGATGACATCCAGTTCTTCGCCGGCAAGGAGAGCACCCAAGAACAGTTCTTCCACACTTTCAATGTGCTCTATCAAAACGGAAAGCAGATCGTGCTGACCTCCGACCGTCCTCCCCGCGAGATAAAAGGAGTAGAGGAAAGGCTGGTTTCGCGTTTCCAACAGGGTTTGGTGACTGACATCCAACCCCCCGATCTGGAGACGCGCATAGCCATCTTGAACAAGAAGACTGAATCGGACGGCATTTCCATCCCTGTTGAGGTGGCCACTTTTATCGCTGACAATGTCACCTCCAACATCCGGGAGTTGGAGGGATCATTGATTCGGCTCTTAGCTTACGCCTCCCTTAACTCAAAGGAGATCACCGTGGATCTGGCCAAGGAGGTGCTGAAGGACACCATAAGGAATGGATCAAAAGAAGTGACCATGCAGCAGATACAGAGGAAGGTGGCGACCTCGTACAACCTGCCCGCTGACGCCTTGTGCTCTAAAAGGAAAACACAGGAGATTGCCTTGGCCCGGCAGGTGGCCATGTATCTATCCCGGAGCCTCACCAACAGCTCCCTTAAAGCAATCGGACTGCACTTTGGAGGTAGGGACCACTCAACCGTAATTCACGCATGCACCCAAGTAGCTGAGAACCTTAAAAGGGATCATAACTTCAAGATGAAAGTGGATGGGATCATAAATTCCCTTTATGTCTAACTGTTGTTAAAATCACCTTGATAACTCAGGGTAAAACTGAATTTCATTTCCCCTCGTTCGAAAATAGGCTGTTTTCAACACCATTATCAACATAAACAGATATCTAAATATTCATGTAATATCTGAAAGCATATTTATTTGGAGTTTTGAGCCTTGATCTGTTAACATTTCCACTTAGTTATTATAATTAAAGGTAACGTTAGTATAGAATAGGTTATTGTAAAGAATCGTTAGAACCGAAAAATATGTTCATAAAGCAACTTTCACCGGAGGATGAGGTATGAAATTCTCACTGCCCAAAAGTCAAATACTGTCTTGTATCCAGAATGTAATGAACGGTGTACCAACCCGCACTACTCTGCCCATTCTATCCAATATTCTATTGGAAGCTACAAACTCGAAGCTGAAGTTCGCAGCCACAGATCTGGATGTATCGGTGATGACTACCATCTCCATCGGGTCCGCCAAAAAGGGAGCTATAACCATTCCGGCCAGGGCTTTTTACGAGATCTTGAGGGAGCTTCCGGAATGCGATGTGGAGATGCAGGTATCAGAAAATCGTATGGAAATAAAAGCGGAACGGGGAAGCTATAAGTTATCGGGAGTACCAGCAGAGGAATATCCCAAGCTTCCTACGGTTAACTTGGCAAAGGAGATAAACATTGCTGGGGCTGATCTGGCAAGGATGATCAAGAAGGCGATATTTGCAGTCTCCACGGATGAGACAAGACCGGCGTTAAATGGCGTATTATGGCATACCTCGGGGAAGGACATGCAGATGGTGGCCACGGATGGCCATCGCTTGGCGAAGATGTCCGTGAAGAACACTAAGCTTAAGGGACTGCACGAGGATGTGATAATACCTCCAAAAGTGCTCAACCTTCTGACCAAACTACTCGGAGAGGAAGACAAGGAGATTGGAATCGTATTTGAACAGAATAACATAATCTTTAACCTGGGTGACACGGTTTTAGCTTCCCGGCTGATTGAGGGCCCATATCCCAATCACGAACAGGTCATTCCGCGCGACACCGGCAAGAAGCTTGTGGTCAACAAGGAGTTTTTAAATGGTGCAGTGAGAAGAATGTTGATTTTGGCCAACACTCTCACTCATCAGGTGAAGTTCTCTTTGAAGAAGGATAGTCTGGAGCTTTCCTCTGCCAATTTTGATCTGGGAGGAGAAGCAAAGGAGACCTTACCGTGCGACTATGCGGGCGACCCCATGGACATCGGATACAATGCCAGCTACGTTCTGGATGTGCTCAAGCAGATGGAGGGAGATGAGGTGGTGTTCGAGTTGGGGACCCCGGTGTCAGCGGGAAAGATCTATTCGACCGAAAAGAAGGAGGGCGAGGATTATCTCTGTCTTCTGATGCCACTTCGCTTAGCCGAGTGAAAACAGGATAGTTTCCCATTCATCCTTAGTAAAAAGACAAACCGCAAAGAATGGAGGACCATGGCGAGGGGGGAGTGGTCCTCCCTGTTTTCTAGCGGCCCGTGGGGAGGGGAAGAATGATTTGCCAAAAGGCGCAATTTGTGTTACATTAAAGAGTTATGTTAGGCAAAGGGAAACACCCGGAGAGAATCGACAGGATTCTGGTTCGCACTCTCAAGGGACTCAGAATCAATCGAAGGATAAAGGAAGAGACTGTTCTTTTGAACTGGGCCAGAGTGGTAGGGGATCGTATCGCCTCTCAAAGCACTCCCTTGAGGGTAAGAGACTCGATCCTTTTCGTAAAGGTTCGAAACGCATCTTGGCGCAACGAACTGGTTTTCCTCAAAGGAAATATCATCAAGGAACTCAACCAATCGGTCAAAGCTAACGTATTAAAAGATATAGTCTTTACCAATTGAGAGGACCCGCAAACTAAGCCGGTTTTTTCCGCTCAAAGGCAAGGCAGATCGCATTTTTTGTAACAAAGTTTTTCAATATGTAGTATCTTAAGAGGGGAGAAGATACCTTATATGGACACATCAAAAGAAAAAGAAGAGGGATTCCAGCCAATGGGACATCATTACGATGCCACCACCATCCAGGTACTAAAGGGTCTGGATGCGGTGCGCCGAAGACCAGCCATGTACATTGGTGACACCGCCACCAAGGGACTGCATCATCTGGTCTATGAGGTGGTGGATAACAGCATCGACGAGGCTATGGGGGGATTCTGCGACGCCATCAAGGTGGTGCTGCGCAGGGACGGCAGTGTGATGGTAGAGGACAATGGAAGAGGCATACCGGTGGACATGCATCCCACTCAGAAGAAGCCGGCAGTGGAGGTGGTTATGACCATGCTTCATGCCGGAGGAAAGTTCGATCACCGGACCTACAAAGTGGCTGGCGGACTGCACGGAGTAGGAGTATCTGTAGTGAATGCTCTGTCTGAGTGGTGTGAAGTAGAAGTTACGCGCGACGGCAAAAGATATTTTCAGAGGTATGAGCGGGGCAACACCGTGGCAGCGCTCAAGGAGGTAGGAAAAGGAAGGCACCCTGGCACAAAGACCACCTTCAGGCCGGACTTAGAGATTTTCAAAAGCACCGATTTCAACTTCGATGTTCTTTGCGGCCGAATGAGGGAGTTGGCTTTCTTGAATGCCGGGCTGAAAATCGAGATCACGGAAGAGAGCACAGGCAAGTCCAATCTGTTTAAATATCGAGGAGGCATCAGTTCCTTTGTCGATTATCTGAACGAGAACAAGCAGGTGGTTCATGCCAAGCCCATCTATCTGCACAACACCAGAAACGGCATAGACGTAGAGATGGCCCTTCAATACAACGACTCCTACACAGAGAACATCTTCTCCTATGTTAACAACATCAACACCATCGAGGGGGGAACCCACCTCTCCGGATTCAAGACCGCCTTGACCCGCACCATCAACTATTATGCGCAGAAGAACAATCTGCTGAAGAACGGACAGCCGCCCTTGGAAGGTGAAGATGTCCGGGAGGGATTGTCTGCGGTGATCTCGATTAAGATTCCGGATCCCCAATTCGAAGGGCAGACCAAGACCAAGCTGGGCAACAGCGAGGTCAAGGGAATCGTGGAGTCGATTTTGGGAGAGAGTCTTTCCGAGTATTTTGAGGAGAATCCATCCATTGCGAAGAAAGTGGTGGAAAAAGCGTCGTCCGCTGCCAGGGCCAGAGAGGCAGCCAGAAAAGCGCGCGAGCTGACGCGCAGAAAGACTGCTTTGGAGACTGCGGCCTTGCCTGGAAAACTGGCGGACTGCTCGTTGGACGATCCCGCACTTTGTGAAATCTACATTGTAGAGGGAGACTCTGCAGGCGGGTCGGCGAAGCAAGGCAGAGATCGGAAATTCCAGGCCATCCTCCCCTTGAAGGGAAAGATCCTGAATGTAGAGAAGGCGCGCATAGATAGGGTTCTCTCCAACGAGGAGATTCGCACCATGATCACCGCTTTGGGAACCGGAATCAAGGATGAGTTCGACATTAACAAAGCCCGGTACAACAAGGTTATCATCATGACAGACGCCGACGTGGATGGTTCTCATATCCGGACATTGATTCTCACCTTCCTCTACCGCCACATGCGAGAGCTCATCGAAAGAGGGTATGTGTATATTGCTCAGCCGCCCCTGTATCGAGTGAAAAAGGGGAACACGGAATTTTATGCTTTCTCGGACGAGGAGAGAGACCGCCACATGGAGAGATTGGGCAAAACCGGAGTCTCGATTCAGAGATACAAGGGATTGGGTGAGATGAACCCGGAGCAGCTTTGGAAAACCACTATGGACCCGGAGACGCGCACCCTCCTGCAGGTGACTCTCGAAGATGGCGCGGAGGCAGATCATATCTT
>CAYGCR010000069.1:0-16729 GCA_964348415.1 uncultured Ignavibacteria bacterium | reverse complement strand
TGTTTTTTTCCGGATAACGTGGAGAGGACCTACGACAGGTCGGTAGAGAGATTCATCCAGTGTTACGGGAGCTAACAGGCAACAGCATTCAGGATAGATGAGAAAATATCTGAAAAAGGCGGAAAGGCTCGGGGCCGGGTGGGGAAAGCTGATTCATCCGGAGAACGTGGTCACCGCGGAATGGGTCAGGCTCAAGTGCCAATACGGCTGCGGGCGTTATGGGACGTGCCTGACCTGCCCGCCGTATTCCCCCACGCCGGGATATACCCGCAAGATGCTTGACCACTATTCCAAGGCTTTGATTTTGGTCTACGACATTCCTGCCGAATCTAAAGAAAGAGCAAGGCGCAGGAAAATGCGCAGCCAGATAGCCGCATTGGAGCGGGACATGTTTCTGGATGGTTACTATAAGGCTTTCGGGATGGCCTGCGGTCCGTGCAACCTCTGCAAATCGTGTGACCTGACCCAACCGTGCAGACACGAAGATCTCGCCCGTCCTTCCATGGAGGCCTGCGGGATAGACGTGTACGCTACCCTGGCAAACGTGGACTATAAGCTGGAGGTGGTTAAATCGCTGGACCAGACTTGTCACTTCTGCGGTTTGCTTTTGATAGACTGAGCTTGCATCTGTCACCTTATTGCGGAGTGCGTCCCAACGACCGCTTAGGGCACTGCAATATCGAAAATAGTTGCCGATAATTCGAAATATGTGCCGCTTAACTGGCCGCCCGGCGGGATGAGTGGCTTTGCAGGACACGGCCTGCGGGCGTCGCAGGTTTGAAAAAACCAGTGAAGAAGAAGCGCGGGCAGACGGGTTTTTAATTTGGGTGCCAGGGGGAATTGTCTCCGAAGAGTCAAAAAGGGCAAACAAATTTTGATCGAAGTTCGAAAAAAAAAGTTGACAGCAGGTTGGTTTGGAGTATATTACATTATCGCGTGGGCTTTGTGACAATCCAAGATTATGGAGGAGAAAATGAGTAGAGCAGGTCGTCTGGTTTTGATTCTCTTCCTTTTATGTCTTGCGGGATTCTTTGCCCGCCAGGCTCAGGCGGAAGGACCGAAACTGTTGATCCCTCAGACCATGTTTGATTTCGGTTACGTTCCGCCCAAAAGTGTGATCAGCCATTACTACCTGGTCAAGAACGTCGGGGATGACACCCTGAAAATAGAAAAGGTAAAACCCGGGTGAGGGTGTACAAAGGCTCCGCTCATCAAAACGGAGCTTGCTGCCGGTGACAGCACCTGGATTGAGTTGATTTATACTGCAGGGAACCCGGGAAGGACGACTCAGAAGAGCGCGAGGGTTACCACTAACGATACTACTTTAGGGAAGGTTAGCATCTCGTTCAGAGCGGAGGCAAAGGAACCCACCGATTCTGTGCTCAAGCTTACGGCTGACCCCCCGATTCTGGATTTCGGTACGCCCGAAGATAAGAAAAGGCGCAAGCTGGAGAGCAAGATCGAGAACATGACCGACGAGGAAATGGAGCTCTCTATTGTCTCCGTTCCGCCCGAGTTCTTCAAGAAGGTGGAACTGGACGACTCCAAACTCAAACCCGGGAAGCGAACCGAGCTCAAAGTGGAGCTGGAGAAGGGCCGGGAAGACGAGCAGTTCCGAAAGTCCATCACCCTGGAGGCGGTATCAAAAGACAAGAAGAAATTCAGACTGACTTTGCCCGTGCTGAAAGGAATCGGGGGAAGCGCCACGGCCAAGAAAGGAAAGAATTAAGACGGAAGTGATTACCTTAAGCTTGTGAGCCCTTATCCTTTTTTAGAAGGAGGGGCTTTTTCGTTTCCCGGGCTTTGCCTTCGAAGATGCAGACAAGACTCTCTTCTTGGAGCTTCAGAGCGGAAGCTTTATCTTAAGGAGAGGCAATTGCTCTATCGATCATATGGGAGAAGGAATTTAGTGAGTAAGAGAATGTTTCTGCGGATGTGTTTTCTTTCGGCGTTGATGCTGGTTGCAGCCGGGTTGTTGGGCTGTGGAGGCGAGAAAGAATCCAATCCGGCCAACAAGACACCCCAAACATCCGGCACCCAACCATTGAAGGAATCGCCTGAGGAGGGGTTTTTGGCCCCTGATTTCTCCCTGCCCGACTTAGGCGGAAAATCGGTCACCTTAAGCGACTTCAGAGGCAAGGTGGTTCTATTAAATTTTTGGGCTACCTGGTGCCCTCCCTGCAGGAGAGAAATTCCCTCTCTGAAAAGGCTGTACCAGTTGCGCAAAGACAGGGAATTTGAGATCGTGGCGGTCAGCGTGGACAAAGCTTCCTCATCCAAGGTAGCCTCCTTTGTGGCAAGCTACCAGATGAGCTTCCCGGTGCTGGTGAACCCGCGGGGGGATGTGGGGCAGAGGTACTGGACGCGGGCTGTGCCCACCTCATTTCTTTTAGACAAAAAAGGAGTCATACGATGGAAGGTGGTTGGACCGAGGGAATGGGACGGTGCCGAAACTCTGGCTAAGATCGATCAACTCTTATCTGAATAAGGAGAACTGCTGTCAAGCTAAAAAAACTGCAATAAAAAATTTTTAACCCACGTTAATATATAAGTAGGGTCTGACAGAAAACTCTCCTCCGTCCCATTTGACTCTACTCTGAGTTCCTGCCCCCCTCTCAGATAGATAAATGGTGACGGGGGATTTTTTTGGATGACATGAAACCGGGAAGGTTATCTGGGCGGCACATGACGGACGTGCAAGAATCAAGAGCGGGGTCTGAGTTGCATTCAATCCTGCATGGAATCGCGTTGGTCGCCGCCGGCTGAGACCCAAGCTCATTGCTTCTGCAATATTCTCTGGATCGAGGTCGTTTCGGCCAGAAGGGTAAAATGAAAAGAAGAAAAGCCATCGCGCTCCTCTCCGGAGGACTGGACAGCATTCTGGCGCTAAAGATGATGTTAGACCAGGGATTTGAGGTCCTTGCCCTGAACATGAAGACCCCTTTTTGCACCTGCGACAGCAAGGGCAAATGTTACTCTGACCTAATGGCAAGGAGATTTGGCGTACCCTTGAGGAGAGTATTTGGAGGAGAAGACTACCTTGAAATCGTGAAAAATCCCGGGCACGGGTACGGCAAGCATATGAATCCCTGCATAGATTGCCGCATATTCCTTTTCGCAAAAGCCAAAGAGCTTATGGAGCAAGAAGGGGCGGACTTTGTTTTCACCGGTGAAGTGCTGGGAGAAAGGCCCATGTCGCAAAGAAGAGAAGCAATGAATCTGATAGAGACAGAATCGGGCTTGAAAGGCAGGGTGCTGCGTCCGCTGTCGGCCAGGCTTTTGGACCCCACGACAGCGGAGCAGGAGGGGATAGTAGACAGAGGCAAGCTTCTGGATATCCGAGGGAGATCCAGAAAGCAGCAGCTGGCTTTGGCCAGAAAGTACGGGATTGACGATTTCCCCACCCCGGCCGGAGGATGCCTGTTAACTGACGAGAGCTTTGCAGCGAAGGTAAGAGAGTCCTTCCAGCACGGCGAGGATTCCCTGCGACACATGATTCTTCTGAAGGTGGGGCGGCATTTCAGAGCCCCCACCGGCGCGAGAATAATCGCCGGGAGAAATCAGGAGGAGAACGAAAGCCTGATGGGGCTTGCGCTTCCGCATGAGCCGAAATTCACCGCGCACGAATGCAAAAGCACCTACGTGCTTCTTTTGGGTGAGCCCACCGCGGAGAACCAACAGCTGGCGGCGAGAATATGCGCCAGGTACAGTGACAGGCAAGCCTCCCCCAGCCTTGCGGTGAGAGTTTGGAGGCAGACACCTGCGGAGTTTGAGTTGATGCAGGCAAGTCCGGCCGAAGATTCTCTCCTGGGCTCCCTTCGAATAGGGGGATGAAGACCGGTGCAACATTCTTGAACCCTGTTGCGCACAGCCGGAGGAATTCCGAACTGCACTGGCCGGCTTGTGAACCAGCACAAGGGTTGACAGACGGGGGCCCCCGTGACCGTTCCTCACTGACACGGCGGGTCGCGTTTGCGGCAGGGGTCGGGCCAAGGCACAGGTTGCCCGGAATTACGCGTAAGTTTCTATCCGAGGTTCAGTTACGTGCACAATAAAGATAGAGAGAACCTTCAGCTCTCCGGAATACGGCTCCCACCAAGCGGCATTCAGATGACATAAGTTCTTTGTCAACAACGGAATGACAAACCGGCGGGCGGCACCGGAAAGTAGAATCCGCACTTTTCTGTCCAAGACGCAGGAGGCGAGCGGCTGAAATGGCTTGAAAAGGGCGTTCTTGGACATCTTCTTTCGAATCACTCCCACCGTTACATAGAATACCTGAGGGATCGGCATGTTTCCTGCTCGATTTCAGAGCAGCGCCGGGCTGGTATGCCCGGGTATGGCGACTAAAGGAGTTCTTGATTAGGGTTTTAGGGAGCCTCCCGGTGGGAAATTTTTTTTAAAAAAACTCAATTTTTTTGTTGACAAACAATGACCGGGGATATATATTATATCTGAAAAAGGAAAGAAACCGACGCTCTCTCAGGTCAGATAATTTGAAGATCAACGAAGACCAAAGCCAAGAGATATTTTGAGGTTCCCGACGCTGGCTGTCAGGTCAGCGAAGCTTTCTGACCTTCGAGAAAGAGATTGCTTTGACTCTGCGAACTTGAAGTTTTGGGGCCGTCAGTACAATCAGTCAAATAGAAACTAAGAAGAGACAGACAGATGAGCTGTCTGGCTGGCGAATCTTCTTGAAAGGAGGAACGACCTAAGAGGCGGTAGATAAAGGTTTAGGAAATCAACTTCACGAACCTTTATTGTAAGGAGCGGGGAATGACAAACCAAGAGCTGAGACGAAGGGCTGTTTTCCTTGCCGTAGCTTTTATCATCTGCCTCGCAGCAGACGGGGTTTCCGCCCAGGACACCACTACCCAGATTGCCATACAGTACAAAACTGTCTACCCGGGCAAATTCACCGACGTGAGCGTCCTGTTGAAGAACCCTGACGTGGAGATTGCCGGGGCCGAATTCTTGATCACGCTGTGGAACATTGAGCTGGCTGATTTCCATACTGACAGCATAAAGGTGGACACGATCACGATCCCGGTGGATACCTGTACGTGGGAGCCGCCGCCTGAACACCCGGATGAGTGCTATGTTGACAGCTTGGTTGACGTTCCGGTTCGGTATTGTTACATCGATACCGTTGGTTCTCTGATAAGCGATTTTGAGGTAGTACAGTGCCACGGCGACACCGGCGACACCAGCTCGCCCGAGTGCAAGTGGGCGGAAGTGCTGGTACTGGCTCAGTTGGTTGGGGACAGCATTTACATAGACAGAAGCGGCAGCTGGGGACTCCTGTTCAGGTTTGGAGTGGACGTGTTGTGCCTTCCCGACTCCGCCACAGATCGTACCGAGTACTTCTTGTTGAATCCCAACGTCAGCAGTCGGTTGTCTGATCGCCAAGGCAACACCGTTCCCTTCAAGTATAATCAATTTCAATCCGGTGAGCTTTTGATCTGGTGGTCAGTGCCCGGGGATGCCAACGGCGACAGTTTGGTCAGCGCCGGCGATGTCGTCTATTTGCTCTCCTACCTGTACAGGCATGGGCCCCCTCCTTGCGTCCCGGAGGCAGGAGACGCAAACGCCGACTGCTTTGTCAACGCAGGTGATATAGTCTACCTGTTGACTTATCTTTACCGGAATGGGCCCCCGCCCCAACGGGGATGCTGGTATGGAGGGAAAGAAGATTGATGTTTCACTTGTACCCTTAAGCATAAGTGACCTGAAACCTCTAACCTTTGTTTGAAAGGAGGTGAAGTTAGGAAGGGGTAAAACCAATTACTTTTGCTCAACTCTAACTCTCTTAAGTGAGGAGGTGAGAAAAACAAAACCCAAAAGGCTACTAACTGACTTGTAACCTAAAGAAGGAGGGGGAAATTGAGTTGAGCTTTTTGGTGAATTACCTCCAACGACGATCACCAAAAAGTTTGAATCAAGAACTTTCCTTAAACATGTAAGGAGCAACAAAATGAAACGTAATTTGTTACTTCTCGCGGTGATGGTAGCGATGGTCTTTGGCTTCTACAGCCTGAGCCCGGCTCAGTGCCCCGAGGATCCGAACGATCTGGGTGAGTGCGACACCTTGATTATGGAAGTCTTCTGCGGTGACACCGCCCTGAAGGCCCCAGGCGAGCAGAAGATGCGCATGCCGATCTTCGTGGTCCACGATGACGGGGTGCAGCCGGATGGCAAGGATGACTCCATTTCAGCATTTGTCGTTCCGCTGTGCTACACCTCGAGCAACCCGGCCGCGAACGCTCACCTGCCGGACACCTCCAACAGTACTATCCTGTATCCTTTTCCCGGCTTGTGGAAGAGCGCCTTCCGTCATCTGGATTGTGGCACTGACCACTATACCAACTGGATGATGGCGCTGTCCGAAGAGATGACGTTGAAGGATTGGGATACCAGGATTATCAATTTGACTGGCGAGGGTCCGCAGACGCAGGTATTCTGGATGAGCCTGTTCCCCACCGGCCAAGAGGATCAGAGATTCGGAGGCACTGCTGGGGAGCGCGTTCTTCTGGCGACCGTCACCTTCCACATTCAGGACAGCACCTACATCTGCATCGACAGTTGCTTCTGGCCGCCGAACTCGCGCCTGAGTTTCACCAGGCTGGATGCGACCAGCTATATTCCCAGACACAACCTGCCGTTGTGCCACGAGTATTTTATGATCCCTAACCAGCCGCCGGAATTCACCACGTGCCCCGGTGCAGAGACTCAAAGTCAGAATGGCACCGGCTACCAGAGCGATCCTTTCGTGGTTGAGGATCCGGATGCCGATGGACTGGTGATGAGCGTCACCGCAAGCTTCAGCGGAGATGGCGTGGGGAATGTCGCTGTTGTCTTCACTACTTCTCCGCCGAACAAGGTTGTGGAAGGCTATGTCACCTATGACGTGGTTAACCACTGCCTGGCTGGTGGAACCGTGACTCTTACTGCGGTGGACGACAAGGATGCCCCAAACGACGTTCCGTGTGAGTTCGACATCACCCTGACCAACGACCCTCCCACGATTAACGCTGGTGGAGACAAGACCGGTCCGTACAACGTGCAGCTGTGCAGCGATGCCATCGTCACCGGCGACCCCAATGGCGATGCGGTGACCTGGGATATCGCTGGCGTTGCCCCGGCTCCTGCTGGCACCTTCACCAAGGTCGGCGACGAGGTCTGCTTCGATGCTGAGTGCGCTGACGTGTCCATTACCTACACGGTTACCGTTGAGGCAGAGGATATCTGCGGTGCCACTGCCACCGACGACGTCACCTTCCATGTCACCAACACTGCACCCACTGTCGCCCTTCTGGATGCCCCTACCAGCATGATCATCAACGACACGAAATTGATACATTTCACCTACGACGATGCGGAGGGTGCCGGCACGGTAACCTTTGTCGAGGCGATCGCTGAATGTGGAACCGTATCCGATCTCACCTATGGAGGCGGGAGCGGCTCGTTCAACTACACCGCCCCCGGCGTGGCGGACTTCTGTCAGGTCAAAGTGAATGTTGAAGATGAGTGCGGTTTGGGCGCATATGACGACGCCGTTATTGAGATTGTGGAGACTGCCTACCCGGCCAACTATGTTGGCATTGGCTATCTGCAGGGTGAGGATTGCGTCGAGCCTGGCGAGTGGGTCGATCTGCCCATCATCATCGCCAACACCGAGTTTGGCATTGGCGGATTCGAGCTGGAGATAGAGTTCGAGTACACCGCCATGACCTTCATCGGTGCTGACATGGGCGAGGCGCTGACCTCGTTGTATGAAGTTGTGGAAGATCCGTTTGGAGACATAACGTACTCGTGGGAGCAGTTCACTTACAGATTGCTCCCTTGCCCGCTGTGTCCGTGCTGCAAGTACAAGATCCTGCTGTTTGGTATGCACGACCTCCCGAACGGTCCTCTCAACATTGGTGTTCCCGTCCCGCCCACCACCGGCGAAGCCGAGCTGGCGGTTCTCCACTTTGTGGTGAACAACGATGAGAACCTGAGAGGCTACATGATTCCAGTGTGCTGGGAGTGGGAAGGCCCGTTCTTGGTGGATAACACATGGGTCGACCCGGACTGCGGTGAGAACACGTTGTCCGATCCCACTGGTAACATTCTGTACACCAGTGCTCTGGAGTGCCAGTTCAGGCTGGATGCGTGCGATGATCCCGGCTTCCAGCCAGTGGAGCAGGTGCTCGTATTCCAGAGTAACGACTGCGGACAGGTCTGCGGCGGCATTCTGGTTTGCCCGGGCGGCGGTATGGAGTGCAAGCGCGGAGACGTGAACTACAACAATGTGGCCTACGAGCCAGCTGATGCGGTTCTGTTCGCCAGCTACTTCGTGAATGGCACCGACGTGTTCGTCTCGGACGATCCGGATTACCAGATCTGTGCCAGTGACGTGAACGCGGATGGCAGGCCTCTGATGCTGTCAGACCTGATTTACCTGATTCGGGTGATCCTGCACGACGCGGTCGAGATTCCGAAGCTGGCTCCGTTCTCAGAAGTTGCCAAGGTATTCGTTTACAACGGCACCATCACCACCGAGTGCGCTGCTCCCATAGCCGCCATGCTGTTTGAGTTTGACGGCGCGGTTCAGCCCACTCTGCTTGCCAGCATGGAGATGGTGAACAGTGGCAACAAGGTTCTGGTGTGGAGCAGAAATGGTCACACCTTTACCACTGCTGAGGTGCTGAGCTTCACCGGTGCACAGCTGGTTAGCGTGAGCGCTGTGGATTACAACACCCGCGAGCTGAAGACCACCATCACTGCCAAGGCGGCCCCGACTGCCTTTGCATTGAACCCGGCCTATCCTAACCCGTTCAACCCGTACGTCAACTTAAGCTTCACACTGCCGGAGGCCATGAGCTACAGCCTGAAGATTTACAACGTGGCCGGCCAGCTGGTGAGGAGCTATGAGGGCGTCGGCTCTGCGAGCCTGAACGTGGTCACCTGGGATGGTAAGGACAATGCAGGAGTTGAGGTCTCCAGTGGCGTGTACTTCTACAAGTTGATCGCTGGCGGCTTCAGTGCCACCCAGAAGATGGTTATGATGAAGTAAAGCTTCATCGTAAGCTTCTTTCAAGCGAAGTCCCCCGCCTGCGGCGGGGGGCTTCGCTCCCTGAATCGGCCAACTTCTTAAAGAAGGAGGAAGAGAAGAGAGATTGCTAACGTGACAGGTTAAGTCGAAAAACGGTTGCGGTTAGCAATGAAACAAACAATAGCAAACATTACAGTTATCTTTGGTTCAAAAGCGGGGGAGTCTAAGTTTTATCAAAGCCGACCTACCCGAAAAAAGGGAGAGACGGTATTTTTTTTGCCAGTATTCTCGGCAGATGGAGATGGCTGACTCAATACTGTTTGCCGGCAAGCAGAGCATTCCTTCGGATCTGGAAAAAAAACAAAGGTGCCAGGCAGAGCTTTCAGTGGATGGAAGCTGTGAATGTAGCGGGACAAAGCGGGTCACGTCCGCGCGGCTGTTACAATTAGGAGTCAAAAGGTTTGGAATGGAATCCGTAGAAGGTGTGAAGAGGCTGTTTACTTGACCAATTCCCGGTCATTGGGCAGGAGGTTTACCAGCTGCGTCCGTCAAAGTTTTGTAGCTCTGACTGGGTTGACCTCGATGGCCTCAGGTCCGATTTTGGATAGGGCCGTGGCCGGTCCAGAGCGACGATGTGGAAAGCTGCTGAAGGTCAAGATGGGCGCTGGTTTAGCCCTGACCACTTTTTGAACAAAAAGGGCCTGCGGGCACAGTTTTTGCGACTTTTTGGTTTGAAAAAATGAGTTACGACTTATATTTAAGATGCAAGAGAGTTTGGGCTCCGAGAATGAGCAAGGGACTGTTTTTGAAGTATCTCATCTATATCTTATTTCTGGGGTCGACGCTAACTTTTGCCGCCGAGATTTCATGGGCTCAGAACCGTCCCCCGGTCTTTGATCCTGTTCCCGTCTGTTTCGTGAGCGAGCCCCCTCCAAATAACTTGGGGTCTCAAGGCGGGTACCTGGGGAGCGGCACTTATGCCACCTGCTACGTATGCGAGGGGGAGTCTTTGGAAGTGTATGTCCGGGCCAGCGATCCGGACGGAGATTCAATCGGCATCTTTGTTCTGAACGCCCCCCAGACCGCCTGGTTTAGGGATTTGGGAGGGGGGGAGGCAAGCCTTCTGTGGGCGCCGGATTACGTCGGTCCAGGCTCATCCACTCAAAGCCCGTTTGAGCTTTTCTTCGTGGCCTCGGACGGAGCCCTGACCTCCCTCTTACGGGTGTTGATAAGGGTGATCAACGTGAATCGAAATCCAGAGCTGATCCTGCCCGAATCCTTGAACGTAGCCGCGGGCAGCGAGCTGGTATTTCAGGTGAGAGCAAGCGACCCCGATTTCGAAGAGGTAGTCATCCAAGCGGTGAGTCTTCCGCCGGAATGTGTCTTTGAGGAGGAGTCGGGGATCTTCAGCTGGACACCCCAGCTGGCAGATACCGGATTCTGGCCCATAACCTTCCGGGCTGTCGATCTTTCCGGCGGAGATTGCTATGGCCAGGCACAGGTGGAGGTGGTTAAGCCCTCCAGCTTCAGGTTAAGCCTGGGGGTGAAGCAGTCGCTTTTGGGCACCGTGGTCAGCGTCCCGATCAATCTGGTGAACCCCATTGCCGTCGCCGGGATAGAGCTTCTGATTCAGTTTGACCCGGCCGTGTTCCAGTTACTGGACGTTTCCAGGCTGGGCACCAGAATGGAAGACTGGGAGTACTTCAGTTATCGCGAGAAAACCTGGGGGCTTTGGGGACACATAAAGGTGCTCGGGATCGCAGACCTTCCCAATCAGGCTCCAGCAACGCCGATGGTGCCCGACTCCGGAACCATTGCGTACGTTCGCTTCCTGGTTACCAGTGACCCCTACTTGGACGGGCTGTTGGTACCGATAGAGTTCGTCTCCTTCGATTTCACCGACAACACACTTGCGACTCCTCGAGGACAGTTCATTACTCAAGAGATGATCAATACCAGCAGTGGAGGGGTGCTCCTCAGTTCCGGCAGCACGCTCATCGGAGACGTGAACACAAACGGGCTTGCCTTCGAGGTGGGGGATGCAGTAAAGCTGGCAGCGTATCTGACAGGACTTACCATGCTTACAGAGCAGCAGTTCATCAATTCGGACGTCAATCAGGATGGGAGATTCGCCTCCATTTCGGATTTGGTATTCCTGATCAACCGCATCCTGGAAGAGGGGACTCCACCTGAGCCACAGGGTGATGAACCCGATCAGGTGGCGGAGGTCAGGATCACGACGCAACCCTACCAGAGTCTGGTATGGATTGATTCTGATATACCGGTGGGAGGGGCACTGGTAATCTTCAGGGGTGAGAAAACCAGAGTTGAGAACGTGAAGCTTTCCCCGGAAGCCAAGGGCGTGGAATTACACACGTCTCAGACCGGCGACCAGTTCAAGGTACTGATACTAAGCCGGGAGACAGATCCGCTTCCGGCTGGTGGGAGCTATCTTTTCAGCTACGAAGGAGAAGGATTCGATACCGTTCAGATTTGCCTGGCAAGTCAGCAAGGAGATCTTTTGTCAGTTAAACAGGAACATGAATCCAGTGCGTTGCCCACAAAATACTCACTCTATCAGAACTACCCCAACCCCTTCAATCCGTCCACCAGCATAAGATACTTTGTGGGCGGAGACGGTCCAGCAGAAGTAAGCTTGAGGATCTATAACGTGGCAGGCCGATTGGTCAAAACTCTGGTGGACGGGAGAAGACTCCCGGGTGAACATGAAGAGATTTGGGAGGGCAAGAATGACAATGACCAAGAGGTAGCCAGTGGAATGTATTTTTACAGGTTGAAAGCCTCAGATTATTCAGAAACTAAGAAGATGGTGCTCTTAAGGTAGTGTGCACGTTGATGAAAAAGGAAGTGAGGCGTAGAGAGATTGCGGGAAGTTAGGGAGGTTTAAAAGTTGGGCACACAGACAACTATGTGGCGCAGAGGACTGCATACTGTGTGAACCGGATTGCGAAAATGTGGCTTTTTTACAATAGATATAAAGGAATGCGGAGCAGGTTTTGGTGATCAATAAGCGACTGTTTGAGAAAAAAGATCAAACCAAAGAGGTAAAGGATGTTTCCTGGAGCGATTACCGATAAGTCAATGATCGGCACAGGCTTTGCTGTGCCAAGCAGTGAGAAAAAACAGACGGCTCTCATGAGAAGAGCTATCAGCATGGTAACGGGGAGAACTTTCACGGGGGAGGGTGGACTGTCATGAAAAAGAAACTTGGTGCAATCATTACGAGGATCGTCTTTCTGGGCTTGTCCGCGTTTGTATTGGTGATGTGGCTGAACTCATTTTTGGATCTGGACGGCGACCATCGGGGGACGCCCAACGAGCTAAAGATCACTCAGCAAGAAGCTTTAGCTTCGACAAATGACTTCGAGGGGGCGCTGGCTGACAGCATTCTCCCGCTGGATACCATGTACATCGAGGACGTTTCGGCCGCCCCTGGAGACAGCTTCTGGGTCACCCTGAGCATAACCAACACCATCCCGATTGCGGGGTGGCAGGCCATGTTCAAATATCCCAAGGCTTACATATATCCAGAGGTAGAAATGGACATAGATACAAGCCTTGAGGGCTTGGTGGATACGACTTTGCGGATCGTTGTCGACTCTACCTCTCGCACCAATTACCCGCTGTACTGGTTTTTTTTCAATGCCAGTCCCCGCTACAAGCATCTGGATACTTGCAAAGCTACCGCTTTGATATACTTAGATCCCTATGGCGGTCCGTCATCTCCTCCTCTTCCGGCATATCATGGGCCGGTGATGCGGTTCAAATTCTGGGTGGCAGACAGTGCCGAGGCGGGAGACCAATATGATATAGAGTTTGTTCCGTGGGAGGTTCTGCCGAATCAGCAGGCCTTTCCGGCAAACTACTTCACTGACGAGCTGGGCGAGACAGACATGTTGCCCCAGTGCTGGCCCGGAAAGTTCACCGTGGAAGAAGGGGGGGTACCCGGCAACAACGATCCCGAGTTCCTTGAGCCTACTCAACTGACCTTCGAGGTATATGAAGGAACCAAACTGGAATTCTCGGTGACCGCCAGAGATGAAGACGGAGACACCATCACCCTTTCCATGGATCCGCTTGATCTGGCGGGCTTGAATTACAAATTCGAGCAGATAAAAGGCGTGGGTTTGGTGACCCAGAAGTTTGACTATACCCCAGGCTTTGACGAGGCGCCTGTCACCAGATCCGCCAAATTCATAGCAAGAGATCACCGGGGAGGCCAGGCCAGCATAACAGTGGTGATAACGGTCCTGGAGACACCGCAGGATCTGCTGATGGCCTCCAGCCTGCAGGGAGGGGTACCAGGGAGCAAGAATAGGATGTGTCCCTTCATGATAACCAATTCCGTGGACATATATGGATTCCAGTTCACCTTCCGGTGGGATCATGCCAAACTTGCAGTGGATTCCATTCGGCGCGCGCCTGCTATCCAAAGCTTATCCATGTACACCAACTTGGGAGACAGCGCAGGCAAAGCCACAGTGCTGGTCTTCGGGCTTGCAGGGCAGAAGATTCCAGCGGGGTTGGACACGGTGGTGTATCCGGCTTTCAGGGTGTATGAAAACGCAGAGCCTAGTGAGGTGGACATACTCCTGGAGAATGCCACGGAGGCGATAAACCCCGGATATCCATCTCAGCCTTTGGGCGTGACCCAGGGGAAGTTCTTCATCGATAGGTTTGGAGATGTCAATCTGGATCAGAGGGTGGACGTAGGAGATGCGGTCTCCCTGGTGCATCGTATTTTAGGATACATCGCCTTCACTACCAGACAAGAGCTGTGCGCAGATGCAAACCGAGACACGCTAATCAATGTTGGAGATCTGGTGGCTATGATAGATATGATTCTGGGAAGATGGATGGGTCCATCGCCTCCCATGTATCCCGGGCCCATGGCTGTGGTTAAGCTGGATTACGGGGACTTGACGCCGGGAAGCTTCGGGGAACTGCAAGTTATGGCCGAACTGGAGGTGCCGGTTGCAGGGGCTCAACTGGAAATCAATTATGACCCCAGCGAAGTCTCCTTCCAGGTGCCGGTGCTTTCCGAAAGATCGGACCACTGTCTCATCGAGTACCGGGATGACGGGAAAGGAAGGCTGAGGCTGCTGCTATACAACATGTCCAACGAGCCCATTGCCACGGGCAAAGGGAGCATAGTCTCTCTTCCCGTGACGCTCGGTCCCTATGCAGAAAAAAGCAAGATTCAGCTGAAGCAAGTGGTATTGGCAGACCAGAAGGCGGCATTGATACCAGTAGGCGATCATATCTACGTGCCGACCGGATTTGAGTTGAGCCAGAACTATCCCAATCCTTTCAATCCATCGACTACCATAAAGTTCACTCTGCCATCACAGCAAGAGGGCGGACTGACGTTACCCACCACCCTGAAGATCTACAACGTGCTGGGAGAGGTGGTCAGGACCTTGGTGGATGAGCCCATGGCTCCGGGAGCCCACGAGGTAGTCTGGGATGGAAAGGACGATCAGGGTGATGAGACGGCATCCGGAATCTACTTCTACAGATTGCGCGCCGGTGATTTCCAGGATACCAAAAAGATGGTGCTGATGAGGTAATAAGGAGCATAGCTCCTGGACGGCGGAGCTTCCCAAGGGAAGCGCAGTTTGTTTCGATTCAGTAATCCAGGACACGCCGCAAGCCCGGCGTTTCCAGTAGAAGTACCTAATTCGGCAAAGACAGCAAGAAGGACATCAAGAAAGGATTCCTTCATTCTGGGTCTTGTTTGAGCAGCTTTCCGGCAATCGGAGTCTCTCCAACCCGGGGAGGATGCCCGTTGAAGAAAAGCGAGGCAGGTTTAACATCCGTTGGGTTCTTGGACCAGGCCGAAGCGCAATTGAGCTCTGACAGCACAGGTAATTGCCCTATCACGGTTGCTTTGGGCAGTGCTGGCGCCTGCATCTCTTATCTTCCTCGGGCCGGAAAGACCCGGAGTGTTTTGCTTCCCGGCGAATTCTGCCGGACCAAAACGTGGCTAAGAGGTAAGGAATATCTTTTGAAGTTTTATTGTTGGAGGAGTGCTTAGAATATTGTAAACAAAAGGATTAGACGTGAAAGAAGGGGAAAGCAGTAGACTCCGGGTTCTTATCTTGTTTTTCGTTTTTGTGTCAGTATTCCTTGGTGGCCCCGGCAACTCGGATGCTTCGCAAATAGAGGGGATATACGTCGATACCTCTACCTCTATTAGAAAAATTATGGATGAACCAAATTGTCGTGGTGCACCGGACGGCAACGATGCCTACATTTCGGGTTCGATTCCAGCAAACCAAGATCTCTGGATCTTTGATTTTGGCAACACCAGCAATCTCTGTCACGACTTTGACTCTGCGCACATCTATGTGACACATTGGATGACCGGGCACAATGATGATACCCTCACGTTAGAGTATTTTGGCGGTGCCGGTTGGAACGTTATTGAGCTTTTCAGCTCCTCGAATTCACCACCTACCTCGCGAACAACGTCCGGACCTTATCCTGCCGGTTCCATCAGCGACTGGAGCCAGGTACCTGGCTTTCAGGTGAAGCTACGGGCGCTTGAGAATGTTGGAGAAGCTGATACTATCACGTACTACGTGGACGCTATCGAGTTGAGGGCATTCTATACCGTCGACCCGGCTAATCAGGCACCGACATTGGACTCGATAGGGGCGCAGGTGGTGGACGAGGCTCAGACCTTGGAGCTCAGAATCTCCGCAACAGACTCTGATTTGGATTCCATAATACTGACTGCTGAGAACCTTCCCGCCAATGCAAGCTTCGTGGATTCGGGCAACGGCGCAGGCGCGTTCACCTTCAGCCCCGACTATGATCAGACAGGGGTGTACTATGTAACGTTCATAGCCTCAGACGGCTGTGTGGCCGATTCGGAGCTCGTCGAGATAACCGTAAATAACGTAAATCGCGCTCCCATAGCGAACGCAGGCCCAGATCAGCCAAACGCTTATGTCGGTACGCTGATCACTCTCGACGGCTCTGGATCTTTTGATCCGGACGGCGATTCTATAGGTTATCACTGGGGCCAGATATCGGGCGTGACGGTCACTCTCTCGGATACTAACGCAGTCAATCCTACCTTCACTACTGACACCAAGGGTGACTACGAATTTGAGTTACTGGTGGATGACGGAGACCTGCTCAGTGCGCCGGATAGTGTTTTGGTCTCCGTGGTTAACCGCGCTCCGGTTTTAGATCCGATAGGCCCCCAGGTGGTGGATGAGGGTCAGACCTTAGAGTTCAGGATATCTGCCACTGATCCAGATTTGGATGCGATCACACTGGACACCGCCAACGTTCCTCTGAACGCCACCTTTGTGGACTCTGGCAATGGAGCGGGTTCGTTTACTTTCAATCCGAACTATGACCAGTTCGGAGTGTACAACGTCACCTTCATAGCTTCGGATGGATCACTGGCGGACAGTGAGGTAGTTCAGATCACGGTTAATGACGTCAACCGGGCACCGGTACTGGATCCGATTGGCCCCCAGGTAGTGGATGAAGGTCAGACTTTAGAGTTCAGGATATCTGCCACTGATCCTGATTTAGACGCGATCACCCTGGATACTGCCAATGTTCCTCTGAACGCCACCTTTGTGGATTCTGGCAATGGAGCGGGTTCGTTTACCTTCAATCCTGACTATGACCAGTCAGGAGTATACAATG
>CAYGCR010000068.1:0-16769 GCA_964348415.1 uncultured Ignavibacteria bacterium | reverse complement strand
ATATATTCCTTCTAAAGGGGGAGTTCTCGTTCACCCTCATGTCGGGTGAAAACAAGGTTGACCCCTTCGCGCAAACGCTTCACCCTCCCTTTGATTCCCTCCCATCAAGCGAGGGAGGAACTGGTTTCCTCTACCTTGACGAGTATACAGACCGGACAGATGGGTAACAGGCCTTCGGACACAGGGGTGGCCTTCATAAAGGCTCTCGCATGATTGTATTTCGATACGCTACAAAATACCGAAACTTTTTGACTCGTACTTAAAGAGGAGGATAGTAAATTTCATTTAAAGATACTAATAGTGTTCTGCAACAGGAGGATTAAAATGCAAAACACTAGAAACGGGTTTGGTCGCATCTTGGTCCTGATCTTGGCCTTGGCGGCACTGGCGGTTCCTGCGCAAGCAGCTGACTGGGATTCCACCAGAGTCTACACCGGCACGGTTCAAATGTATGATCTCGCTGTGGGAAGCAAGCTGAAAGGTGCTTCTGATGACACTGTCCGGATTTTCACTACCCAATACGAGGCACCTTACCACGTACTGCTCTTCACCGATCGTTCAACGGCATTGCCAATGAACTGGGTCACGGAGACCATATATACAGACATGTCTGGAAATATAGGCGCGGCAATAGGTGATCCAGATAGAGATGGCCAAAATGAGCTTCTTTTTGGACGTTGGGCTTCGGGTTACCAGCTTAGAATGTCCAAATGGAACGGAACCGCGTGGATAACCTCGACCATCGCCACATTGCCGTATCCGATATATGACATTGCGGTAGGTGATGCCAATAATGATGGAAGTGATGATGACATTATTGTTGCTACCGCATACGCCGTGTTCCGGGTCCACTGGAACGGAGTTTCGTGGGACACAACCACGTTGAAGTCAGCCATAGGCACTTATGGTGTCGCAATTGGCGACTTCGATGCTGCGCATGCTGGAAATGAGGTTGTCGCTGTGACCATGATGTCACAAGCATTTCGGATCAGGTGGACGGGTGCAGCCTGGGATACACTCACCATATATTACGATAGCTCACCGTCTGTCTATGACGTGACGGTAGGCGACTTCGATGCTTCTAACCCCGGCGATGAGATCGCCCTCAGCAGTAGCCATTACTCAACATCTACGCATGGTGCGGTGATTGAACTGTACGGTTCTGGCACCAGCTGGAGTAGTAGAGATCTCTATAGTCCCTCTGATTGGGGTACCTTCGCTGAGATAGCGGCTGGAGATTTCTATGCCGATAATGCTGGCGCAGAAATCGCGGCAATTAGCGGCAGTGGCGACTCTAATCAAGTCAGACTGATATACGGCTCTGGAACTTCTTGGCACAATGAAAAGATAATGGGCACTGGCGGTATGTATAACTATGGTGTAGCCGTTGGCAACGTGAACCGATACCGCCCTGGCGACGAGCTGGCGGTCGGCGGTAACCGCAATATCTGGGAAGTAGAACAGGCGGCCGTCATGGCCAACAACATGCAAACTTTGTCCATTGACAACCCCACCGCTGGTTCCACTCTCAGCGGAGATAGCTCAGTTACTATAAGAGCTACCGTTATGAACACTGCCACCAACACCCAAAGCAGTGTTCCGGTGAATCTAACCATATCAGACGGCGTTAGCTACACCTATACCGATGCGGAGACCACAGGCACTCTGGTCCAGGGTCAGACTCAGCAGATGATATTTGCTCCAGACTGGACAGTTCCTAACAGTTTTGCCAGTTACACTATCAAGGTAAAGACCGCTTTGGTGGGCGATGAGTATCCTGCCGATGACTCTCTGGTCATCACTGTTACCGGTATTCCCTCAGGTTACACGGCGGAAGGCTTCGAGGGCACTTTTCCGCCAGCGGACTGGACACTCCAGTCTAAAGGAACCCACGCAGCTCCATGGACGAAAAGTTCAACGTATGCGCACACCGGCACCTACTCAGCGCGCGGAGATTATTCATATTCAGGTTACACTAACGAGTGGTTGATTACGCCCAGATTGGATCTTTCGGTTAAGTCCGGCGGCACTCTACAGTTCTGGAAGAGATTCTACGCTGGAGTGCCGTCTTTTCCTGACACGTTGGAGATTCTGATGTCGGAGGACGGAGGTTCCACCTGGCCCACGCAATTAGCCCGATGGACGCCCGATTCCACATCGGACGATAATTTTGTCCTTCGAACCTTCAATCTCTCGAGCTCCAGTAATAATGTCAAGATCGCTTTTAGGTATGCCTCGAAGATGGGGTATGCTTCTTACATTGATGATGTGGTTCTCCCACCGGTCTACGTGCCAACAGTGAAATGCGGCGATGCTAATGGAGACGGTGTAGTCACCGGAGGCGATGTGGTCTACCTGCTCAACTATTTATACAGGGGACAAGCTCCTCCAGACCCACTCTTAGCAGGTGATGTTAACTGTGATGGTCTCGTGAATGCCTCGGATATAGTCTATCTGCTTAACTGGTTGTTTAGAGGGGGGTATGATCCGTGTGATCCCAATGGCGACGGCATTCCAGATTGCTGATCCTGCACGAAAGCTAATGCAACCTAAAAGCCGGGCCCCTCTGGGGAAAGCCTGTCCCTATGACCTGATAGCGGACCGTAGAGCAATTGCTGAATTCGAACAAGGAGGATATCATGAGTGGTGATGAGAGCAAGATCGACTGGTCGGATAAGTGCTGGAAGGAAATGCTGATCTACCAGCGCAAATCCATGTGGCTGGAGGACACGCTGGACAAAGTGGCCGCGTGGCTCGGGCTCAAGCCCGGAATGACTGCGCTTGATGTGGGCTGCGGGCTGGGTTACCTGGGTCATACTTTCTGGCCTTATTTTGGCAAGGGTAGTCAATACTTCGGTGTCGATGCCAACCCAGAGCTACTAAAGGACGCGGAGGAAGCGGCCAAGGAGTGGGCCAAAGAAGGGGAAGCCCGTTTCGTACAGGCCCACGCCTATAGCATCCCGCTTGACGACGATTTAGCTGATCTGGTCATGTGTCAAGGCCTGCTCATGCATCTGGAAAAGCCGGAGAAAGCTCTCGCAGAGATGATCCGAGTGGCCAGGCCCGGGGGGCTTATTACCTGCATAGAACCGGACAGCCTGTCAGCGTTGCTGGAACAGTGGTACTGGTCTCTGCCGGAACTCACCACAGAGGAGAAACTGCTATTCAAGAAGGTGGCTCTTATGTCCAACGAAGGCAGCATCAAGTTGGGTCAGGGCGATGGTAGCATCGGCAACAAAGTTCCCTTCATGATGAGTAAGCTAGGCCTCGTTGACATCCGCATTAGGCAGAATGATGCGGTCTGTTATATCGAGCCGCCGTATGAGGGCCCCCGCCAAAAAGACCTGTTGGATAATGTGAAGAAACAATGGTTAGATGAAGACAGACGCAAAGCCTGGACGGACCGACAAAGGAGACACTTCCTAGCTGGCGGCGGCGATTCCGCAGAGTATGACCGTTATCTACAAGTGCAAGAAAGGAACATGCAGGCATTTCGACAGCAAATCAAGGATGGCCAATACTCCGTGTGTGGCTCCGGCCACATTTATGTAATCAAGGGAAGGAAGCCGAAGCAAGCCTGACTTGTCATGCTGGGCGATTGGAGGCCCTGACGAGGCATTCGTTCTGCTGCCTGGGAAGCAGGGCATCTCGCTGCAGGATCCTTGCTCTCGCCTGTCCCTCTATAAGGCGGTTTCAAGCGGATTGATACGAGAGAATTATTTAACTGTTACTTATTCTTTCCGATCATAGAGAGTAGGTGTTTCCTAAAAGGGGTAATGTGTCCCTGAAAGCCGGAGTTCTTCCGAGGAAGGGAAGATGGTTAGAAAAGCATCCGTAGCTGTGGTGGTCACTTGCCTGTTGCTGGGATGTGGGGCATCCAAAAAGGCTCCGACACCTGAGCACGAGCCGCGCGTAGAGAAAAAAGCTCGGGTTTCCGAATCGGAGACTGCGGCTGACCTTCACGGGAAGTGGAGCGACAATCATTCCCGCCTGGTAGCCAGAGAGCTGATGGCCGATGGTCTGTCCAAAGCCTGGATACCTGCATACGTCGGCATCACGGGTGGAAAGCCGGTGGTGACAGTGGGAGCCATACATAACTGGACCGGCGAACCAATCGATGCGAAAGCTCTTGGTTCGTGCATTGAAAGAGAACTGTCAAATTCCGGTCAAGTGAGCTTTGTCGTCTGCAAGGAAGACTGTAAGAAGATTAGCGAGGAAGGTCTGGGTCAGCAGGAATACATATCGACGGAGGGGGTCAGCCGAATAAAGGCCGAAACCGGGGCGGACTTCGTTCTGGTAGGTGCTATTAAGGCCATGACCGATGAGAAGGAGGGGGCTAAGGCTGCCTGTTACCAGACTGAGCTGGAGCTGGTGAATACGAAAACGATGGCGGTAGTCTGGGCAGGCACCAAGAAGATTAAGAAATAGACCTGGGTAAGAAAGTCACCACAGATGCCATTCAAGCTAATAGCAGTGCCCGCCACCACACTCAATCAGACCGGACCTCACCTCAAAACACGAGCGGGTTCATTGCCTCTTTAATCCGATTCTCTCAAGACTACGTTTCCGTCCAGTGTCCTTATGCGGAGCCTTCCATCCCCGCCGTGCATCTCGCCTGAGACCCGGTGGCGCTTTTTCCCGGAGAAATTTGCGTCGGGAAGATCTGTCCTTATCCGCCCTTCGTCAGTATCAATCGAGAAAGCTGCAGACATCCCCTGTTCAAGACCCACTTTGACGTTTCCGTCATCCGCTGTAATGTCCACATCAATATTGTCTACTCTGAGCAGGTCGACTTCGATATCACCATCCTCAACGCTGATATCGAGCATACTGGCACGTACCTGGTTCAGAGTGACATCGCCGTCGCTTGCCGCGATTTCGAAATCCCCCTCTGAGTTTGTGATTGTGATATCCCCGTCTTCCAGGTCAATTCGGCACTGCTTCGATCTGGAATCCATTATCGCAACATCGCCGTCCTCACCGCGGACGGATAGATCACCTTGCAGACCGTCAATCCGCACGTCGCCGTCCTCCAGCCTGATTTGGGTGCTGGGAGAAGAGATGCTCTCCAGTTCGACGTCTCCATCTTCTAAGTCGCAATAGATCTTGCCCTGCCACCTCTCAATGGTCACGTCCCCGTCCTCGCCTTCGAGATCGAGTTCCACATACATCGGGGCGCGTATGCTGTAGATATGTTCGTATTTCTTGACAGAACGAAAACCGATGCTGCCGGAGCTTCTCTCCTTGCCGGTCACGTAAATGGCATCCTTAGTCTGCCTGAACTCGACGTCAAAGTAGAGTTTTCCCCCGATTCCCACAGATTTGACCTCGGCCCGGTAGCGTACCTCCACATCCACAACGTCTTTATCCCAGGGCGTAATCGTCACGTCCCCGTCTCCATGCTTCACGTGGAGAGTGACTCCCTCCTTCACGTCGAAGCTTTTATGAAAATCTTTGCTGATCTTCTCTGCACCGGCCGGAGTCGCAGAAGCGAATAGCAAGAAGGGAGCAAGCAGTAGAAATGCGATTCTTCTCATTCGGTTTTACCTCCTCCTATTGTTTGTTGCTTTTATTCATCGAGTTTTCTGATCATTCAGTAATACGCTGAGGAGACGGGCTGGTTTCATCTGATGCGGCCGTCCTTCTCGGCCAATGGCAATGTCGCCCAAAACTTCAGCTGTTCGCCGCCTCCGACGGTGGACGCTTCTAAACGAGTGCCTCCGTGACAGACTATATAGGTGTTCCGACAAAAAAATGCAAGCCTCTTGAATTTTTCCCTTGACAGCTGCACAGATGGGCAGTATATTATGACAGGAGGCGAGAATAAAGACGGAAGGTTACTGATGGTTTCGAAATCACAATAAAAGGAGGTTTCATGGGAAAGGAGTTAACTCCCAGACAGAGGGAGATTCTGGATTTCATCCGTGAAATGATCCAAAAGAAGGGATTTCCTCCAACTATTCGGGAGATCGGAGAGAAATTCAAGATAAACTCGACCAACGGAGTTAGGGCTATTCTTTCCGCTTTAATCAGAAAGGGGTATATCCGGCGCCAGCCCTTGGTGTCTCGCGGCATTGAGCTTGCCAAGAAGGCAAGAATTCTCTTCGATTTTAGTCGCACAGGAGACTATGTGACGGTTCCGTTGCTGGGTAGAATTGCCGCTGGCTTGCCCACCCTGGCGGTGGAAAATATCGAGGGCTCTATCGCCGTAGACAGATCCTTTCTCCCCGGCGGAGACGTCTTCTCTCTGAAAGTACAGGGTGAGAGCATGAAGGATTCGGGCATCTTCGATGGCGACTATGTGCTGGCAAGAATGCAGTCGGTGGCGGAAAAAGGAGACATTGTGGTGGCAGTAATAGGTGAGGAGGCTACGGTTAAGAAGTACGTTCCGCTGAAGAAGGGAGTTAAGCTGGAGCCCGCCAATCGAGCCTTCAAGCCCATCGTAGTCGACCCTAATAGTGAGGAGTTTCGCATCGCCGGAAAGGTGATCGGGCTTTTGAGAAAGATGTGAGGGAGGTTTTAGCTTCTGCTCAGTTCCCTTCTGTGAAAAAAGGAGAGCCGGAGACAACAGGCCAGATCTGTGCACCAGACAAACTTAACGCAAATAGTTGTCGCGGGATGTTCCAGCAATGGATCAGGAGATAAACCAGCCGATCGAGGTAGTGGCGATATTTCAGAATAGAGAGATGAGTCCGGTCCGCTTCAGATGGAATGGAAGGGTGATTAAGATAGCCCGCGTGACCGGCCGGTGGAAAACTAACGAGGGCAGATACAGGATAAAGCATTATGCGGTTATGGACCAAGATTCCCAATTTTGCCAACTCTCCTACCGGGAGAGAACCGATGAGTGGTTTTTGAACAAGATTCGGGTGGAATGAAAAGAGAACAATGATTGTAGGACTGGAAGTATGTAAATCAGATCAGGCTGATGATTGCGCAGCGTCGTCCAGGGTGGACCAATCCCAGTTTCCGCATGGTGCAAGAGAACGGGTGATTATGCATGTGGATATGGATGCCTTCTATGCCTCGGTGGAGCAAAAGCAGCGGCCTTGGCTCGAGGGCAAGCCAGTGGTGGTGGGAGGAGAGCCAAAACGGAGACGTGGCGTGGTCACGGCTGCGTCCTATCCCGCCAGAGAATAAGGAATAAAGGCAGGAATGCCCCTCCTCACGGCTAAAAGACTGTGTCCTCATGCGATTTTCCTGGTCGGAGGCTACGGCGGCAAATACGAATATGTATCCTCACAGGTGATAAGGATACTCCAACAATTCTCTCCCACAGTAGAGCCCTATTCCATAGACGAAGCTTTTCTGGACATAACCGGATGTACGAGGCTGTTCGGTCCGCCCTTGCAACTGGCGAAGAAGTTGAAAGAGAGGATCAAAAGAGAGCTTGGTCTTGTCTGCTCGGTTGGTATCGCCCCTAACAAGCTGTTAGCCAAATTAGCTTCGTCTCTGAAGAAGGCGGATGGCTTGACCCTTATTCCCAAAAACAGCATTAAGGAGATATTGAATCCTCTCCACGTATCCAAGCTGTGCGGCATAGGGGAGAGAACCGCAAGGCTTCTCTCCCAACTGGGTATTCATACCCTGGGGGAGCTTGCCTCTTATCCAGAAGAGGTTCTGAAAAGGAAACTGGGTAAGGGAGGGGAATGGCTCCATCAAGCAGCCAGCGGGATCGACAGTACACCGGTGATCTCCCGAAATGTGGAAGAGAAGTCGCTGGGACACCAACGCACTCTGCCTGAGGATATCATCGACCCGGAGAGGATACGCTCCGTGCTTCTTTCTCTCTCCACCCTGGTCGCGCGAAGACTCCGAGCAAGACAGCTTATGGCGCAGACCATTACTCTCAAGGTGCGATATTCAGACTTCCTCACTTTTACCCGATCCCAGACCGTCGCTTCTCCGACTGACTCCGAGCACATCATCTCGAACGTGGCTGACAAACTGGCTTTGAATATTGATAGAGGACCGAGGAGAGTGAGGCTCCTGGGGGCCAGCGTGTCCCATCTTATAGAAGATGAGCGGTCAGGGCAGATATGCCTTCCTTTAGTTGAATACAGGGACAACAGGAAAGAAGCTTATTCGATCATGGATCGAATCAGGGACAGGTTTGGCGAGAGAGCCATCGGGTGGGCCGGCGCTGCCGCATTCAGATGAGAGCGGAATTGGAGGAAGTGGTGCAGATCAAGCCGCAACCACCGCTCTTCTGAGCTTCTCCCCTGGTGCTTACCTGAAGCTTCAGCATGATCTCTTGTTGAGTTAACAGGCGCAGGACCGCGTTCAGCTGACTGATCGGCGCTGAGAGGTTATTATGGCCCCAAAACCGGTAAAGAGCACCACGAAATAAACGGGCCAATGTAGGTATGGAATGTTCAAAACCACGGTCAAGATCACCAGCCCCAGAAGCATGGACCAGATCAATGGAGGCTCCCCCCGTTTTCCCAGACTCCTTATGATTTTCTCTCCCACAAACGTTGCCACAGGTATCTTGGATATGTAGATCAAGACGGCGTAGGCGAAGAGAGCAATTATCGCAACGGGTATGCCAATCACTGTGACAATCAGCAGAAGAATGGCAATGGGTATGCAAATGATGAACACAAATCCCCAAGCCAGGGTCTTAATGAACGAATCCCCCACCGCCTGCTTGGCCTGGTAAGCGTTCTTCCTGCAGAGCAAAGTCAGCACAATCCCGGTAGCCATGAGGGCCAGGAGAAAAAGCGCCTCTGGGATCAAGGACTTTCCAGTGAATATGCTCTTTGGCTTTTTCTTCTTGTCAACCTTCAGCTCCTTCCAAATAGTCTCTCCGGAGATCTGGGCTCCGGGTTCGATCTTAGCTTCTTTGCCGCTTTCGTATTTGAAGTCTCCCACGATCCTGGCGGTGGGCATGAGGGTGATCCTGTCCGCCTTAACCGAGACGTCTCCATTCACGGTTCCGGAGATAATCAGCTCGTCCATGGAGCCTTTGAGATCGCCTCCCAGCCTTCCGTCCAGGGTCATCTTTCCGCAGAAGGCAGAGATGTCTTTCCCGATCTCGGCTCCGGGTTTGACATCCACCGTATAACCGAAAGCGACCAGGTTCCGCTCCAGCCTACCATTGACGTTGAGGCTTTGAGCAAACCCCCTTAAACTGCCTTTAACCACTCCCAACACGTCCAAATCCTGCGAAACCGAGTTCAAGCTCCCCAGGATCAATCCGTTCTGAACCAGAGACCGGGAAGCGGAAATTACGTCCCCCTCAACTATGCCGTCCAGCTTAATATTGCCTCCGGCGACAAACAGGTCATCCTGAATAACAGCCGTGTCCGGAAAGAAGAAATTGTCCACTGCCTTAAACTGCGTTCCGGGAGAGTGTTTGAAGATGATGAGGACGAGGACCACACTTAGGATGAAGAGCAGGAGAGGGGATTTGGTCTTGGGAAACATGATTCCTCCGGTTAAAAAGGCCTCCAAGATTTACGTACGGACTGGGTTGCTTCAGGTTTCGAAATGCCGGGATAATCGAGCTAGTACCGACCTTCGAATCGCGTACCCAATGCTTCCCAGATTCTTGACACCGATTGAACGATTCGGATAGAATATAGGAAACCCAAATACAAAAGCAAGAGATTTCGATCTTGAAAACAGAAGGCAAGGGCGCATTCTCCCAGGAAGTCTGTCTGGTCTGACTAAGCGGGTGGAAGCTTAGCGATCTGCGATGCGCACTGGTGGGTTTGTGCGTTGGAAAAATAAAAGTTGACAAGGGAAGCAAAAACTTTAAATTGTGATCTCTGGTTCGGTCAATCTTTTGACACACGGGAAAGAAACGAAATGAAGGCGATAATCCCAGTTGCCGGAATCGGAACGAGACTAAGACCTCATACCTATAGCGTGCCTAAGGTTCTTCTGCACGTAGCGGGAAAGCCGATCCTGGCACACATTCTGGATATCGTGCGTCAGCTGAAGCCTGCTGAAGTGATTTTGATAATAGGCTTTATGGGGGACGATATTGTCCAGTATGTGAAGAAGAATTATAGATTCAGATGCACATTCATACAACAGAAGGAACTTAAAGGGCTGGGCTATGCCATCAATATGGCGTCTTCGGAGATGAGAGATAACGAGCCGGTGCTGATAATCCTGGGCGACACGGTTTTTGAGGCAAACCTTTTCCCCGTGATCAAAGGTGAACATGATGCCCTGGGGGTGAAACAAGTGGCGGATCCGAGGCGTTTCGGCATCGTGGAGATGAAGGGCGGCTACGTCAAGAAGCTGATGGAGAAGCCGGAAAAGCCCACCAGCAACCTGGCCGTGGTGGGGGTCTACTACATCAAGAGCACCGGCCTGCTCAAAAGATGCTTAGGCGAGATTGTCAGAAAGAAGATAATGACTAAAAACGAGTACCAGCTAACCGATGCCTTGCAGTTGATGATTGACCGGGGAGCCAAATTCAGAACGTTTAATATAGCCGGCTGGTATGATTGCGGGAAGCCGGAGGCGTTGCTTGAGACCAACCGGCAGCTTCTTACAAAGATGAAGCTTCAGAGAAAACTTAAGGACTCAGTGGTCTCCCCTCCAGTTTTCGTCCCCAGATCGGCTCGAGTGGAAAACTGTGTCTTGGGTCCAAACGTGTCGGTGGGGGAGAAGGCTGTTCTGAAAAACTGTATAATAAAGAATTCAATAATAGGGGAACAGGCCCGGGTGGAGAACTCCATTTTGGATTCCTCGTTGATAGGCAACCGCGCCGAAATCCGGGGAGCTTTTCGCAGCATTAATGTAGGCGATTCATCTGTGATCGATCTGACCTGACCCTTCTTTTTGTGAATTGGATTCCAAATCACACCGCTTATCAGGTTTGAAGAAAAGGAGCTGAAATGGCTGCAAAAAGATACTTCTTCACCTCTGAATCCGTGACTGAGGGACATCCGGACAAGATGTGCGATCAGATCTCCGACGCGGTCTTAGACGAGTTGATCAGGCAGGATCCTCTGGCCAGGGTGGCGTGCGAGACTTTCGTCACCGTGGGTCTGGTCATCGTGGGAGGAGAGATAACCACCAAAGCTTATGTCGACCTCCCCAAGCTGGTGCGGGGACTTGTAAAGGACATTGGCTATACCGATGCCAGATTTGGATTCAGCGCTGAGGGCTGTGCCATTCTGAATGCCATCGGCACTCAATCTCCGGATATCGCTCAAGGAGTGGATGAAGGCGGAGCGGGAGACCAGGGACTTATGATCGGGTATGCCTGCAAGGAGACCCCGGAGCTCATGCCTCTGCCCATCATGTTAGCGCATAAACTATGTAGGAGGCTGACCGAGGTGAGGAAGAAAAACACCCTGCCCTATCTGGGTCCGGATGGGAAGTCTCAGGTCACGGTGGAATACGAAGATGGAATTCCAAAGAGGGTGGACACCATAATTTTGGCCTCTCAGCACACGGAAGATATCTTGGACTCAACTGGAAAAAGCATCACCGCCAAGTCAAGGGAGGAGATAAAAGAGAATGTGGTGAAGCCGGTCATCGGAAAGGAGTTTCTGGATGATCAGACCAAGTACTTCATCAACGCTACCGGGAGGTTTTTGATTGGCGGACCTCAATCCGATACCGGAATGACAGGTAGAAAGATAATCGTAGATAGCTACGGCGGCACGGTACCTCATGGCGGGGGGGCCTTTTCCGGAAAAGATCCCACCAAGGTGGATCGTTCCGCCACTTACGCCGCCCGCTACATTGCGAAGAACGTAGTAGAGGCTGGGCTGGCGGATAAACTGATGATTCAACTGGCTTACGTCATCGGTGTGGCTGATCCGGTCTCCATCATGATAAACAGCTTCGGAACCCTGAAGATCTCGCACGAGAGGCTGCAAGAGCTGATAAGAAAACACTTTCAGCTTACCCCTGCGGGAATCATGGAGATGTTGAGCCTGAGAAGACCTATATACAAGAAGACGGCTGCTTACGGTCACTTCGGCAGAACTGAGCCGGATTTCACCTGGGAGAGAACCGATAAAGCGGAAGATCTGAAAAAAGATGCTTAAGAGTCCTGTGGCGTGTCAACTGGTTCATTGGTGAAGTTCCCATCATCTGGTAACCAAAGGAGAAAAGCAGGAGAGAAGCCGTGAAATACGATATCAAGGACATAAGACTGGCAAAACAGGGCAGATTGAGGATCGAATGGGCGGAGAGAAACATGCCCGTGCTGAGGTTGATCCGAGAGAGATTCAAAAAGGCAAAGCCACTCTGTGGAATCAAGATCTGTGCCTGCCTGCATGTGACCACGGAGACTGCCAATCTGATGCATACGCTGGTGGCAGGTGGCGCAAAGGCGGTTCTATGCGCCTCAAATCCCCTGTCCACCCAGGACGATGTGGCTGCCTCTCTGGTTAGGGACCTGGGCATTCCGGTCTTTTCCATCAAAGGTGAGAGCAACAGAGTCTACTACCAGCACATCATGAGTGCTCTGGACATAGGGCCCCACATAACCATGGACGACGGAGCGGACTTGGTCTCCACCTTGCTGTCCAAACGCAGGAAGTCACTTTCCGACGTCCTGGGCGGGACCGAGGAGACCACCACCGGGGTAATCCGTCTGAAAAGTATGGAGAAACACGGAGTCCTTAAGTATCCCTTGATTGCGGTCAACGATTCCAAGACCAAGCACTTTTTTGACAACCGTTACGGCACCGGTCAGTCCACCATAGACGGAATTTTGCGCGCCACGAACGCCCTGCTGGCGGGATCCAAATTCGTGGTAGCAGGCTATGGATGGTGCGGCCGCGGATTGGCCACCAGAGCTAAAGGTATGGGAGCGGACGTCATCGTAACCGAGGTGGACCCGTTGAAGGCTATCGAAGCGGTTATGGATGGCTTCCGGGTTATGCCCATGGCAGAGGCCGCCAGGGTGGGGGACGTATTCTGTACAGTTACCGGAGATATAAACGTCATCCGGCCGGAGCATTTCAAGGTGATGAAAGACAATGCGGTGGTGTGCAACTCCGGACATTTCAACGTAGAGATCGATATTCCCGGATTGAAGAGAATCGCGAAAAAGAAAAGGCAGATAAGGGAGTCTGTGACCGAGTTTACGCTTCCTGGCGGCAAAAGGATAAACCTGCTTGCCGACGGGCGGCTGGTGAACCTTTCCGCTGCAGAGGGACATCCCGCCTGCGTGATGGACATGTCCTTTGCCAATCAGGCTCTCGCCGCCGAGTATCTGGTGCGACACGCTAGAGAATTAGAAAACAGAGTCTACCCCGTACCTGAGAAGATCGACTCTCAGATCGCCCAATTGAAGCTTAAATCTTTGGGTGTTAAAATCGACCGTCTCACCCCGGAGCAAAAAGAATACCTTGCGGCCTGGGAGTTGGGAACCTAACTAAGAAACCTCTCTGCTTCTTCCAGAATTGTAGGGGCAAGGCTGGATGCCTTCCCTTACAGTTAAAGGTCATTTCCTCACAGCGGGAGGGGCAATTCTCCGATTTGGCCGACACACAGATCTCGCCAGTTGTCAAGCTGCCGATCAGAGGGATAAACACTGATCAAAGCCAAAAAAATCACCCCCGCCAAGAAGGCAGGGGTGATTTTGTTGTCGGTCAGTTCTGGTCGACCTTGTTACCAGTTGGGACTGGTGAACAGGCTCGGTCTGCTCCAGTACTGCTCGATGAAGCGCACGTAGTCGACCGGTGGAGGTCCGCCCTTCCAGACGTAGTTGATCAGATAGACAACGTCTCCAGCGTTGACGTTGTTCTTGGGACAAGTCGCGTCCTTGGGATTGGGCTGACCGTCCACGTCACCCTGATCGGCAAAGGGCTGTGGTGCGGGACCACCCTTGTACAGGTAGTTGATCAGGTAGACTAAGTCGCTCACGTCCAGTGCGGGCAGTTCCAGAGTATCCGATGCGTTGACGTCTCCTCTGTAGAATCCGACGTACCTGAGGATCTTGTGGTACCACTGCTCCCAGGTGAACCCGTCGTTTAGGTTTCTTCCGAAGTCGATCCAGATCTCCATGTGCTTGTCACCGGGATTCAGTGCAAACGGCGGAGGTGTCATCAGCAGGGACATGTCGTTGCTGTCCGCATTGATGTCATAAGGCGGATAGTATCCAGCCCTGGTCATCAGATACCACAGCGAATCCAGACCCCAGCCAGCGCAGAATCCGGCATTAGGCCAGACGTAGTAGGCGTTGTTCACACCCACGATGCTGTGCATGGGCTCATCGTAGAACGGAGCCTTAAAGATTCCGAACACGATGGAAGGATCAGCCACGTCCCACTGCCAGACCAGGTTGTGATCCGGATCAATCTCCACCCAGTTGTCATAGGCATTGCCGATGTCCCAGTCCTCGAACAAGCCGATCCACAGCTCCGGGATGGGAGTCTGAGTGGGATTGTAGTAGATCTTGATCTTGATGGAGAAGTCGGTGCAATCCACGTCCTTCAGACCGATCACGAAGAACGAGTCGTACTCGCAGGAGATCACGTCCTCTTCGGTGTAGAAGTTGGAGTAAGCGACCTCGCCATAGTACTCCTCATAATCGCTTCCCGGACACCACGGCTCGTAGGTCTTGACCAGGTGCTGGCTGGGCACGAACCCCACGTGCTCGCAGTCATAAGCATCCAGAGCGAAATGATCTGCCTGTGGATCGCCAGCCACTGCGGATATCACGCTACCATCGAACAGGTAGTTGGTGCCATACCAGACGAAGTTGTCCCTGACGTCGTTTCCAACCGCTCCGAAGTTCGAGGTTCTCTGGAATCCATGGAAGAACTCCACAGTGGCCTCGTCAAACGGCGGCTGGACTCTCAAGGTGACATCGCAGGTCTTGGTCTGTCCGTCGTCACCCACGCCCTGGAAGGTCAAGGTGTAGTCACCATAAGCCACACCCATGTCCACGGTGATGGCCACGTCCAGGGTGTCCGGGGGAGGCACACCGTTGGGAGTGAAGGTGGCGTTGATGGCAGCCGGCGGATCCACGGAAAGCAGACTCAAGGTAACGTTCTCGGCGTAACCGATGATGGGAGTCAGCTCCACCGTGTAGACGTTGACCGGAGGATCACCCGGAGTGGCATAGCCTAAAGAGGGCCTGCACTTCATGGTGAAGGTGGGTGCCTCAGGCGCAAACGGACACATGTAGGCATCAATCATGAAGTTGTAGGGATCATAGCCCTCCCAGGCGCCTTCATACCAGCCGCTGGCACGATCGGTGGCAACAGCACCGTCGTCAGACAGCCAGGCCAGCTCGTCGCCAGCTTCCCAGGCGTGACCGCCTCCGATATGGAACATCTCACCGGGATCGAAGACCAGGTTATAAGCGTAAGTCTGAACCGTGGTGTAACCCGGATACCAGACTATGTCGCCGAAAGTGATGTTGAAGCCGGCGATAGCCTGGAATGGCGGGTTGTTGTCCAGCGGGAACAATCCGTCGGACAACCACACGTAGAACTCCGGATCGGGAGTTCCAGAGGTACCGGTCTGATAAAATGCCACGTTGAAGTACTCCAGCCTTCCGCCATGATCTGCCGGCATCTCGAATCTCATGTTGAGAAGCGAGTCATTGGGCGGCTGTCTCCAGTAGTAGGAAGCATATTCTCCGCCCGGCAGCCTCTCTATGGTGGTATCGCACTGCGGGATGTCGCATGCCGGCGACTGGGTGTATCCCAGCACGTAGATCATGGGATTCCCTGGAGGAGGTGGAGCCCAGAACTCCCACCACTCATACCACGGCGGGGAGTATCCGGCACTCTCGTACCACATCCAGGCATGGCAGGTGTCGTACGGTACAGAGTTATCGTCAAACAGCACGCTGGGCACCTGACCCACCACGTTGGGATAGTGGATGGCCACGAAGAACGGCTCGTAGATGCAGACTAACTCCGGAAGCGTGATGGTTGCCACGTTGGGATAGAAGGTGGTGACGTTGATGGGATCGGTTCGGTATATCTCGGTCCCCGGACCGTCGCACGGGTTTGAGCACTCCAGGTAGATGGCCACCTCAACGTCGACCGCCCCAACACCGGGATAGTCATACAGCGCCACGTCCACCGCATCGATCCTTACCGGATAGACTGGAGCAGTGCAGTGCTCTGTAGGATCATAGTACTTGGCCACGCCGTCTCCTTCGCCCCAGCCGCTCCAGTAGGAGGCTGGTGCGCCAGAACCCTGGAACATGTAGCACTCCTCACCCGGATAGCACTCCGGGGCGGCACATACTCCGGCCACCCTCAGCACGTTGTACCCCGGAGGGGGCGGTGACCAGAAGTCCCACCATTCGATCCAGCCGTAGTCTAAGTACTCGTTCCACTGGACGCAGGTATCGGGAACCTCATCGGTCATCAGCAGGCAGGGGATCGATCCGGTTGTTCCACTGTTGAACTCGATCGATACGAAGAAGTCATCCTCCAGGCAGAGCAATTCGGGAACCGGAATAACGGTCATGTCCGGATAGAAAGTGGTGACGGTGTACGGGAAGGAATAGATCTCAGTCCCCGGCCCCATGCAGATGTCGCCAGCCTCATAGAAGTGAACGATCACGTCCAGAGGAACGCCGACGCCAGCGTGATCATAGAAGAGGCCTTCCACCCGGGTCACCTGGAACGGATAGTAATCGGGGTCACAATCCGGACACATGGCCGCCGGGTTGAAATGCATGGCTGACTGGTCGCCGACATTCCAACCGGAAAAGAAATAGGCTGGGGATCCGTTGTCCCACTGCATGTAGCACTCCTCCTCGGGACCCTCGCAGGTGTTCTGGGGGTTGGTGTAGCCGGTAGACCAGAGAAGCATCTCGC
>CAYGCR010000067.1:0-16832 GCA_964348415.1 uncultured Ignavibacteria bacterium | reverse complement strand
ATCAACCCCAGGATGTGCCCAATCACCAATTTACACAATTAGCTTGACAGTATGGAAGTCTCCCCCTTTTGAAGAAAGCTTTTGACAACCTCCCCTGAAAGAATATATTGGTGAAAAAGATGAAGGGTCACGAGGGCTATTGCACCTTTGAAGACTGAGTGTTTACAAGATGAAATTTGTTGAGAAACTCTTAGATGTTTCCCGAAAGAACGATTCTCTGGTGTGTGTTGGCCTGGATACGGATCTGCAAAAAATCCCTCAACATCTTCTGAAGGAAGAAGACCCGGGATTTGCTTTCAATCGAAAGATCATCGATTCCACCTCTGATCTTGTATGCGCTTACAAACCGAACACGGCATTCTATGAAGCTTTAGGTTCCGGAGGATGGGATGCTCTGAAGAAGACTTGCGAATATATCCCCAAGGAGATACCCGTAATCATAGATGCCAAGAGAGGCGACATCGGAAATACCGCTGAAATGTATGCCAGGGCGGTTTTTGAAGAGCTAAAAGGCGATGCGGTGACCGTCAATGCTTACATGGGAAAAGACGCGGTTGCGCCGTTTTTGGAATACGAAGAGAATTGTGCCTTTGTGCTTTGCCTGACCTCCAATCAGGGTGCCAGGGATTTTCAGTTTCTGAGGGTGGATAGAAAGCCATTGTACCAAATTGTGGCTGAGAGGGTTCTAAGCTGGAACGAAAAAGGCAATTGCGGTCTGGTGGTGGGTGCAACCCATCCGGAACAGCTGAGAAGAGTCAGAGAGATCGGTCCCTCACTGCCGCTGCTGATTCCGGGCGTGGGAGCGCAGGCCGGGGATATAGAGTCGACCGTAAAATTCGGCACGGACAGGAATGGCGAGTTGGCCATAATAAATTCCTCCCGAGCCATTCTTTATGCTTCGCCCGGTGAAGATTTTGCCCGGGCGGCCAGGAATGCAACCGAAAGACTGAGAGGTCTGATCAATTCCCACCGTAAGAAGAAATAACATATTTTGTAGTTGCTGGATTCATCGAGCACACGGAATAGGGGCTAATGCCGGTGGGGGCGGACCTGAAGCTCAGTCGGCAGACTGTTATCGTGAGCTTGGACCGATTAGGAATTGGGAGCCCCAAAAGGCGAATGGGCTCAGTTGGTGCGAAACGGCAGCAAATTCTTAGGATTCTTCCGCCTCGGGCTGGAAATCCTCCAACTTCTTGGCCAGTCTCTTGTAGTTATATTCGAATAGAACGAAGACGCTTTCACTCTGGTCTGTTTTAACAAAGTAACGATTACCTTCTCCCGACGCCTTCGTGGCGAGTAGCTTCTCCTCGTGACCGTCAGCGAAGGTGAGTTTGATCACCAGTTCCGGGTTTTCAAAGCGCATTCCAACGATTTCGTTCTTCAGGGGGAATTTGTCGCTTCTTATCTCGGCCAAGGTTCTGATATAATCTTCCGTCTTCTCGTGATCAGCAGTCGCGGTCTCTCGATAGGGAGGAGCGCTTAGTTGCCACACGGTATCTTCTCTGGTCAATTTGAATTTGTCCTTACCTTGGGTGAACTCCACTTCCGTAACCAGCCCTGGATCGAAAGCAAGAATCTGGCGGTCCCTCCAGTGATCCACCCTTTGTTGCGTTATGCTGGAGAAGAATCCCTTTGCCAGGTAAACATCCTCAGAGCCTGTCTTGCGCAGATATGCGTGCATGTAATCGTCAGACATCTTCCCCACCACCACAGAGGCCAGCTGCCTGTCTCCGGAGAAGAAGTCCAGTCCCGTGCCAGTCAAGCTATCCACTTGAAATAAAATCTGTTTTTCCGGATTGGACGAGATTATCTCCCCCACCGTCAGATGGCTGGCCAGGCTGACCAGCTGGCCTATGGCTTTGTTATCAGCCCGGTACGAATCAGGTTCGACTATGTACCATTGCTGGCCGATCTTTTGAAAAACCATCTTGGTGTCATACTTTATGAATTCGATCCGATTAACCGAGACGCTGTCCAGCCCGAGAAAATTCTCGACCGTCCTTGGAGAAAAGGTCTTCTTCTCCTTCTGAACCAAGACAAGGTAGATGGTCACGAAGAGCAGAAAAACCGCTATAAGAACATAAATCGGCTTTTTCATGCCTGGAGTGGACTAAGAGATTGTACTCTTTCTCCTGACCTGTCTTCTTATCTGCCACCTGACCACGCCAAATGCTATGACCAGAAAGGGCAGGCCAAACGTGTTTCCGTATTTGATCAGTTTCTTGCCTCCAGGTGAAACATCCTTAAGTGGTCTGGAGGTCACCTGCCTGGATCGGATACCTATCAAAGCCTCATCCTGGGTGAGCCAGTCCACCATGTTCAAGAAGAATGCCAGATTATCATTTCCCCTGAGGTTTTTGTCCATGATGAAGTCAGCGTCTCCGGCAACCACCAGCCGGTTCTCCGGACTCTGAGTCAGAGTGGATTCAACGTAGCCGATCTCCGACTCAAGCTGGGATTGATCCACGTCTGAGAAATAGCTTTTGAAGCTTCCTTGAATTGCGGCCCCCAAAACCAGGGGTCCCTGGGCAAAGTCTTCAGGGGCAAATTGTCTCAACGGGTTTATGTCGAAAGGAGCGACCTGGATACCGCTGTTTTTTGAAGACCGGATTATACTTTCGAACCGGAGACCTTTAGTCGAAGCTAGGCTGGAGTCAAGCGAGCTGACGTAACTGAAGCTGACCGTCTCCAGATCCTTGACCATCAAATTCTCTCTGTTGAAATCAGTGGCCAGGGGGAAGTAGGGATAGTTCATGATATTTTGAACAGTGTACATTCCGCGCTGCTGGGTGACCCCGATTCGATTGCACTGCCAGTCTATTACCAGATCATCGTTGATCTTGATCCCGTAATTGCTCAGGAAATCCTCTATGCCCAAATCTTGCTTCTGGGCCAGGGCCTGCTGGATGTCCACGTCTATATGGTTTAGCAAGAACGCCAGCTTGCCCCCTTTCATCAGGTACTGATCGATGCCGTATTTTTCCCAGGTGGAAAATCCCCTCTTGGGGCCCAAGATGACCAGGACTCTCACGTCTATAGGAATACGGTCCCCTTCATCCAGATTGATCCTTTTGACCCTGTAGTGCCGGCTGAGCGCTTGGTTAAGATAGCTAAGGTCGGCGTCCAGATCCGGCCCGTCTTTGCCGATCAAGAAGCCTACCGAAGGGAGAAACATGGTGGAAATCCTTTTTATGGTGCTGGTCAACTCATACTCCAGTCCGGAGACATCTTGCACCACCGGGATTACCTCTTTTTTATCTTCAAACAGAAGCACCATCCCCATGTAGACCTTTTTTATCTCGATCTTGTCGTTCTCCATGGCGTTCACCTGAAGCGGAGGAATCCCGTACCTTTGCGCATCCAGCTCCTTTCCCTCTTCGCCGGGATCGATCATCTCCAGCTTCAGATTCCCCCCGGCATAGGCCTGGTATTCCTCCAGCTTATCCTTCAGATAGCGGACGTAGCTGTTGTAGGGAGGCGGGAGGTCCTTGGTGAAGTACATTTTGATAATGAGCCGGTCGTTCAGACTTCGCACCACGTCTTTGCTGGCTCTGGACAGGCTGAAGACATTACCTTCGGTAAGGTCCAGTCGGGCGAAAAGATTCACCGAGATCAGATTTAGCACCAGAAGTATGGCCAGTATCAATACAAGTGTAAGGGCAGATCCAACACCGTAGCGGAATTTCTCTTTCATGTCCTAGACTACCTCCATTTCTTGCTCTCCAGAGCCCTGACTGCCAGAAACAAAAAGAGAAAGATAATCGACAGGTAATAGATCACGTCCCGGGAGTCTATCACTCCCCGGGCAATATTAGAGAAGTGATAGTCAACGCTCACATATTCGAAAAAGGAAACCAGAAAGCCGGGCATAAATATCAAAACCTTGTCCAGCATGAACAAGGCGAATATGATAACAAAGCTGGTGATGAATGCTACTATCTGATTCTGAGTCAAACTGGAGGTGAATACTCCTATGGAAAGATAAGCGGCTCCCAAAAAGATCAGGCCGATGTAACCCGCCACCACCGACCCGAAGTCGAGGTCTCCCAGTCCCGAGAGAGTCAAGGTGTAGACGAAGGTCAGAATCACCGCCGCGAAGATGAGGATCAACCCGGCGAGGAACTTACCCAATATGATCTCGTGATCTCTCACCGGCAGGGTCAGAAGTACCTCGATGGTGCCGCTTCTCTTTTCCTCAGAGATCAGACGCATGGTCACGGCTGGCACGAAGAACATGAAAATAAAAGGCACGATGCCAAATAGATTTCTCAGGGAAGCCTGATTAACCAGGAACAGGTCGCTGAAGAAGAACCAGCCGGTGATCAAAAGGAAAATCGTGATCACGATATAAGCGATGGGCGAATCAAAGAAGCTTCTGAGTTCCTTCTTGCAGAAAACGGCTACTTGGTTCGACATCTTACTTCGCCTTAAGAGGTGGTTAGCTGTCGGAAAACATCTTCCAGGCTTGCCTGTTCTTGTCTCATCTCCAGGAGGATCCAGTCATTTTCGACGGCCAGGCGGAAAAGGTTTTCCCGCAGATCCACACCTTTGGTGCAATCCACGGTGAACTTCTTCAGGTCATCCCCTTCGGTTGAAATGCGTTCCACGTTTTCCACGTTCTCCAACCTTGCCAGTTTGCCCTGCACATCCTCAGAGGGGGTCTTGAGTTCAAGATAAATCTGCTCTTTTCCTTGAAAGCTGGACTGAAGTTCCGTCGGTGATCCGTCAGCTACGATCCTGCCTTCGTTTATTATCAGCACCCGACTGCAGGTGGCTTCGACTTCCGGGAGGATGTGGGTGCATAAGATCACCGTCTTTTCCTTCCCCAGCTCCTTGATCAAGCTTCGTATCTCTGCTATCTGGTTAGGATCAAGACCGCTGGTGGGCTCATCTAAGATAAGAATGTCAGGATTATGCACCATGGCCTGCGCCAGCCCCACTCTCTGCCTGAATCCTTTGGAGAGCTCCCCAATGTTTCTGTTTATGACCGGACCGAGACCGCAAACGTCGGTTATCTCGTTGGTTCTCTCGCTCCAGCGCTCTTTGGCTACTCCCCTTACGCCCATGATGAAACGCAGATAATCCAGAACGTTCATCTCCGAGTAAAGAGGAGCATTTTCTGGAAGGTAACCGATCTTCTTTCTTACTTCCAGGGAATGTTCAGACACATCCAGACCATCCACCTCCACCTTTCCGGATGTAGGAGCCAAATAGCAAGTGATGATTCTGACGGTGGTGGTTTTTCCGGCACCGTTGGGTCCCAAGAATCCCAGAATCTGGCCGGTATGTACGTCAAAGGTGACGTCGTCCACTGCCTTGAGTTCGCCGAATCTCTTAGTTAAGTTCTTTATGCGTATCATCTTAAGCTCGCAAAGCCTTCGTAACTAAGTACGATATTCGCATCAATCTGTTGAATACCTATATAACGAATTTTTTACCCATGTCAACCAGAAAATCGCAGACCCTGCCTGGCCTAAGCACCGTGGACCGAGCCAAGGGTTTCATGCAACTTTGCACAGCGGTGTTCGTATCAGGAATTGAGGTCTTGGGGGAACGGTACGTATTCTGCAAAGGACTGGACAACATTATTTGCCAGTTTATCCAGAAAGGAGGCGTGATTAATGAAAGCCGAAAGCAAAAAGATCATGGTATCGTCACGCCCCGGGAACACTGCTTGTAGACGTACGGTCCTGAGTAGAGAGAGCCGACGGGTTTCCTGCTAAGGAAGTACCGTTTTCCATATATGGGCCGCGGGCGTGACATGTGTCCGCGGTTCTTGCTAATTATCAACGTATCCGAGGCCGCGGAATAGCCATTTCGCGGCCTCTTTGTCTTCGGTTCACAGACGCAATCGGATGCTGGGGCATGATCTCTGACAGTGTTGGCACGAAGATCTGTGTGTGAACCGTCAGCGAACACATCTAATCAAGAGGAATGTAGCAATGAATTTGACAGATATAGGCTGGAATTCTTTTTTTGAACGGAATTTTGAGAAATTCAAAAAACAGAGTCTAAGTCCAGCAAGGGTAGCGCAGGAGCATAAGCGCAGTTATCTTGTCTTCAGTGAACGGGTTGAGTTGACGGCTGAGATATCGGGAAAGTTCCGATATGAGGCGCACTCAAGAGGCGGGTTTCCTGCCGTGGGCGACTGGGTTGCGGCTTCGATCCGACCGGAAGAGGGAAGAGCAACAATCCATGCCGTCCTTCCCAGGAAGAGCAGCTTTTCCCGAAAGGCTATTCTTTCAGGAGGTATGCCCGATACCGGCGGAAAAACCGAAGAGCAGGTTCTGGCGGCAAACGTGGACACGGTGTTTCTGGTCAGCGGGCTGGATGGTGAATTCAATCTGCGCCGCATCGAACGCTACCTCGCCGTGGCTTGGGACAGTGGAGCCACTCCTGTTGTTGTGCTCAACAAGTCAGATGTTTGTCCGGACTTGGAGGTACGCCTAAAAGAAGTTGAGACCATTGCATCCGGCATTCCGGTTCATCCCGTCAGCGCTGTGGAAAAGCAAGGATTGGATATCCTTCACGAGCACATGGGCAGCGGGAAGACGGCAGCATTTCTGGGTTCCTCAGGTGTGGGCAAGTCTACCATCATAAACGGCCTCCTGGGAGAAGATCGTCTCAAGGTGCGGGAAGTCCGTGCATATGACAACAAAGGACGGCATACCACCATCCACCGGGAAATGATCATTCTTCCAACCGGAGGTGTCGTTATCGACACGCCGGGAATGCGCGAGCTCGCCATGTGGAGTGACGAAAACGGACTCAGGAGGACCTTCGATGACATCGAAGAGCTCGCTCTTGGGTGCCATTTCAGAGACTGCAGACACCAGGGGGAGCCGGGATGCGCGGTGCGGCAGGCAATCCAAGACGGTCGGTTGAATGCCAAGAGACTCAGCAGCTACTTCAAACTGAAAAAGGAACTTATGCACCTGACTATTCGTAAGGATCAGAGGGCTAGGCTTGATGCTAAGAAAAAGTGGAAAAATATCCAAAAGTGGCGCAGACAAATCAAGAAGCGCTGAAGATAGCAGAGCATCATCTTGGGACCGCGACTTCGGGAAGGGCTCCGGGTATCAAATCGATCACATAGAGGTGTCGGCTTTGACCTTCTCTCAGGCCCGGCGCAAGGGCAGGAAGCGCGTCCTGATTCAGCTTTGCGGATTCAGCAGTGCCGGCATACGTACGAAAGGAAGGAAGCGCTCTTGGATCACATCGCTGATCGAATCCTAAAGGAAGCAGCAAATCGCTTCGGCATAGCCGACGGCAAGCTGGTAAGATTGCATGATTCAGTGAAGGCTGCCGAGGATAAAAGGTTCGTCGAGAAATCGCTCCATCAATATGAACGCGATGGAAGGAGTTACATCTTGAGGCTGACCCATCCACTCTATGTTGACTTCGAACTGATTGAGGGTGAAGTCGACTGGATCAATTATCTTGCCGACAATGCAGTGCGCGCGCCACGGGCGATTGCCTCCGAAAACGGAAACCCAGTTGAGATCATTGAAGACGAGGATTCCTCTTATGCGGCTGTCTCTTTTGAGAAGGCGGAGGGCAGGCAGATAGTCTTTGATGATCCGGATGAATGGAATACTGATTTCTTCGTGAGGTACGGCGGGACTATTGGCAGAATGCATGCCCTGACGAAGAGATACGCGCCCAAAGACAAGTCACTTCGGAGAATGAAGTGGTATGAGCAGGACTGGGTTGCCAACATCGATAGGTACTTGCCTGCTTCGGAATCTCTTGTTCGTCAGAAATACGGCGATCTGTTGAGAATACTGCACAGCCTGCCCAAGAGCAGGGGTTCCTACGGCCTTATTCATGGAGATGCCCACCCGTGGAATGTGCTGATCCATAAGAAAGACCTTATACTGACTGACTTTGACTTCTGCGAGCGCAGTTGGTTTGCTTCGGATATTGGCATCATATTGTTCTACGCAGTCATGGCCCCGACTCAGGGGATGAACAAGACATCCTTTGCCTATCACTTCCTTGATAACTTCGTGAAGGGCTATCGTCGGGAAAACCGCATCGACAGCTACTGGATGGAGCAGGTACCGAGTTTCCTGAGGCTGAGGATGATATCCAAGTTTGTTCTCCATTATCCGGAGTGGTCGTCAAAGAGCATGACGCAAAATCGAAAGTCAGCGTTTCTTGGGTGGAGGCACAAGATCGAAAACGATATCCCTTACCTTGATATCGACTTTTCGCGATTCGCATAACCGCAGGCAATCAAGGTCTGGATCCCAAATGGGCGGGGCAAGCGGATAAATGCAGCGGGAAAACAAGGAGCGGCTGAAAAGTGTTTTCTCTTAGGTGGTCCGGATCGTCGGAGCTTGAATTTCTCTGCTTCTCCAGACTCTTACCGCCTCTCGGGAGGAGAGTAACGAAACGGGATCGTTGATTTTAGGGGCTCTTGGGGGCGTGAGAAATAGTCGTTGATCATCTTGACTGCTAGCCCACTTAGGCCCAGAATGCCCACCAGGTTGGGGAAAGCCATGAAGCCATTCATTATGTCGGTCAAAAGCCAGACTAAGTCGATTTTTACTATTGCCCCCACGGGGATGAGCAGACAAAACAGCCACCTGTAAGGCATGACGGCTTTGCTTCCCAGTATATACTCGGTGCATCGATCCCCATAGTAGGACCAGGTGATCATGGTGGAGAAGGCAAAGAAGACCAGCCCGAAGGTGACGACCCATTTGCCTACAAAGGGAAGCCCCAATTCAAAGGCATGGGCACTGAGTGGTGACGAGGTGAGTCCGCTTTTCCAGGCTCCCGTGGTTATGATCACCAAAGCGGTCATGGTGCATATAACGATGGTGTCCACGAAAGGTCCAACCATGGCCACCAGACCTTCCCGGACAGGCTCTTTGGTCTTCGCTGCAGAGTGAGCGATGGAAGCCGATCCTAAACCCGCCTCATTGGAAAAAAGACCACGGGCAACGCCGAATCTGATAGTCTGGGCTACTGTGGCTCCCAGGAATCCTCCTGCAGCAGACGTGGGGCTAAAAGCGTGCTTGAAGATCATACCAATGGCCTGCGGGATTTTGTCAAGATGAAGCAACAAAAGGATGACAGCGGAGCCCACGTACACAACGCACATAAAAGGAACGATGCGTGAAGCCACCCTTCCGATTCGCTTGATTCCTCCGATAATCACTAGTCCCACCAGAAAGGCTGCCACCAGTCCAGTTGCTAAGGATGGAATTCCCAAATGCTCCTCCAAAGGCTTGGCCACCGAATTCGACTGGACCATGTCTCCGATTCCGAACGAGGCTACTGCCGCAAAGAATGCAAACAGCCAGCCCAGGAATTTCAGCTTCATCCCTCGCTCCAGGTAATACATGGGCCCCCCAGACGCAGTGCCATCAGCGTGAATCACTCTGAAGTTCAATCCCAAGCAAGCTGAAGCGAATTTGTTGACCATTCCCAGGGCTCCGGTTACCCACATCCAGAATACGGCCCCCGGTCCGCCGGCGGCGATGGCGGTAGCCACGCCAGCAATATTCCCTGTACCGATGGTGGCAGAAAGAGCGGCGGAAAGAGCCTGAAAGTGAGTGATCTCGCCCTCCTCTCTGGGATCGTCGTACTTCCCGCTGATTAGATCCAGAGCGTGTCTAAATCTGGTAACCTGAAGGAATCTGTACCTTATGGTGAGGAAGATACCTACAAACAGGAGAAAGATAATCAGGGGTGGACCCCAGACGTAGCTGTCGATTTCTTCCAGAACGGCGATCAGCTCTTCCATGGCAACTTAGCTGAGTTAAACAGGAAAAGAGGGATTTGTCAAGTACAAAAGGATGAGACAAGGTCATGAACCCGGCGTGGTATAATATAACGTCCCGAGAGGATAACTGTGTCCTCTCGGGACAGCCAAACTCTGAGAGACTCTCTCAACACCGCATGATTACGGCTTCCAGTGCCCCTTGTTCCACTTCCAGCCATGTGGTGTTTTCTTCCAATGTCCCGCCACCCACTGGCCTTTGGGCTTCTTCACCCAGTGTCCAGGAACCCATACGTATTGACTGCCGGTCCACTTCCAGTGCCCATCCACCCAGACAGCTTTCGGACCGGGTCGTGGAGACTTAACCTCCACTTTGCGCGGTGGCGGTCCCTTCGGAACATAGATGACCGGCGTGCAGCTGAGCAGGAAGGATAGCAAAACTGTTATGCATAAAAGCCCCAGAAGGAATCTTTTCATGGCTCCCTCCTTTTTTGCTTTTGGCCTTTGCGTATCCCCTCTTTAACTGGTTTTCGACTCCTGTGGGTTCTTTCTTTAATATTATCGTGTACTGGATCTCGGTTGTTCGATCCGCCTTAGAACCGGCCTTAAAAGTTGGAGATAAATCTTCAGGGGTTTGAACGGTTAAACCTAAACAAAAATGGGCGCCAGAAATGGCGCCCATACAATTCTATGTTCAGAAGAACGAAAAACAGTTAGTATCAGATGTTAGCTGTAAGCTCACTCCAGCAAGAGCTTCTCGAACTCATCCACCAGGTCGGCGAAAAGCTCTACAGTTGCGTTTATCGGCTCGGGCGAGGCCATGTCCACGCCTGCTTTCTTCAGGAGGGCTACGGGATAATCGGTTTGGCCTGCCTCCAGGAGCTCAATGTACCGCTTTAGTGCGTCCTTGTCACCTGTCAGGATCTTCCGGGAGATGGCGGAGCCTGCGGCCAGCCCGGCAGCGTACTTGTATACATAGAAGTTCCTGTAGAAATGCGAAATCCGCAGGCAGCCGAGATCATCCAGCGAATCCAGCACCAGATCCGGCCCCTGATACTTTTGATATATGTCTCGATACATCTGCCGCATAGACTCTGCAGACAAGGCTTCTCCGGCTTCCGCTCTTGCATGCGCGTCCCTTTCGAATTCGGCGAACATCACCTGGGTGTGGAAGGTCCCCTGGATCATCTCAATGTAATAGTTGAGCAGGTAGAGCTTCTCTGCCCTGTTCCTGGCGTGCTTAAGCATGTAGTCCATCAAGAGCATTTCGTTGACTGCCGAAGTTACCTCGGCTACCAATAGAGAATGTCCGGCATAGATGTACGGCTGCGTTCGGTTGGTATACAGCCGGTGCATGTTGTGTCCCATTTCGTGCGCTACCGTGAACAGGTTATCCAGGGTGTTGTTGTAGTTTAAGAGCATGTAGGGGTGAGTAGAATAAGCGCCCCAGGAATAGGCTCCGCTGCGTTTACCTTCCGTCTCGTAAACGTCCATCCAGCCGGAATTGAAGCCATCCTTCAGTTCGCTGACGTACTTTTTCCCCATGGGCTTCAGAGCTTCAAGGACGATGGCCATGCCTGAATCGTAAGGGATATCCATTCTCGCCTCCGGCACCAGAGGAACCCACATATCGTACTTGTGTAGCTCATCCAGCCCTAGAAATTTCTTCCTGAGACTGACGTATCTGTAAACTGCATCCAGGTTCTCGTTCGCCGTCTTCACCAGATTATCGAACACCTCAACGGGAACGTTGTCGGGGTAAAGCGCGGCCTCCAGCGAAGAGCCATAGTTTTTTGCCTTGGCGTAGAACATATCCTTCTTGATGGCCCCGGCCAGGGTGGCACCAAGGGTATTGATGTAACCCAGCCAAGCCTCATTGTAGGTGTCCATGGCGTCTTTTCTCACGCGACGGTCGGTCGACTCCAGGAACTTGGAGTATCGCTGCCTGGTGATTTGGACCTCGTTTCCCTCTTCATCCACTATGGAGCCAAACTTGACGTCAGCATTGTTTATCATGGTGAATACGGCCCGCGGGATGCGGGCTAAGTTCCCCGCCTGGGCTAGCAGCTCTTCCTCTGCAGTCGAAAGGGTGTGTTCTCTTTTTCTCAGAATGGTGTCAATGTAATGCGCGTATAGAGCCAAGCCTTTCTCCTCCTTCATCAACTGGTCCAGCCTGTCCGGCGTTATGCCCAATATCTCCGGGTCGATAAAGGAGAAAGCCTCACTCACTTTGCTCAGGAGGGCGGAGGCGCGGTCTGAGAGTTCTTGGTATTTGGAGACGCGGGTGTCCTCGTCTCGTTTCATGCCCGCGTAAACCCACAGCCGGTCGAAGATGTTCCAGATGGAATCCTGCATCACCAGGCAGTCCAGCAAGGTTTTGCCGGACTCCGTCAGGTGCCCCTTGAACTTCTCCATCTCGGGAAGAAGAGCTTCCACCCTGCCGAGGTCCTGCTCCCACAATTCGTCCTTGGGATAGATGTCCTCCAGCCTCCATTTGTATTTGTCGTCTATGTCCGAGCGCTGAGGAATCTTCTTTACCTGTCCTTTCGACTCCTCAGGTGCTTGGCCAAGTGCGCAACCAAAAACAAAAAGAACTAGAAGCGATGCTGACAACAACATCCTGCACGCTTTCTTCATCCTTTCCTCCTTGGGTTGAGGTTACGGTTCACAGAACAAAAATCTAATAGTATACGCATCCCGCTCCAATAAAAGGGCAAGCCGACCTGGCTTTGTGAGCAACATTGGAATACCGATTATTCACCTCGGCACCCCAATTGTTCTCTGACTATGCAATACGAATGGGGCAGGCGAAAGGATTCAGACAAGTTTATCCTTGCCAGCTCCGAGTTTGAGCAATAAATTGTGAAACTAGACCGGAATCCAAGATCGAAAAAGAGCCCACCATCTTGAGGGATACAAAATGTTGGCCATGTTACTGAAGGAAGCTAAGGAAATTGAGAAAAATCCACTGGAGTCGGTGCGGATGGAGAAGCCCAAGATTGGGCCGGAGGAGATCCTGGTAAAGGTCAAGGTGTGCGGGATCTGCCACACGGATCTACACACAGTCGAGGGGGAACTTGAGCTTCATAAAAAGCCTTTGGTGCCCGGACATCAGGTGGTGGGGGTGGTCGAGGAGCTTGGAAGCGGGGTCACCAGATTCAAGAAGGGTGACCGGGTGGGAATGGCCTGGTTGCATTGGGCTTGTGGAAAGTGCAAATACTGTCGGGCAGAGAGAGAAAACCTGTGCGAGAATGCCCGGTTCACGGGCTATGACGTGGATGGTGGATACGCGCAATACGCCTCAATCTCCGAGCATTTCGCCTACCCCATACCCGAGGGATTCTCAGATCAGCAAGCCGCACCCTTGCTCTGCGGCGGCATCATCGGGTATCGCGCGTTGCGGTTGAGTGAGATAAAACCCAAAGGAGTCCTGGGCCTTTATGGATTTGGTAACTCCGCTCACGTAGCCATTCAAGTTGCGATTCACTGGGGATGCGAGGTGTTCGTGTTCACCCGCAGCAAAGAGCATCAAAAACTGGCTCAGGATTTGGGCGCTGTGTGGGTCGGACAGGCAAAGGACAAGGCGCCGAAGAAGCTTGATTCGGCCATAATCTTTGCACCAGCAGGAGAGCTGGTGCTCGATGCCCTAAATGCGCTGGATAAAGGCGGAACTCTAGCCTTGGCTGGAATCTATATGTCGCCCATCCCAGAGATGGATTACACCAAGTACGTATACCAGGAACGAACTCTTCGCAGCGTGGCCAATGCCACCAGAAAAGACGGCCAGGAGCTTCTCAACCTGGCCGTTGAGATTCCTGTACGAACGGAAACCACAACCTTTCCCCTAAAAGATGCCAATAAAGCTCTTCAACTGCTGAAGCAGAGCAAAATACAGGGTGCCGGAATTCTCGAAATTCCAGAAGAATGATGGAGTTGAAAGTCGGGGACGTAGTTGCTCGATTCATCGAGTCAGTAGATAGAACGTGGAGACGCCCACGCCCAATGAATCGGGCAACTACGCGGAATTCCGTGACCAGATGAGCGATTCAATTAGAACGTGGTAATAGGGGAGGACACAGTGCGTCATCCACATTTACTAAGACAGGACAATACGCTTCTAGTGGTCGTTGACATCCAGACAAAGCTTCTCAACGTCATGTTTGAAAGGGAGAGGTTAGTCTCAAGTTGCAGAAAGCTGATTCAGGCTTGCAAGCTGCTGGAAGTACCGATGGTGATGACAGAACAGTACCCAAAAGGCATGGGACCAACTGATCCTCAGATTCTGGAAGTTCTTCAAGATGTTGGTGTCATTGAAAAACTGTCTTTCAGCTGCTGCGGTGCACAGGACTTTGATCAGAAGATTGCCAGCCTCGGGAAAAGGCAAATATTAGTGATTGGCATCGAGGCTCACGTCTGCGTCCTGCAGACCGTGCACGATCTGCTGGACGAGAAGTATTTTGTCTATGTTCCCTATGATGCGGTGAGTTCCAGAAAAGAAGGGGACTACGCAAACGCTCTGAACAGAATGAGACAAGCGGGTGCCGTGGTCGGGTCGGTGGAGTCGGCCGTTTTTGAGCTCCTGGAGAAAGCCGGCACCCCGCTTTTCAAAGAAGTCTCAAAGCTGATAAAGTGATGGGTCGATCCTGCGGGCTGCTAATCTGCAAGAGAAGTTGCTGAATTCATCGAGCGGGCATACGTTGACTGGATTGATCAATTGGCGATGGGCTTCTGTGTTCGTTGTTTCTGCGGCATCTTCTTCTCTGAGCCTGTATCCGCACCTTTTGTCTTTAGCCTTTAGCCTGGGGGCGAGATCGGACTGCATCTGTGCTCGGCGCCGAAAGGGAGCGTCGAAATCTGCGAGCGCTCAGCCCCTTGTATTCGTCGGATTCTGCAACCCTTTATTTATCAGGATATTATAAATCTCGTTTCTTTTATTTTTTACTTGACATGGTATAATTATTTGTTATAATAAAAGGGCAAAGGGACAAACGTTTATACACCGACAACTGGAAAGAGAAGCTTATTCCGTAGGTAAAAGAAGTGACCGAGTTCGCAGTAAGCGTGTAAAGGTGCGGAGCATCTGTCTGTCCCAAGTCTTCTCTTTTGGTGCAAGCTGATCCTGCGGGCGAGCAAGGACGAGCGAGAGGTAGCATTACCGTCCCCACAGTGGCGACTGGAACTGACCAAACAAAAGCCCTAACCATTTAACCATTTTCCCGAAAGGAGGGAAGAATGAAGGCCAAATTGTTAGTGTTTTTGGTCGTGCTGTGCTTCGGGCTGGTGGTCTTCGCTGGCCAGGCGTTTTCGGCTACAGCCAAGAAAGCCTCGGAGGGCAAGCGGATGAGGCACATCTCCGACGATGTCCTCATAGATGCGCCCGGGTCCGAGTTCTATTCAGCACCTACCAGAGCTGCCGTCAAGTATCTGGGTTACGGTGCCAAGGCCACTTGCGCGGATATCCAGCCTGAGGCCGGAATCGTCGTTCAGCACGATCAGATCGGAGACACCTGGTATGAGTTCCAGAAAAATGCCTCCATAAGCCGGATGATCTCCGTGACCAACGGCGGTTACCGCCACATTTCCTGGACGTACACCGATCATGCGTATCCTCCGGGTCCACGCTATGTGGATGCCAACTGCAAGGATCCGACTGGCCAATATATCGGCCAGGTGCATGCGGACGGAGGAGATGTCAATGCCGGGTTCTGTTGCCAGACGCATATGCACGACGGAAAGTCGGTAATCTGCCATCACCGCACGGCGGGTACTCCGGTGTGGTCCTCCATGCTGACTGTGGACGATGACGTGTGTGGCGGCTTTTTCACCCAGCACTGGGACATTCCGGATTACATCCCGGGTGCCCCCTCAGGTGAAGACGGCATGTGGCCCAAGGCCGAGGTTCTGTACAATGCGCAGGACGGCATCGACTACATCCACATCACCATGACCGAGGGAAAGCTTACCGCCGGAGCGAATGTGTTGGCCTATGAGCGATGCTACATCAGTCCGACCAACTCAGAGACCTTGTACTGCCAGAGTTTCGTAAATGCGGCAACTGCAACCTATGCCCTGAAGAAAAACCAGAATGGTCTGGGCTCTTTTGCTCCCATCAGCCATTTCGATACCAGTTGCAGCGTCAGCCCGGTGGTGGCGGTTTCGCCGGTGTCCAAGAGAGTAGCCATTGGCTATCTTCGTCCAGCCTGTGACGGCAGTTGCGATTATATAGAAGATGCGGCCTATATCGAGTCTATGAACAATGGTAATGACTGGGTCGACGGAACTCAATGGCCTCCCACGATCCATATGATCACCGACTACGGATGTACCGGCACGGAGAGGGCTTATCATGACGTCAGTGCCTGTTATGATTACCAGGACAGCTTGCACGTGGTCTTCCTGACCGCCGGTTTCGATCCTGAACAGCCGGGTTATTTTCAACCGCAGGTAGCAAGGATTTACCACTGGAGCGCAAAGTCCGGGGTGGGTATGATCGCCAGCCATCAGCAGGCAGGAGGTATTGATCTACCAGGAGGGCACAATTGTCTCATGGCCAAGATGAGCATCTCTGCGAAGGATCCTATTTACCATCCGGGAGGTGACTCGGTCTATATGTTCGCCACCTGGACTCAGTTCGATACCGCGGATGCGTCAAATCAAGGCTTGGGCAATGGAGACCTTTTTGGTTGCGGCAGTTTCGACGGCGGAGAGACCTGGGGAGGAGTTTTCAATCTCACCAACACTCACGCTCCGGGATGCACCCCTGGAAATTGTGTGAGCGAACACTGGTCGTCTCTGGCACAGAACATGTACGATGGTGATCTGCACGTTGAATATATATGTGATCTGGACGCGGGGGCAGCCATTCAGGATGGCACCCAGTGGATGGCCAATCCGGTGATGTATCTGCACCTGACCGAATGGGAGGTGGGCGCTGAGCCCCGGTCGTCTTACCGGATCGACCAGCCTACTCACTGGTATCATCCTCCCATAAAGGTCACCCCGGGTGGCAGCGAGACTTTGATTTTCAAGGTGTTCAGCATTGGTAACGCCAACTTAATCTGGTCGGCCAGCAGTGGTGATGCTTGCGTTCAGGGGAGTG
>CAYGCR010000066.1:2938-16901 GCA_964348415.1 uncultured Ignavibacteria bacterium | reverse complement strand
CTCGGCTTTACCGTCAGGCAATCGTCGTAACCGGCAACAATCCCCCCTTATCTCGAAGTCCGCCTGAATGATTTCGTCCCACACAGCATCATACAAGAACACGAGGACGGGTTTTCCTTTGCTGAGCTTAAGCCTGCCCACGAGATAAGCCCCCTCGTCTTCAACCCATTCGGCGGCGTCGGTTGTGAGAAACCCATATTCAACCACGTCCGTTGTCTTCTCAGGCTCGTCTGCACCTTGGAACTCACCCCACGGCTTCTCAACGTCCCGCACCCTTTCTTGCCCAGAACGTAGTGAAGATGCAAGTGGGACTGCATCGTCACTAATTCTTGCCTTCCTTGCTTTTCCCGTGCTTGCGTCGTACACCCAAATCTCTTTGCCTCTTTGTAGGTCCGGCTCTCCGATGCACAGAGTGTGTGAGATGTAATTGTGAAACCGGAAGATTTTCTCAAAGATCTCTTCCGCCATTTTGGTTTCCATCTCAAGGACCTTGCGCCAGCGGAGAGGGTCGCTTCGGCATGAAGCCACCGCGCCCGCGAAGGTGTAGTGCCCTGGCTCAGTGACCTTGACCACTATTTGAATAGTCTCTGTCTTCCCCTTCGCTAGTCTCCCTTCCCACTTAGGCACTCCACTGATGAGTTCCACCCCTCGATCGAAGTGTATCTCAGCAACATCATCAAGTTCACTCGCGTGCAGTATCTGCTCCCGAGGAGTGAAGATAAAAGTAACGGCGAACTGCTTGCCCAACTCCGGCTCTGACGAGAAGGTAAGGCTCATCTCAATGTCCTTTTCGGGCACGATGGGCTGACTTCCATTAACGTGGACAAGCCAAACCCAAACAACAAGGCCAGCCAGAACAGCAGTGCGAAGACACCTGCGCATACTGACTTCTTTCACCTGTGAGTCCTCTGAGTGCGTACCGGTGCAGGTTACTCTTTTCTTCGTTTGCGCCTCAAATGAGAATCGACCGCTTTGTTCTCGCCAAATCCCATTTCAGAACCGGTTACCAGTTTGGGCAGCAGTCGATGACTGAATTGTTTGTCAGTTTCTTAAGGCCATTTCCATTAATGTCCGCGATATAAAGCTCGTCGTCTCCGTCCTTTGCAGACGTAAAAACAACTTCCCTTCCGTCGGGAGACAAACTGGCTGGCGACCAACCTGCCTCTCCTGTTGTTCTGATTACTTTTTCGGTGAGTGTTCGGACTCCGCTGCCATCCGTGTTAACAACGTAGATTTGGCTCGTATCCCCAGCATCAGGAATGAATACAAGCTTGTCTCCGTCCGGTAAGAATGCAAGGAATCTGAGTGCTCCGCCTTCGTAGTCCTTCCCCTTTTCCGCCAATATCTTTTTTTCCGAACCATCCGAGCGCATGATCCATAACTCATTGCTCCATGACCCATTTCCTGTTGGACCATAATGCTGAAAGGCTATCATCTTTCCATCAGGTGAAAAGACGGGCAAGAGATACATCTGCTGGGTTTCGTTGGTAACTCTTCGTTTTTCCTTCTTTTCTAAATCGTAGACATAAATATCAGATGATGTTTGCACAATACTGTCGTGAAAGCCCACATAGACAATTTCGTTTCTACCTCCAAAGCTTGCATAAGCACCCCCCAATTGTGTGATTACCTTTCCCGTCCGGTCCATTACGGCAATCGCTGAAACGTCCAGCATACCGCCAGGGACATACAGAAGATACTTCCCATCAGGAGACCAACTATGAAAAGACACATCGTGTTCCCATCCCTCGGCACGGAGGACCGAAGCCTTCTTTTTGTGTATTTTGCTTTTTCGTTTGTCTATCAGTCCTAACGTATCCACTCGCGTCCCATCCGATGCAGCCACCAGCACTTTTGCATAATCGCCCCTCCCCCTCCAGCCCTCCAACTTGATGTAAGCGGTAAAAGCAATTTCTGACTTCGTCGGCGACCATCTTGGATTGGAAAATCTGCTCTTTCCTTCGGAAGGAATGATAACTTCTCGGTCAGTACCATCCGCGTTAATCGTACAGATGCCTTCGGAACAAAGAAAGATTATCTTGTCTCTCAGTTCCGGGGGAATGAATTTCCTTCTCTCTGTACCGCATTCCAAAGAAGTCAAGACTAAGAGGATCAAAAGAATCCACGACAGTCTCTTCACCATTCTTTTACAATTACAGAAGTGGGGCTCGATCCCGCCAAAGGCGGCAGATCTACCTATGGCATGGGCGCCGTCGTACAGATTCCGTAGACAAGGATGCCCACCCTACGAGCTCCGGCAATTCCTATTGCCGAAGCATCAAGAAACACGGTGAACCCTACTTCTGTCTTTTCTTCAGAGCCAATCTGGCAATCGTATCCACCAACTCGGGGAAATCGATGCCCAGAGCTTTGGCTGCCATGGGCACCAGGCTGAGGGAGGTCATGCCGGGAAGCGTGTTTACCTCCAAGCAGTAGAACTGATCGTCTTCTCCATATCTGAAATCGACCCTGGCGTAACCTTCGCATCCCAGAGCCTGAAAAGCCTTCAAACCTATCGCCTGAATTTCCTTTGCTTTCTTTTCGGGAATCTCCGCCGGGCATACATACTTGCTTTTGCCGTGCGTATACTTGCACTCGTAATCATAAATCCCATGCTCCGGGATTATCTCGACCACGGGCAGAGGCATGTCCCCGAGCACGCCAACCGTGACTTCCCTTCCCACGATGTACCTCTCTACCAGAATGTGACTGGAATATTGGTGTGCAAACTCCAGCGCTCCTTTCAAATCTTGCTTTTCTTTGACCACTGTAAGCCCCACGGTCGAGCCCTGGTTGTTCGGCTTGACCACGCAGGGAAAGCCGAGGTTTCCCTCAATTCTTTTTGCAACAACAGAAATATCAGATAGATCAGGGTTCTCTATGAGGAACCACTCCGGGGTCAATATGCCTTCCTTTTCGAATATCTTCTTGGACATGGCCTTGTTCATGCACAAAGCGCTGGCCAGCACGCCCGATCCGGTGTACGGCTTTCCCGTCAGGTCCAGAAGAGCCTGGATGGTCCCATCCTCGCCCTGCCCTCCGTGAAGAGCCAGGAATACAACGTCCACCTGTGAGAAGTCGAAAGAATGGATAGCCTCCAGAGCTTGCTGCTTGTTCACTCTCTCCAGATCCCTCACATCGGGCGGCTTTTCCTTCACTCCTTCGGGGATGTATTTCCCGTTATCTGCAAGAAGACTCTGTTCGCGCGCGCTATCCAGAGCTAACACCCGATGTCCGGCATCTTTTAGCGCCTTGACTATTGCCTCGCCTGAAGCCAGAGAAACATCCCGCTCGGCGGAGGTTCCTCCCATTAGCACTAGTATTTTCAATTCATCTCCTTTTGAAATTCTGTGTTCTATCGAGGGTTCGGACAAATCCGACTCCTACAATGCGCGGGCCTAGTTCATCGAGCCCGAATCTGTTTCTGTCTCAAACCTTCTTACCTGTTTTCCACGCAAAGACTTTCACCAACCAGACTACGGTCAACAGCACTACTATTGCCAATACGACCTTGTTGTAAATCTGTATCATCCTGAGAATCTCTCGCCAGTTTTGCTGAACCTTGAAGGCAAAGAAGAGGATTATGCCGTTCCACAGAACAATGCTTATGGAGGTATAGATGGTCATCTTCTTCAGGCTCACGTTTCCCACCCCGGCTGCCAGCGCCACCACGGACCTTACCCCGGCTAAAAACCGGCTCAAGACAAGAACCCTCTCTCCGTATCTTTTGAACCACTTCTCGACTTTCTCCAGATGTGCCCTATCGAAAACTCTCTTTCCGTCTTTCAGAAACACCTTTCGTCCCTTGTTCTTGCCCAGCAGGTAAAGAAGCATGGCGCCGCTCAAACATCCCAAACAGGCAGAGAGAAAAACCAAGGGAAAGGTCAAATGCTGGGTTCCGGCCAAATAGCCTCCAACAAAGGTTACCGTATCTCCTGGGAAGGGTGGGAAGAAATTCTCAAACACACTGCTGAGGAAAATGAAGACGTAGAACCAGAAAGCTCCGTAAGTCAAAGCTAGGTTCAAAAGGTTTTCCACTTTTACCCAGAAAAGTTCACCCATTTGATCTCCTGTACGGAAGCCTCCGCCATTTCGGACCTACGGCTGTTCTTTTTCCACCAGAACTGCCGCATAAGCGGCAATACCTTCCTTTTTTCCTGCAAATCCCATCCCTTCTGTTGTGGTAGCCTTAACCGAAACCTGATCCATGTCGATTTGTAACACCTCAGATACATTCTGTCTCATGGTGCGAATATGAGCGGACAGCTTCGGCTCTTCCGCTACGATGGTGGAGTCTACGTTTATGATCCGGGCATCTTCCTTTTTCACCAGATCATTTATCATGGACAGAATCTTTAAGCTCGAGATATTCTTGTACCTATCGTCCGTATCTGGGAAATGCTTACCTAAGTCACCCAAAGACAAAGCCCCCAGGATCGCTTCGCCAATGGCGTGGGAAAGGACATCTGCATCTGAGTGCCCTGAAAGACCCTTCTCATGCGGGATTTTTACACCACCCAGTATCAAATCCCTTCCTTTTGTCAATCTATGTGCATCGTAACCGATGCCGATTCTGAGCACGTTTTCGCCTTTCCACTAAAGTAGGAGTTATTTCTTCTTTCTTACATCGAGCAATTTCTCGGCTATGGCCAAATCTTCAGCCGTGGTTATTTTGATGTTTTGGTAGTCTCCCTCAAGCACGGTGACCGCGTGACCCAACCTCTCTACCAGGATGGAATCGTCAGTACCTATGAATTCGTCTTCTCTGGCTTTTTCGTGCGCGTTCAGGATAAGCTTATATTCGAATACCTGAGGAGTCTGCACCAGCCACAGTTTTTCTCGATCCAGCGTGGTTATGACCGAACCATTCTCCGCTCTCTTTACGGTATCTTTGGGCGGAACCGCCAGAATCACCGCCTTCTTCTCCTGACACAGCTTTACGGATTCGGAGATCTTAGCCGGTGAGATCAGCGGTCTGACCCCGTCGTGAATAGCCACGATAGAGGTGCTGCCGGGACAAGCCTTGAGTCCTCGATAGACTGAATCCTGTCTCTCCTTGCCGCCACATACGACCTTCTTGATTTTGCTAAAAGAGAACTCATCCACTATGGCTTGAGAGCAATAGCCCATATAATCCTTTGGCGCCACCAGAATGATCTCATCGATCACCTCGCAGTCTTGAAATTTAGCTACGGTGTGTGCCAGTACGGGTCTGCCTCCCACAGACAGAAATTGCTTGGGTAAATCCCCTTCAATTCTCTTTCCCGTGCCGCCTGCCGCTATGATGGCAACTGTCTTCAAGATCAGTCTTTCTTCTTTCGGGTCGGATAAATCCGACCCCTACATTCCAACTACATCCGTTCAATCCGTTTTATCCGTTGACAAATCCGTTTCATCCGTTCATCAATCCATTTACAGTATCAACATCGCATCCCCATAGCTGTAAAAGCGGTATTTTTCTTTAATCGCTTCCTGATAGGCTGTCAGAATCAGCTCCCTTGAGGCAAAGGCAGAAACCAAAAGGAGCAGGGTAGAACGGGGAAGGTGGAAATTAGTGATCAGAGAATCAACCATCTTGAACTTGTAAGGAGCATAGATGAATTTCTTTGTCCAGCCCGACTGTGGTTTTATCTCAGCTCCCTCCGCATCATCTGCCGCCGTCTCCAAAGCCCTGACGGTTGTCGTTCCCACCGCCACGATCCTCTTCCCGTTCTTTTTGATCTGGTTTATCCTTTCAGCTGCCGAGGCATCAATTTCGAAATACTCGGATGCCAGCGTATGATCCCCCGGATCATCAGTCCGCACCGGCCTGAAACTATCCCAACCCACGTGCAGGGTTATGGCAATCTTCTCTATTCTTTTCTCCTCGATTCTTCTTAAGAGTTCTTCGGTGAAGTGCAGTCCGGCCGTGGGAGCGGCGACGGCTCCCTTCTCCTTTGCATAAACAGTCTGGTAGGTTTCCTTATCATCCGGCTCCACGTCCCTTTTTATGTACGGAGGAAGAGGCACCTTTCCGATTTTCTCAAGCACGTCAAAGAGACTACCCGGTGAGTTGACCTTCGCCAGCCAGCTTCCCGAATCCGTGCGCTGCAGGATTTCGCAGCTCAAACCATCCCGCTCAAAAGAAACGAGGGAACCTGCAGACATCCTTTTAGATGGTTTTAGCAGAACTTCCCATAGTCCGGCATCCAATTTCTTCAGGAAAAAGACTTCGACCTTTCGATCGTTTTTCTCGCTTTTGCCGAAGACTCGCGCCGGAAAAACCTTGGTCTGGTTGATAACAATACCGTCACCCTCCTCCAGATAGTCAATCACCTGATAAAAAAACTTGTGCTCAATCCCTCCGGTTTCCCTGTCCAGAACCAGAAGCCGGGAGTGATCCCTTCTTTTGGCTGGATAAAAGGCAATCAGTTCCTTGGGAAGCGAATACTCGAAATCCTTTAAGGAGATTTTCATTTCCTGAACCACTTGAAGATAACTGAAAGCAGTACGGACAGGAGGATGCTGGCGATGATACAGGTAGCTATGGGAAGGTGAAACTCGATGTTTTTCTTCTGAACGTGAATGTCTCCGGGAAGCCTTCCAAAAATGCCGATTTTGCCGAAAAGAAGTGTCAGCCCGCCAAGCAGGATCAGCAGAATCCCGAAAACGATGAGTATTTTCGCAAAATTAACGTACATAAAGGTTCTTTTGGCGGCATTGCTTCAGGTAGGACTTATGTGCCTGAGACCCCCGTAAGCTTCTTTCTCACACCTTCTTGAGATTCTCCGCTTTCGTCTTGTTCAGATATCTTTCCTTTTCGCTGAAGATACAGCCACAGTATTTTTGACTGTACAGCTCAAGTCCCCTGGCCTCGTTTTTGCCTTCGTGGAAACCCGTTCTGAAATCCCTGTAGAGGAATTTGATTCCCAGATCTGCCCCGATCTTTTCGCCAATCTCCTTTACCAGGTCATGCTTTTGATGGGGACTGACCAGAAGAGTGGTAGTGAACCCCTCGAAACTCCGGTCCTTTGCGAAATTGGCCGCTTTTATCAACCTTATCTTGTAGCAAAAGGCGCAGCGATTATTCACGTCTTGCGTGGCCACTTTCAGAAACCTCTCCAGATCGTAAGAGTCGTGATAGAATATGGGAAAAGACTTCTTCTGCTCAAGCGATTTCACTGCATCCAGTCTTTTCCGGTACTCGGTGAAAGGATGGATGTTGGGATTGTACCAGTACCCAAAAACCTGATTGCCATCCTCCGCAAGCGACTTTATCGGATACACTGCGCAGTGGGCGCAGCATACATGCAACAAGACTTTCATCTGCTCTCTCTCCTGGGCAAAGGAAAATATACCTTTTCCGTGGCTTCCTCCAATGTAGGGGTGGAACTTTAGCTCCACCCAAAAAGGCCAGTCTGAGCGTTCGCTCTCAATTTACTCCTTCGGCAGCACTCGTCTAAATGCTTGATCCTAAAGCAAACTCTCTTGCGCACCCTTTTCCTTGCTTATTCCTAAATGCTTATACGCTAACTCGGTGGCGGTTCTGCCCCTCGGTGTCCGGTTCAAAAGTCCCTCCTGGATTAGAAACGGTTCATAAATCTCCTCGATAGTCTCCCCTTCCTCTCCTACCGCTACTGCCAGGGTGTTGATCCCCACCGGGCCGCCCTTGAACTTGCGGATGATCACCTCCATTATCTTCTTATCCATATCGTCCAAGCCCAACTCGTCCACGTCCAGCATCAACAAAGCATCGTGCGCAATCTGCCGGTCGATCTCTCCCTTTGCCTTCACCTCGGCATAATCTCTCACCCGGCGAAGCAGGCGGTTGGCCACCCGTGGGGTTCCCCTGGATCTCCTGGCAATCTCAAACGCTCCCTCGTGATCAATGGTCACATTCAATATCTTGGCCGATCGTAAAACGATCTTGTATAAATCCTCCGGCCCGTAGAAGTCCAGTCTGCCCACCACCCCGAATCTTGCTCGCAGCGGTGAGGTCAGAAGGCCAGCTCTGGTGGTCGCGCCGACCAGGGTAAAAGGCTGCAGATCAATCTTCACCGAACGGGCAGATGGCCCCCTCTCGATCATTATATCTATCTTGAAATCCTCCATAGCAGGATAAAGATACTCTTCCACTATGTGATTGAGCCGGTGAATCTCATCTATGAACAGAACCTCTCTCTCGCCCAAGTTAGTCAAAAGTCCTGCCAAGTCAGCAGGACGCTCCAGCACCGGACCAGAAGTAGATTTGATATTCGTCCCCAGCTCTTTGGCAATAATGTGCGCCAATGTGGTCTTTCCCAGGCCAGGAGGGCCGTAGAACAAGACGTGATCTAAGGGTTCACTCCTTTTTTTGGCCGCTTGGATGAAGATACTTAGGTTCTCTTTCATCTTCTCCTGTCCCACAAACTCCTCGAACCTGGTGGGTCTTAAGGAAAGATCATATTCCAGTTCATCTTCTAGTCTATCCGGAACCGTTACCCTGTGCGGCAAAACTTCTCTCTCCCTTCGCGTAGTTATGCAAACTCAAGTTTTTTCATCTGGTGAATTTCAGCGCTCTTTTTATCAGCTCCTCCACCGGCAAAGATTCTTCGGTGTCTTTGACCACCCTCTCCAACGCCTTTTTCGCATCAGGCTTGGTATATCCCAGGGAGACCAAAGCCATGATTGCCTCATCCAGCGTCGGAACGAAGACCGTCTCTTTTTCCTTCAACTCTTTTCGCTCGCCCAGATCCACCTTGCTGAGCTTTTCCTTCAGCTCAACGATGAGTCGCTGGGCGGTCTTCTTGCCCACACCTGAGATGGCAGTCAAAACATCTAAGTCCTCCTGTAGCACAGATCTTTGAAATTCCTCTACCGGCACACACGAGAGTATGCTCAAAGCCATCTTCGGGCCCACTCCGTTCACATTGACCAACAACTCGAAGAGTTCCTTTTCCGGTTTGGTGGAGAAGCCATAGAGCCTAAGTTCGTCCTCCCGCACCTGCTGGCAGGTCAAAACCTTGACCATCTGGCCGGTCTCTCCCAGACTGCTGTAAGTAGAGACTGGAATATCTATAGAATACCCCACCCCGTTTACCTCCAGGATCAGGTGGGTGGGGCTTTTCTCAACCAGTTTTCCTTCTAAATAGGCAATCAATCCTCTGCCCTCAAAATATTTTGCTGTACGCCGGGCACTCCGAAACTAAACGGCTTTGGACATTCTATCGGAGATTAAGTTTTCGCGTCTGATTCTCTGAGCATGGCACAAGGCCACCGCTAACGCATCAGCCGCATCCTGCGGCTGGGGCAGCTCTTCCAATTTCAGAAGCTTTTTGACCATGTACTGCACCTGAGATTTGGATGCGCTTCCGGTTCCCACGATGGCGCATTTGACCTCCTTGGGGGAATACTCTCCTATGGGGATGTCAGACTTGGCCGCAGCGAGAATTGCCGCTCCCCGCGCCTCTCCCATGACCAGTGCCGATTTTGCGTTTTTGCTGTAAAAGGCTTTCTCGACAGCAAAGTGGTGCGGATGGTTTTTTTCTATTATCTGAGTTAGCCCTTCGAAAATCTCTCTTAGCTTCTCTGGGAGTGAAATCTTATCCGGACACTCGATTATCCCGCTCTCTATCAGAGTATTCTCTTCACCACTGGAGTTTATCAAGCCATAACCGGTGACACGGCTTCCCGGATCCACCCCCAAGATTATGATTCTAGCTTTTTCTTCCATGAACTGTGAACCTTGAACAGTGAACTAATCAGGCGCTCATCTTTTCCATTATCTCGATGGCGATATCGAAGTTGGCGTAGACCTTCTGCACGTCGTCGTGATCTTCCAGATCCTCCATCAGCTTAAGCATCTGCTCCGCCTGCTTGCCTTCCAGTTTGATGGTGGTCTGCGGAACCATGGTCAGCTCTGCCTGGCTGGTGGGGACATCCTTTTCATCAAGCGCCTTCTTGACCGCATCAAACTTTTCGAAAGGGGTTATGATTTCGAAATAATCCTCCTCCGATGTCATATCCAAAGCGCCTGCTTCCAACGCGATCTCCAACAGTTGATCCTCGTCGGCCTTTCCTTTATCCACCTGAAAGATGCCCCTTCTTTCGAACATCCATCCCACGCATCCCACTTCGCCTAAGTTTCCTCCATGGGCGGAGAAGATGTGCCGGATGTCTGAGACGGCCCGATTCTTGTTGTCAGTCAGCGTCTCCACCAGCACGGCCACCCCGCCTGGTCCGTAGCCTTCATAATTGACCTGTTCGTAGGAAACCCCGGGAAGCTCGCCGGTTCCCTTCTTTATACCTTTATCGATGTTGGCGGCAGGCATGTTCGCGGCTTTGGCTGCCTGGATGGCGCTCCTGAGCCGAGGATTACCATCCGGATCTCCTCCCCCTTCTCTTGCGGCAACGGTGATCTCCTTGATCAACTTGGTAAACACTCTTCCCCGTGCCGCATCTGCCTTGCCTTTTTTGCGTTTTATGGAGCTCCATTTAGAGTGTCCGGACATATCAACCTCCTTACTTCATACTGTTTCTCTTTTCTGGTCCAAGGTCTGAGTCCCCTCTCAATCTCGAAAAAAAGTCATCTAACAGTAATGTCAGGGGCAAAAGAATAACTGTCAACTCATTTCACAAATTAACATCCCCCGAGGCAAAATGCAACACAAATCTAACGTAACCGCACGGCTGAATCATTTGATGGAAATCAGCACGGCTCAATCGGGGCAATTCATGAATTGCGTCTACAAGAGTCACGGCAACCGGAACGCATCCCGAATTTGACCAGTAACTATGTAGCGTCCGAGCTTGTCTCGCACGAAGTGCGTTGGAGACCCTTCAACCGCGTTCAGGGTGAACCGGGTCGCGACGCTACAATAACGGTTTCTGGAGGCCGCCGGGATTGAATCCCGGTGGGTGCTCGGGATGCAATCCCGAACGTCTCCTTGAGTGCTCCAGGCCGCCATACTGAGTCAGAGCAGGTGAAAAATTTCACAAAATCTTCTTGCGAAACTCTTTTAGTCTTGCTATATTCTGGAAGTCTGGAAACCTTCTCAAGAGGAATCCTCATTATGCAAATCGAACTAAAATACGGCAAATCCCACACTCAACTGAAGCTTGACGACAAGAACCTAATCGGGGTCTTGCAGCTAAAAGAGTCGTTTGGCATCCCTGACGTTATCAAAGCGGAAAAGGAAGCTTTAGCCAATCCCGTCGGTTCCGAGAAGCTCTCTGAAATCGCCAAAGGCAAAAAGACAGCCTGCGTTGTTGTTGCCGATTACACTCGTGGTTGTCCCTATAAAAGGCCGGATTTCAATCTGCTTCTTCCCATAATTGATGAGCTGCGTGCTGGCGGAATCAAAGATGAGGATATCAAGTTCCTGGTCGGCACGGGAGCGCATAGAGCTCACACAAAGCAAGAGGACATAGACAACTTTGGAGAGGAGATTGTAAACAAGTATGAGGTAATCAGCCACGACTGCGACAAGAACAACGTCTCATTAGGGACTCTCTCCACCGGAAATGAGCTTCTAATCGACAAGGTCTGGGTTGATGCAGACGTCAGAGTGATGACCGGCCTGATCACCACCCACTATTTTGGCGGATACTCGGGCGGAAGGAAAGGTGTGCTTCCCGGAATCACAGCCAGAGAGACCATCAGGAAGAACCACGCCATGATTGTTCGTTCGGAGGTAGATATTGCCAAGACAGAGGGCAATCCGATCTCCGATGAAATGGATGAAGCTGCCAGAAAGGGCAGGGTGGACTTCCTTTTGAACGTGGTGATAAACGACAAAAAGGAGATCGTGAAGATCGTGGCAGGAGACGTGGATAAGGCTTTCGACCAGGGCTGGAAAGCATGCCGGGATCTGTATCTGGTTCCTTTCAAAGAGAAAGCAGATGTTGTGTTTGCCTGCGCCGGAGGATACCCCAAGGATGTGAGCTTGTATCAGTCTCAAAAGACCATCAATAACGGTAAGTTGGTCCTCAAAGATGGCGGAACCATCGTTCTTATCTCCGAATGCAGCGAGGGAATCGGATCGGACACCTTTGCCAAGTGGCTTCTGGAGGCCTCCTCCGTGGATGAGCTATTGAAGACTGATCCAGCGAAGATCGTCGTGGGCGGTCATACAGCAGTTGGGAATGCAAAGGTACTGAAGAGATTCAACATTCTGGTGGTCTCCAGTATCCCTAAAGATGAGTTGGAGAAAAGATTCTACAAGCATGCTGAAGGGATAGAGCAGGCCATAGAGTGGGTCAAAAGCAAGCATGGAGAAAACTTTAGATCATACGTAATGCCGCAGGGTGGGCTGATTTATCCGTGTCCGGAAGGGGAAGTTTGCCGTCCCTGAGCTTGAACATATTGCAGGTCAGTATGACCTTTCCTTCGCTCATTCACGTGATTCAGTAAACCTTTAACCTACTTTTAACCAAGGAGTGGCAAGATGCCAGACACATATGTGGATGACGTAAAACTGGCGAAGTTCTGCACCGAGGTCTTTGTGAAATTGGGCGTACCTCGCAAAGATGCCCAGATCACCTCGGACGTTCTGGTGGCTTCGGACTTAAGAGGAATCCCCTCTCACGGCGTGGCCCGTCTTATGAGATATGTCGACGGCATAAGGGCCGGAACCATCCTTCCCAAGGCAAAACCCAAGATCATCAAAGAGACCTCCACCACTGCCGCTGTGGATGGCAGGTATGGTCTGGGCCAGCCCGCTGGATACTTTGGAATGAGCCTGGCCATTAAGAAAGCAAAGAGAAGCGGGGTCGGCTTTGTCACGGTCAGAAACAGCAACCATTATGGAATCGCCGGATACTATTCCATGATGGCATTAAAAAACAATTTGATCGGCATCTCTATGACCAATTCCGCTCCCCTGGCGGTCCCCACATTTGGTAGGGACAGCATGATCGGAACCAATCCCATAAGCCTGGTAGCTCCGGCCAGCAAGGAAAGACCCTACGTGCTGGACATGGCAACCACGGTTGTTCCCAGGGGAAAGCTGGAGGTGCTGAACCGCCTGGGCAAGCCATTGCCCTTAGGCTGGGCAGTGGATGAGCACGGCGTGCCGACCACCGATACAGCCCGCGTGCTCGATAACATGTCGAAAGCCGGCGGCGGTGGAGTACTGCCCTTGGGCGGTGCCGGAGAAGAGCTAAGCGGACACAAAGGCTATGGACTCTCCCTCATGGTGGACGTGCTGTCCGGTGCGCTCTCTGGAGCAGACTACGGCCCCTGGGTCAGAACCAAAAAGAAGGATGGAACCAAAGGGTTCATCAACGTGGGACACTTCTTCGGCGCCATAAGGATAGAGAACTTCATCCCCTTAAGACGATTCAAAGCCACCATGGATGAAATGCTAACGGGTTTGAAGGATTCCCACAAAGCCTCAGGAGAAAGGAGAATCTTCATCCACGGAGAGAAGGAATTTGAGAGGCACGACGAATACAAGAAAAAGGGAGTCCCTCTTCAGGACAAAGTGGTGGCGGCTTTGAAAAATCTCTCCGCGGAGTTGAGTATTCCCTACAATATGGAAAAGTAGCCAAATTAAAGCCCCCTGCGCTGTGTGGGGGGCTTTTTGTATCTACCGTCGAAAAGACCGCTTTCCTATTCCCCTCTCCATATTCTGGAGGGGGCAGCATAAGGGGGTGACATCGTTAGAAGGTTTTCCTTTCCGGCTTGTCAACCTGCGTTTCGCTTGCGCGTTTTGGTTCGTCTTGACAGATGATTGGAATTCTAATCAAGACAAAAGTGGTTACGTATAACTATGAGCTTGGCTGTCTCGGCAAAGGTCTCGGATGGGCAAATTGTAAAGGAAAGGTAAGAAATGAAAACCAGCATGGAAATAGAAAATGATCTAAGAAAGCTTTTTGGCAAAGATCAGCTATTGACCACTCGGGAGGAGAGACTCTGCTATTCGTACGACGCAACCAATAAGAACTTCCTTCCGGATGCGGTGGTGCTCCCAATCCAGCGAAAGCGTACCGGTAGTAGCGCTGC
>CAYGCR010000066.1:0-2928 GCA_964348415.1 uncultured Ignavibacteria bacterium | reverse complement strand
AAGAACTTCCTGCCCGACGCGGTGGTGCTGCCTCATTCCACGGATGACGTGGTGAGACTGATGAAATATGCGGGCCAGCACAAAATCACGGTGGTCCCGCGAGGAGCAGGCTCGGGTTATACCGGGGGAAGCCTTCCCGTCAAGGGTGGAATCGTGGTCAGCTTCGAGCAGATGACCAAAGTTTTGCATCTGGACAAAGAAAAGAAATATGCCATCGTCGAGCCGGGCGTGGTCACCCAGGAATTTGCCGATCATGTGGCCCGGTTTGGTCTGTTCTACCCTCCCGATCCTTCCAGCGTGAAGTTCTCCACTCTGGGAGGAAACCTGGCTGAATGCGCTGGAGGTCTGAAGGGAAGAAAATATGGGGTAACCAGGAACTATGTGTTAGGTGTGGAGGCTGTGCTGGCTGACGGGCAAGTGGTAACGACCGGCGTCCTGGATGGGCACGCCAATAACTCGTATGACCTGGAATCGCTTATGATCGGTTCCGAAGGAACTTTGGCCTTGGTGACCAGGATAGCGTTGAGACTTTTGGATAAGCCCAAATTTGAAAAGACCGTCCTGGCTACTTTTGATCAGATGGAGAACGCCACCGAGGTGGTCGCGGCTATTACCGCAGCTGGAGTGATACCTTCTGTGCTTGAGTTCATCGATGGGGATACCCTGGAATGCGTGCTGGACTACGTGAAACTCGACAATATTGAGAAATCCGAGGCGGTGCTCCTGATCGAGGTTGACGGAAACGACCAGGAGGAAGTAAGCAAGGAATTCGAAGAGGTACTGAGAATCTGCAGGGACAAAAGATCAAAGAGCTTGCAGGTGGCCCAGACCCAACAAGATAAAGATAACCTGTGGAAGGTAAGAAGGTCTATCTCCGCCTCTCTTTTGAAAATCGCCCCCACCAAGGTCAATGAGGACATCTGCGTGCCAGCCAGCCAATTGCCCGATATGGTAAAGAAGATAAAAGAGATCTCCCAGAAGCATAAGGTTAACATCAATAATTTCGGACATGCCGGAGATGGAAATTTGCACGTGACCTTCATGTGCGATTCCCGCAACCAAGAGCAGATGGAGAGGGTGGAGAAAGCTGTGGACGAGCTGTTTGAGCACACCCTGAAATTGGGCGGAACGCTCTCCGGGGAGCACGGAATTGGGGTAACCAAATCCAAGTATCTCGAATGGGAAGTCGGGAAAGAAGGCATACGGTTGATGAAGAAGATCAAATCCGCTTTTGATCCTGATGATATCATCAACCCGGGGAAAATCTTCTCCTAAAAGCGCCGTCATACCGAAGAAAGCATTAACGTATCTAAAGGTGGGTGGTATTCACCCACCCTTTTTGGGTCCGGCAAAGTGCGACTCGGGCGGCTCAGCCACCGGCTCTCTGCGTAGCCAAATGGAGTTTACCTCGTGCCAAAAAGTGACGATATTAGAAGTGTCCGCCGCATGCTAAATGAGCAAATCGGACGCAGCTTGTCGCCTCGTATAAAAGAGAGTATGAAGGCAAACCGAAAAATCACAGTCGGACTCGCCCTTGGCGGAGGCGGAGCGCGAGGCCTGTCACATCTGGGCGTACTGAAGGCCCTGGAAGAGGCAAAAATACCTATCCATGCCATCGCCGGGACCAGCATGGGCGCTGTAGTAGGTGGAGCGTACGCTCAAAGGCCCGACAGCGGAAAACTGATCCAGATGGCTCATGATCTCATAAAGCAATTTGACCTGAGGAGCGGATGGATGGGATTTCTATGCGATGAAGACGAGGGCAAAGCCAGAAGGGAAAATCTGTTAAAGGACCTGGGCGATTTCGTTCGGAGGAGATTGGTCTACGTCGTGGGTGCAAGCAGAATCTCTCTGGAGCATCAGGAGAAATTGATGCTGCCTCTCAAAACTGCGCTGCAGGACCAGCTCATCCAAGAAGCTCAAATTCCCTTTGCTGCGGTTGCCGTGGATTTGGTCTCAGGCAAAGAGGTTGTGATTAAGGAAGGCTCTATGGTAGACGCCATCTACGCCAGCTCCAGCATCGAGGGGGTTTTCCCTCCTCTGTGCATCGACAACCGGATTTTATCTGACGGCGGGGTTACATCACTGGTGCCGGTGGATGCAGCCAGGGAGCTGGGCGCCAATTTTGTTATCGGGGTAAGCATTCCCCGGGCCATCAGACCCCAGGCCGAGTTCAAAAGCGGAATCGAGGTGATATTACGAGCAGACGTGCTCACCCGGGAGAAGCTGAGCAGCCTGATGCTGAAAGACTGTGACGTTGTAATCACCCCGTCTCTCCAGTCGATTCATTGGGCCAATTTCGGCAGACTGGACGAATGTATCCAGCGGGGATACGAGGCTGCCAGAGGTAAAATACAAGAGATAAGAGAAAAAATGGCGAAAAGAAGGAGCGTTTGGAACAGGATCAGAAAAAGCCTGGGTCATGGTATCGCCGGGAAAGGCTAGATAGTGTCGTGCCTTTTCGCCTTCCTTTCTTTGCTACAAGCCACACCGCATCATCTCCCGCCCATTCCTTCGCAGCGTAACATCCAGCATTGGGTAACACTGCAAAACCCTCCAGCGCGGTTTAAGCTGGCACAGTGATCCTCTTCCGTCCATACAATTAGGAGAACCGGGTCTTCTCTTCTAACCGCAACCCGCACAATCCCCACAACAGGTCCGTCAATCATCTCTCAGATTTCCTCCCCCTCGATGGGAGGGATTAGAGGAGAGCGACAGAGGACATTGTCCCAACCCTCCTCTTTGGATTGCGCAGGGCGTCTTCGGGCAATTGCTAATGTCCAGGCGTCCGATGAATCGAACCCTTACGCTGGCCTCTTGCTCAGGAGATATTCGAAAGTGGAGAAGGCAAAGTGAATCAGAAACGACTCAGGAGCTTTATTTCGAACCCATCCAGGGCGGGCTTATCAACACACACTCCTCCGGCGC
>CAYGCR010000065.1:0-17640 GCA_964348415.1 uncultured Ignavibacteria bacterium | reverse complement strand
AAACTGTCGAAATAGACCAAGACCGGCAGGTGGCCCAAAATCTTGGTCAAAGCTCGAATCAGAGGAGTGAAAAACAAACGGGTAGCCCTTCCGTACATGCGATCGGTCACCCGGCTGTAGTATCCCTTGCAGAACTCATACCCCATGTTGGGATTGGCTGCAGGATAGCACAGGCGCGCCAGAAGCTCGCGATTGTAAGTGAGTATGTCGCAGTCGTGAATAGCTATGACGTGGCTTCTCTCGTTGGCGATCACGTATCCCATGGCGATCCAGACCGATCTGCCTTTGCCGTCCTCTCCTATGGAGAGCTCATTTTTGGCAAGAAGTTTGTAAAGCTCGCCTATCCTGGGACCGCTGCTCCATACTATTTTGGCTCCGAAAGGCATCTCAGATAGGATTTTCTTGGCCTGCCTGAACTCCATGGTATCGGTCTTGTTCATCACCACCACTATCTCGTTCAGATACTTTACGTCCCTCAGGTTCTCCAGAATCTTCTTGAAAGCCTCCCCTTGAAAATCGGCGAAGGTGGTGGGCAGGATCAAAGCTATGGGACGGTGTTTGCCGTGCTCCAAAAGCTCTCGTTCCAAAGCTTCCAGGCTGGGTTTTCCCAGCCGGTGCAGGGTGGAAACCACGCCGGTTTGATAGAAGTCACTCATTTTTCGCTCTCCTCCTCTCCGGGTTCCCTCCTTAAAGACGTTCAGTCATCGGTTTCGGACCAGTTGTATTTGATGATTAAGTATAACCAATTAGCAAAATCCAATCAAGAAATTTATAGACCTGTCCGCTTTTTTGCCCCTGAGGATAAAGGACGCCTGCGATGGATCTTCTCGCCGGGGTTCAAGGCACATTTTGTCTAACGACTGCGTCCGTATCCTTCGAATAACGGAGGTCTCCGGGCATTTTCCTGAGACCATCGGAGCGCTTATGGCAAGATGGACATCCATTTGGCCCGGGAGTGAACGAGGAAACAGCCTGTCGGCCGGCAAAGGGAATAGAGGGACAGGCCAAATGTTTCGTCCGCAGCTTGCGGATATGTATTTTAACCCTGGTGGCAAAAGAACCGTCCAGAACGCAGGTCTGACCATCGTTTTGCGCATTCAGCGTTCAAACTTTTTCTTGACAAATGAGTATTCAGTTCTATAATTGGTTTTCGTATAAGAAGCGTGAGAATATGGTTCTTTAGAGTTGAGGACAGAATTTATCTTTGATGTTGAGGTTGATAGTCGGCTTGGGGAATCCCGGAGAAAGATACAAAAACACCCGCCACAATCTGGGATACAGGGTAATCGATTCTCTGGCCGACCGAAGCGGCCGAAGCTTCCAGCCGGGAAAAGGAGATTACCTTTTTTGTGAGATTGAGCAAAAAACGGAAAGGAGCGTTTTCCTGGTCAAGCCTCTCACCTATATGAACTCAAGCGGAGAGGCAGTAGTGGATGCCCTGGATCATCTCAGCCTGGCGCCGGAAAATCTTTTAGTTCTGTGCGATGATGTGAATCTTCCTATAGGAAAAATCCGGATCAGAGAAAAAGGAACCGATGGGGGACACAAGGGGCTGGGATCGATCATCTATCACTTAAACTCCTTTCTCTTTGCCCGTCTGAGGATGGGAATTGGAGAAGTGCCCGAAGGTATGGAGCTTGAGGATTTCGTCCTAAGAGAGTTTGACCAAGAAGAGAGCCAGATGGTGGATAGAATGATAGAAAGGGCTTGCGCCGCAGTGGAGAATACGTTAACTTGGGGCATAGAAGATACGATGAGTCGGTTCAATGAATGAACCGCGTCTGTCGGATGCGCATACACTGGGATCGGACGTTCTGCAAGTCTTGAGGTGAGACAGTTCGTTTGGACCCCACGGAATTGGTCAAGAGTTGGTGATTGGAGGTGAGAAGTTGAGATCATACGAGACCGTATTCGTACTTGATCCGTCTCTGGACGAGCCTAGCATTGAGAAGGAGATAAGCAAAGTGGAGGACCTGATTACCAACCACAAGGGCTCCATAAGAAAGACGGAAAAGTGGGGAATGAAAAAGTTTGCCTATCCCATCCAAAAGAAAATGCAGGGATATTACACGCTGATATACTTTGAGGGAGATGGAGACATTCCTGCAGAGCTGGAAAGGTCATACAAACTGAATGAGCACTGTTTGAGATATCTAACCGTGGTGTCCGAAGAAAAGGATAGAGAACCTGAGAAAGAGGGGAGCAAGCAAAATTCGATGAGGAGCCAACCTTCATCTTGAGCCGGTGAGGTTAGAGTGAGCGCGCCGCTTTATCAGGCGACAGACCTTTTGGAAGAATAAAATTGCCTGGTTTCCAGGTTCAGACAGAGGTTCTTCCTACAGGTTTCCAAAGTAGAACGGATTCGATTTCCCTTAGTGAAAGGCGGCGTCTTTTGAAAAAAAGACCAAAGAGAAGTCGAAAGCTGATGGTGAAAAATAGAAAACCGGAGAACAGATTCATGCGAATGGGGTTCGAAACCAGAAGAAGGAAGACCTGTCGCTTTTGTGAAAACAGGATTGACGTCATCGACTACAAGGATGAAAGACTGCTAAGAAGATTCATCAACGAGCGAGGGAAGATCGTGCCCCGGCGGATCTCGGGAAATTGCGCCTGGCATCAGAGACGGCTGACCACCGCCGTTAAGAGAGCCAGACACATAGCCCTTATTCCCTTCACTCACGAGGTTTACAGATAGCTTGAGTTCACGAGAGCTGTCAACCGAGGGAGAAGGTTGGTTCAGGCCCCAGGGATCAAACAGGGTGAGGACATCGGCAGAGGCAACAAATAGGTTTTGACTGACCTGAATTGAATCTGCGTGCAGGGTGGTCAGCTCAAAAACGAGACCCACCCAGATAACAGACGAGGAAGCTTATGAAGGTTATCTTAAAGGATGATTTGGAAAAGTTGGGCAGGTGTGGGGCGGTGGTGGAGGTTAAGGACGGCTACGGCCGGAATTACCTTATTCCTCGAAATCTGGCCATACCGGCAACCAAAGGAAACCTTAAGTCCATCCAACAGATAAAAAAGCAGAAAGAAATCAGGGATTTGAAAAAGAAAAGGCACGAGGAGAAACTGAGGCACCAACTGGAGAAGATATCCTGCACGGCAGAGGTTATGGTGGGAGAGGAGGATCGGGTGTTCGGGTCGGTCACCTCCCAGACCATCGCCGAGCTCCTTAAGGAAAAAGGATTCGATATCGATCGACACAAGATCATCTTGGAAACTCCAATAAAAGCGCTGGGCGTCTATACCGTGCCGGTCAAGATCTCCGGAGATATAGTGGCGTCACTGAAAGTCTGGGTAGTCAAAAAGCAAGATACTTAGAATCACTTTCGAATACGCTAAACCCCGAGGGGATAAAATGGGGATGATCGAAGCAAAGGTTAACGGATTGGCACTTGACATGATCACCAACTCACCGGTGGTGATACTCTCCTCCTCAGATTCATCGGATCGACTTCTTCCTATCTGGATCGGGCATTATGAAGCTTTGGCCATTGCCATGGAGCTCTCCGGAGTTACGTCAAGAAGACCTTTGACCCATGACCTTTTGAAGTCCGTGATTGCCAATATGGGGGGAAAGGTCCAGAAGGTTGAGGTGACGGAGTTGAAGGAGCAGACCTTTTATGCCAAAATCTACATTGAAACCAACGGATCGATTTTGAAAATCGATGCCCGGCCTTCTGACTCTATAGCCTTGGCACTTAAAACCAAGGTCTCCCTTTACGTGGCGGAAGAGCTGTTCCAGTTGAAAAGAGGAGACAAGCAGACCCCAGACCTTAGCGATCCAGAAGCCTTGAAGGAAAGATTGAAAAGGATCAATCCGGAGGATTTCGGCAAATACTCCCTGTGAGCTCCTGACGCAGAGACCCTATGTCCCGGAGTTTATAAACGGCCTTAGAACAGGAATCTGGTAATCAAGCTAATATGTACTGTTATGGCAAAAAGGAAGATCTTTTCATTTACCTGCTGGCTTTTGGTGACGTTCCTCTGCCTTTGCTGGACAGGCTGGTATGAAACCGTAAGTGCGGGTGAATTTGAGGAGAAATTAAGCAGGGCAGAAGAAGCCTACTCCAAAGAAAACTACTCTACGGCGAAAGATATTTTTACCGGCCTTTATCAGTCTTTCCCCACCGATGCGCGCCATTCCTACCTTCAGTTCATGATCGCCAAGTGCGACTACCATCTGGAGAACTACGCTTTTGCCCGCGACAAATTTAGAAGGTTTATCAAAGAGTTCCCTCGAAGCAGGTTCAAACCTGCCTGTTACTTCATGCTGGGCAATATTGCTTATCTCCAGGGAGCTGGGTTCGAATCCGCGCAGAACTTCGTTTATGCTTATCAGTCCGCCAGAACCAATAAGGTGAAACGTCTAGCCAGGCAGTCGCTGGAACCTCTGTTGGAGAAATGGGTTTCCATCAAAGACCTGGAGAGGCTGAGCACCACCGTTAAAGAAGAAGAACTGGTCTCCCGGATTTTTTTTCATCTCGGAAGACGCAATTTTGAGAAAGAGAACTATGCCGAGGCCTTGAGAGCTTTAAGCTACTATCGAGATAATTTCCCGGATGGAGAGAGTATCCAGGATGTTTATCTTCTTCTGGGCGAGATATCCACCTCCCCGAGCAAGACTGTAAGAGTTGGCGTGCTGGCACCTCTGTCCGGAGACCTCTCCGTTTACGGGACCAGCTTACTGAATGGAATAGATCTCGCTTTGTCCTCGAATCCATCTTCCCGAAGGAAAGTTGAACTTAGGGTGGGGGATAGCGAGGGAGATTTCGTGAAAGCCGCCTTGATCTGCGAACGGCTCATACGAGAGGACAGCGTTGTTTGCATCATTGGGCCGTTGAGAAGTGAATCGGTAGCTGCAGCGGCGATGGCGGTGAGGTATTCTGGAATTCCTCTGATCACTCCCACCGCATCCAAGAAGGGGCTGGCTTCCCTGGGAGATTTTGTATTTCAACTCTCTCCCTCACCCCAGACCAAGGCAAGAAAGCTGGCAGAGTTTGTGGTAAACCATCAGGGATTCGAGGATTTTATCATACTCTCACCGGAGGGTGAGCAGTTAGATTCGGAAGCGTCAGCCTTCAAAAAGACCGCCGAAGACCTGGGAGGCGAGATAGTCGCGGAAGCGCATTATCCGTTTGGTACCCAAGACTTTTCACCGTATCTGACCCGCATAAGAAACAGACTTTTGGATATTCCCTCAGAACTACTCCAGCAGGAGGAGGAATCTTTTTTTGACGAGATTCCGGTCTGGGCAGACGGCTTCTTCATTTCAGCGGATCATGGGGAGATGTATGACATACTCTCGCATATAGCCAGGCTGAACATCTACGCCACCATCATCGGTACCGAGGCATTCGGGGATCGGGAGGTTCTGGAGTTTGTCCAAAATATAGGTCGAGAGGCAATCTTCAGCTCCGAAGCTTTTCCGGGGGAAGAGAATCCTCGGTGGCAACATCTATCACAGCTTTACTACAACGAGCATGGAAAGGATCCGGATCGAGTAAGCCTGTTGGGTTACGACTCGATGCTTCTTTTGCTTTCCATTTTTGAAAGCGTTGTCTCGCCAACTAACATAAAGGAAGCACTTCTGAGGACGAACGATTTTGAGGGCACCTCGGGCAAGGTGAGTTTTGACTCCCAGGGAGAGAATATAGATGTTTCCGTGTACACGCTGGAGTTAGGAACGGTGAGAAAAGTCCGATGAAAAGTTGTGGAAAGTCTGGAGGGTATGGACTATACCTGATATAAGGGTTGCACTGGGCGTAAAACAAGGGGAATACGTTGACAGAAGACAAAGACAAAAGAGTGGCCTTGAGAGTAATAATGGGAGACCAAGAGAGAGAGGTGACCTACGAAGAGCTCTGCCTTTCCAACAACCTGGCCCAGGAGGCTCTGGTACGACTTCTGGTGAGAAAGAAGCTATTCAAACCCGAAGAACTGGTCAAGGAAATGGGTCAGGTGAAAAAGGAAAGATACCGATCTCCAAAAGACTTCCCTCGGAGCAAATAAAAGCAATCCCAGCATTATTGAGCCCAACCGATAGTATCTTGGGCACTTCTTTCCTGGGGGTTGCAGAAAGCAACCATAAATGCGGCTGCCCACGGCCTGGAAAGAAAGCGGGCTACTCCAGACTTAAGACGTGAAGCTCTCATTGCCGTGTAAGCGACTAGATGATAAGATGAATCACGAAGAAGTTCTCAAATGGGAGACACATCCGGTGAAAAAGAGCATCTCGATCACGATTCTGGTAATCCTGTTTCTCTTTGTGGTCTGGTTGGTGGTGTATCTGGCCACCTCCAGCCTTTTTCTCACCGGCCTTTCCGTGGTGATTATGCTGGTATCCTTATCATCCTTCTTCCTGCCGACGCGCTATGAACTGAATCAGGAGAAGGTCAAAATAAGGTTCTTCCTTACCATGCGGGAGAGGGAATGGAGGGCATTTCGCTCCTTTTATGTGGACAAAAATGGGGTTTTGCTTTCGCCCTTCGCCAAGCCCTCCCGGCTGGAGAACTTCAGGGGAGTTTACGTAAGATTCAACCAGAACAAAGATCAAGTGGTGGAATTCGTAAAATCAAAGATACAGGTGTAAGAAAGCCTTCGGTATGTCTGAAAAGAGGTGACTTACTGTGGCCTTCCTCAGAGACATGTTTTCCATGGGACCCAGACGAGGGGAAAATGAACCACTCACCCCTCGCCAGGAGGAGATTCTCACCAAGATTGCCCAGAAGGTGGTGCACTGGAAGATGTCGGTTCCGGCCATACTCTTTCTGGAGTCGGTGAAGCCCTTAAACTACGTGGGCAGCCAGATGATGGCTTTCTTCGAGCCCATGTTCCAGGCCGTCTTCTCGTGGAAGGATTACGATGAGTTCAGAATCATGATGGAAGAGCGAGGCACGGTGGAAAGGCTTTTGCGAAGAATAGAACAGCTTGACGCTGAGGCACAGGAAAAAGAGAAATCCTCCAAGAAAGAGAGAAAGCTGCAGAGAAAGAAACAGTGGCGGGAGAAAAACCTCAAAGAGAAAGTCAGATATATTCTCATAGGCAGATAAGCGACAAGCTGCCAAAAAAGTAGTCCTGCAAGAAGATGTCTCTTTGTCCGGTTCCAACCTCTAACGTTACCTTAGGAGGAAACGATGAGAAGAGCTATTTTGATCTTGGGCGTGCTGGTTCTGATGGGGACCGTATCCGCGGGATGTGAGGAGAAAAAAGAAGAGGTTCCGGTCGCAAAAGAGGAAGCTGCCAAAAAGGAAAAGATTCTGGCGGGCAAGAAGGTGGTCATGATCATAGCCCCGGAGAATTTCAGAGACGAGGAGCTTTTTGAGCCCCAGAGCATTTTGGCCGATAAAGGTGCCGAGGTCAAGATCGCCAGCGCCTCCCTGGACACCGCCAAGGGAATGTTGGGTGGCAGGGTCAAGCCCGATACCTTGATAAGCGACATCAAGCTTGAAAACTGGGACGCCATCGTGCTTGTGGGCGGCACCGGCGCGAGCGTCTACTGGGAAGACTCCACCATTCATTCCATGCTCAACCAAGCGGTCAAGCAGGATAAGGTCATAGGTGCCATCTGCATTGCCCCGGTGACTCTGGCCAACGCTGGAATACTAAAAGACAGGAAGGCAACTGTGTATAAGACGGAGACGAAGAAGCTGGAGAATAAAGGCGCAAAATGCACCGGTAAGGAGGTGCAAAGAGACGGAAATATCATAACCGCCAGTGGTCCGACTGCCGCCACCTCCTTTGGAACGGTCGTTGCTCAAGCACTGAAGGAGCAAGAGAAAAATAAGTAATTCTTGTTGTCGGGGGGATCCCTGACCACGCAAAATCAATTGCCCCCGCGTAGCGGAGGCTTCACGTCTTGGCGCGCAACCGTGAAGGCTCCTGTACGCGGCTCTGAGGACTCCAATTCCGCGGAAAACGCCAGAGAGAAGGAGCAACATGAAAGACATAAAGCCTGAAGACATAAATATAATCTTGGCTACCGACTGCGGTAGCACCACCACCAAGGCGATTCTCATTGAGAGAAAGGGGGATGAGTATCGGCTGATCGTGAGAGGAGAGGCGCCCACCACCGTGGAGGCTCCCTTCGAGGACGTCACCATGGGAGTTCTAAACGCTGTGGGCGAGGTGGAGGAGCTGACCGACAGAAGGCTTCTGGATGAAAATGGCAAGATCATCTCCCCGGCCAATGACAATGTTGGGACTGACCTGTACGTTTCCACTTCCTCCGCCGGCGGCGGTCTGCAGATGATGGTAGCGGGCGTGGTAAGAAGCATGACCGCCGAGTCGGCCGAACGTGCCGCTTTGGGCGCGGGCGCCATCGTCATGGACGTAATCGCGTCCAACGACAAAAGGCTTCCCCACGAGCAGATACAGAGAATCAGGCACCTCAGGCCGGATATGATTCTGCTATCCGGCGGAATCGACGGCGGTACTACCACCCACGTGGTCGAGATAGCCGAACTGATTGCTGCTGCTGATCCAAAGCCGCGTCTGGGAACCGGCTATAACCTTCCGGTCATCTATGCCGGCAACATGAATGCCAGAGAAGCCATCAAAGGGACCTTGGGCGACAAGGCGGCACTGGATATCGTGGATAACCTCAGGCCGGTGCTGGAAAGGGAGAATCTCTTGCCGGCCCGAGAGAAGATTCACGATCTTTTCATGGAACACGTGATGGCTCAGGCGCCCGGCTACCGGAAGCTGATGACTTGGACCGACGCGCCCATCATGCCTACCCCCGGAGCAGTGGGAAGCATCATCAAGACCATTGCCGACCAGCAAGGCATTGAGGCGGTGGGGGTGGATATCGGGGGAGCCACCACCGACATTTTCTCGGTATTTACGGGGGTCTTCAACCGTACGGTCAGCGCCAATCTGGGAATGAGCTATTCGGTTTCCAACGTGTTTGCCGAAGCCGGATTGGAGAATGTGATGCGGTGGGTGCCCTTCGATATGGATGAAAGGGACTTAAGAAACCGAGTGAAGAACAAGATGATCCGCCCCACGACCATTCCCCAGATGATGGAGGAGCTAATCTTCGAACAGGCCATCGCAAAAGAGGCCTTAAGGCTGGCGTTCATTCATCACAAGTCTTTTGCCACCGAGTTGAAGGGAGTGCAACAGCAGAGAACCATCGGGGATGCGTTCACGCAGGAGCTGGGTGGACAAACACTGGTGAACATGATGAGCCTGAACATGCTCGTAGGATCGGGTGGTGTGCTGTCTCACGCCCCTCGGAGGCAACAGGCTGCGCTGATGCTGATCGATGGCTTTCTGCCCGAGGGAATAACCCGTCTGGCGGTCGACTCAATCTTCATGATGCCTCAGCTGGGCGTCCTGTCCACCGTTCATCCCCAGGCTGCCACGCAGGTATTTGACAAGGACTGCCTGATTCATCTGGGTACCTGTATCGCGCCGGTGGGAGAATCCAAAGACGTAAGAGAAGTCTTGGATTACAGATTCACCATGCCGGACGGAAAGGTCGAAAAGGGCAAAGTCAAATACGGGGAGATGAAAAGAATCCCTCTGGGATTGGATGAGAATGGAGTCCCGCTAACCTGCAAGGCTGTCTTGGAGCCCCATAGAGGTTTTGACGTGGGTCGAGGAAAAGGAGACAGGGTGGAAACCGAAATCCACGGAGGAGTAACCGGGGTCGTCCTCGACTGCCGGGGAAGGCCGTTTTGTCTCCCTACCAATGCCAAGACCAGGGTACAGAAACTGAAGGAGTGGATGGCGGCACTGGACATCTATCCCAAGGAGGCGTTAGAAAAGATGTAGACGTCTTCTTTGACTTTGCAGTGAACCTTTGCGCTGTCGGCCGCATGGAGGGATAAACCGAAGATTTCCTTTAGGGCTGGAGCACTGGAGCTGTGAAGATGTGCAAACAGGAGAGAGATTATGGGTCATGCATATACGCCAGGATTGAAAGTTACCGACAAGGTTCTTCTGACCAAGAAAAGAATCCTTCCGCTGAAAGGAGATGTTCTTGCCAAGGTTGGAGACAAGGTGACGCCGGATACGGTGGTGGCTCAAACCTTGCTTCCGGGAAACGTGCAGCCGATCAACGTGGCTAATATTTTGGGCATTCCCCCGGAAGACATAATGCACCATATGTTGAAAAAGGAAGGGGAAAAGGTCAAGGAGGGGGAGGTTATCGCCAAGAGCAAAAGCTTCTTCGGCCTTTTCTCGTCAGAGTGCAAAACCAAAACTGAGGGAAGCGTGGAAAGTATCTCGTCGGTGACCGGACAGGTTTTGATCAGGGGAAACCCCATACCGGTGGAGATAAAGGCATATTTGGAGGGGGAAGTGGTTGAGGTGTATGAGAAAGAGGGAGTCGCGGTTTCTACCTGGGCATCTTTTATCCAAGGTATCTTCGGCATCGGAGGGGAGACCCACGGGGAAATCAAGGTGGTGGCCAAGGACAATGCGGAGGTGTTAGCGGACAAGCTGATCGACAAGGACTGCGAAGGTAAGGTGGTCGTGGGCGGAAGTCTGGTGACCGCAGATGCCTTAAAGAAAGCCATACGTCTGGGAGCCAAGGGAATTGTGGTGGGGGGATTCGACGACAAAGACTTGAGGAATTTCTTGGGATACGACTTGGGTGTGGCCATCACAGGCTCGGAAGAGTTGGGCATAACCCTGGTGGTTACTGAAGGATTTGGACAGATCAGCATGGCGGAGAAAACGTTCTCTCTTCTTAAATCAAAGCAGGGCCAGATGGCCAGCATAAATGGAGCTACCCAGATTCGAGCGGGAGTGATCCGTCCGGAGGTGGTGATCCCCTTCGGGGGGGACGTGCACATAAAAGAAAAGCTTGAGCAGTTCGAGAGCGTCGGGCTTACCGCGGGCTATCCCATCCGGGTGATTCGCGAACCACATTTCGGCAGATTGGGCAAGGTAAGTGCCCTGCCACCGGAACTGCAAAAGTTGGAATCTGAATCGCGTGCCAGAGTGCTGGAGGTGGAGTTCCAGGACGGGACCAAGGTCATAGTCCCTCGCGCTAACGTGGAGATGTTGGAGGAGTAAATAGCGCGAATTTGTCTTCTTTAGTGGATAAACCGCAGATTCAAGCAGCAGCTAATCTGATTTGGCTGCTGCTTTTTTGTCCCATGACAAAAGGCTGGAAGAGCAGGTGATATCTGTCCCGAAGTTGACCAGGTTCGGACGATCAACGGATTATCGCCCTGCTTAGCGAAACAGAATTTGTTTACAAATTTTATTGACAAAACCGGAATTTGTGCTAACTTTATATTTAGAAGAGGCTGAACAAATCAGTTTCTGCCATAATTCTGAGAAAACCAAACGAGTAACAAATTAACCTTTTCCTCAGGAGGTTAGCTCTATGGTCAGTAGAGGGTTAAGAGTTCTTGCTCCTGTATTCCTGATGGTGTTTCTCCTGCTAGCTGGGACATTGTGGGGGGAAATGGTTAATAAGGATCGCGACTGGCAGATAATCCAAAAGCGGCTGTGCGAGTGCCAGCCTGACGAGCCGCTGGCCGGGCCGGTGGTCAAAGAAGGGCCCAAAGCAGGTGGGGATCTGATCTGGTGGTTCCAGGGGATCGAGAATGTCGAATGCATCTCTAAGTTTGTGGACGTAGATGGAGACGCTCTCCCAGATGTCTTGCTGGAGACCTACGATTCGGGAGCGCCCCAGCAGGACCATTTTTATTGTATCAAGGGGAATAGCCCCGGTTACGGAACCGTCCTCTGGTCCTGCCGACCGCCGGGAGGACCGAGCAACAGCGGCGGCTATGGCGACCAATGCGTCTCCTATACCGAGGATCTAAATGGAGACGGACACGCAGACGCTCTGCTGAGCACAGCCTGGGGCGGACGTACCGCCTACGCTATTGACGGTGTGAATGGTGGCATGATCTGGTCTTATGATACTTATGCCAACCCCCCTTCTGGCTGGGTCTACAGCATCTGTCCCATACAAGATCTAACCGGAGACGGCGTTCCTGAAGTCCTGTTTGGTGCCGGTTCAGATGCCAATGCAGCGTTCTGCGTCAACGGTGTTAACGGCGCCGTTGTCTGGAAGTTCCAGGCTAACGATGCCGTCTTTGCCGTGGCGGAGCTCAGAGACATCAACGGGGACGGAAAGAACGAAGCCTTAATTGGCACGGGAGATCCAAACGAGGATCGAGTCGTCTGCGTCTCCGGCTCCAGTGTGGGGAACGCTACCTTGAGATGGCAGATACATCTGGGGGCATCGGTTCACGACGTAGCAGCTATCGAAGACGTCAACGGAGACGGAATACAGGACGTTTTGGCCGGAGTATGGGACGGAAAGGTATATTGCAGAAGCGGAGTCGGCGGAGGACACATCTGGAGCTATCTGGTGGGGACATACGATTACATAATGCGGGTGGTACCCATCGACGATGTTGACGAAGACGGAATACAGGATGTTCTGGTAGGATCCTGGAAGAATGCCATAATCTGTCTTTCCGGCGTCGATGGCTCTCTCATCTGCAGCTATACCGTCGGCACGTTGAACGGGGGAGACGTATGGTCGGTGGATGGCATAGACGACTTGAATGGCGACGGCTATCCAGAAGCGCTGGGAGGGTCCTTCGACTATAACGTTTATTGCGTTGATCTGAGGCGCTGCGATACGCTGTGGACCTACTACACCGGAAACCGGCTGTTGACGGTGAGAGGGCTGCCGGATGTCACCGGCGACTGCGTTCCCGACGCGCTGGCTGGCACCCAGAAGCTTTACGGCCAGCCCGGAGGCAAAGCGTATTGCATCTCCGGCGGAGTTCCCTTCTGGCAGCGCGGTGATACCAATTTTGACGGGGTGATTGAGGCAGGCGACATCGTCTATTTGCTCAATTATCTTTATCGCAACGGGGATCCTCCACCTAACATGTGCGCCGGAGATGTTAATGGGGACGGCCAAATCCAAGCGGGTGACATCGTCTATCTGATCAACTATCTTTTTCGAAATGGCGATCCTCCACCGCCGCCTACCGGTTAGTCGGCTATTTGGCAGAGTTTCTCGGTAGATGAGCTTTGGGATTTCAAAGTCCTAGACTGAAGTAACTACATATTGTGCCCGTCAGGCAAGGGGACCTGACGGGCATACAACTATGAAAACAGATGCGAATAAGAACTCTTTACCAGCGGAGAGGTACCTTATGGATGTTAAAACTAAAGATAGATTTATGAAGCTCTGGAGGAAGTATTTCAACGGGGCGGAGTCTCCCATCACTTTCTATTACACTGACAGGGAAGGATGCGCGGAACCAGCCCCGCCTCCCTCGGGGCATCGCTGCTTGATCTGTGATCTGGCCAGAGTAAGGAAGGGAGAATCTTTATACTTTGACATCGACTCCTTGGGCTGCGGTGGTGCAAAAAGGTATACCGGGTTTACCCAGGAAATTATACCAAACTTCGAATATTTCCTCTCCTGCGGCATCCCAGGAAAGCTTGAGGGAGAGCGTTACAAGAAATCGCCTGAGCTGGTCAGGGAAGCCATGAAAAGAATGCCGGAATTTGAAGCACCGGCTCAGTTCATAGTTTTCAAGAGATGGGATAAGCTTGAGAAGTCGGATGAACCCGAGGTGGTCATTTTTTTCGCGCCACCGGACGTTCTCTCGGGACTTTTCACTCTGGCCAGTTTCGATGAAGTCGACCCCCATGGCGTATTTGTGCCCTTTTCCGCCGGCTGCGGTTCCATCGTGCAGTATCCTTACTTAGAAAAGGACTCCCACCGTCCCAGGGCGGTCCTGGGAATGTTCGACGTCTCGGCGCGACCATGCGTCCCGGAAAACGTGCTCACCTTTGCGGTACCGATGAACAAGTTTCTCAGAATGATCAATAACACGGAAGAGAGCTTTCTAATCACGGCGTCCTGGACCAAGGTGAACCAGAGAATAAGCCGCGCGGGAAAACAGGTATAAGCCTCGCACTTTGATGAAACCCAAGCCGACCCCGAATCGTAGGCTAACTTAAGCGCTGCGTTCGATAGGTAACCCCCCTGGCTTGGAGGCAACATGAACAGACTGTTTAAGTTTTCCGTGATCTGCGGCATATTGCTCCTTTGTCTTCCCGCTTCCGCTTTTGCCGTTGACCTCTCCCGAGGCATAATACTGGATGTTCCGGACCCGAAAATCGAAGAACACTTTGGAGAGCAACCTCCGTCCCAGCTCACCCAATCGGAATTAGCCGAGATGGCCTCCTATCGTTTTACCGGTGATACGGTGAAGGTATTGGCCATTCTGGTGGAGTGGATGGACCGACCGGGTACGTACTCCAAAGAGCACTTCGACAGCCTGCTTTTCTCCAGAGGCTTTCTTCCCGGAGGATCTGTCGCCGACTACTACCACGAGGTTTCCTACGGGCGGGTGACCGTGGTGGGGCAGGTATTTGACTGGATTGATGCAGGCTTTTACAATCCCAACTTCTGGTTTGAGCCCATATTCGACGCGCTCGATCCATACATAGACTACTCGCAGTTTGACGGCGACAACAATGGCGACGTAGACGTTGCGGTCTTCATTCATTCCGGGAACGGTGAGGAAGACTCACAGAATCCCCTCGACATCTGGTCGTATGCTATTATCTATCCTCCCGGTAATGGCCCCGGCCCGTTTGACGGTATGTACGTTCCCCGGTGGAACACCTCACCTGAGACCCGGCCGTTGCGAAATCCAGACAATCCAACGCAGTTCTCCGGGGTTGACACTCTGAACAGGATCCGCGTTTTTGCCCACGAGATGGCCCACGGTCTGGGACTACCGGACCTGTATGACTACGATGACAAGCTGGATACCACGACCTACTTCACCCCCGATGACTATAACGACCACCCCTATATGGATTGGTGCCTGATGGGATACTACGGCTACGGTCTTTTTTCCCTTGGCACCGACATACCCGTTCATCCCTGCGGATGGAGCAGGAAAGAAATGGGATGGATCGAACCTATAGCGCTGACCGAAGGCACATACAATGATCTGGTGATATACAATCTCGGGACTACCGGTGACAGTTCACTCTATCTGCTGCCGATAGATATGGCACAAGGCGAATACTTCCTTCTGGAATACCGCAATCGTGCCTCTGCCGCCCAATTTGACAAAATGGACTCCGACTTCAGCTGTTTCTTCTGGCCTCACCTGAGCTACGGCTGCGATCCTTTGGACCGAGGCTTGTTGATCACGCACGTCCACGACTCGCTGGGAGCAAACTATTGGAGAATAAACAGCGGCACACCGGATTTTCCACACTATACCGTTGCCGTGGAGGATGCGGGCTATAATCCATCTCAGGACGCGTGGAGTAATCCCGAAGGATTCGTCACCGATAGTGCCCAGTGGTGGTACCCCTACGAGACCAGAAGGGCAGCGCCTTTTTCCGACGACGTCACCGGTCAGGATATCTTCGGCCCCACGACCTACCCTAATAGCGACGGCTATTCTGGCTTCTCCGGAACAATCGTCAGGGTCGATTCAATCGTTGGCGACAAGCTTTATGCCTATGTTTATGTCCCGCCATCATTCGTGCCTGGCGACGCCAACGGAGACGGCGTGATCGCGCCCGGAGACGTGGTTTATCTGATCAACTATCTATTCAGAAACGGTCCTGCTCCCGATCCCTTGGTGGCTGGGGATAGCAATTGTGACGGTTCGGTTGAACCCGGCGACGTGGTCTTCCTGATCAATTATCTTTTCAGAGGTGGACCAGCACCTTCCTGCTAGGCCGAATGAGATATTCACTGGCAGTAAACCCGGCCGAACCTCTTTCCCTGAGGTTCGGCCATTTGTTTTTCTCTCCTTTTTTTGAACAGAATTTCCTTGGAAATGGAGGGAAACAGCATATATTAGGGACAGGAAGCTAATCTTTCATGGAGTCGATGAAAGCGAGGCGTCAAGGCCTTCTGTGTTTCCAAAGTTTGAGGTTCTTATGTCCCGGCGTCGAATACTGTAGTAGACTCTCCTGATTCGGAAGAGGGCTCCGATTGTCCCAGGGCGGTACCGGGTATGTTCGACATCTCGGCAAGACCTTGCGTCCCGGAAGGTCTTCTCACCTTCTCAGTGCTGATGAGCAAGTTTGTCAGAATGCCCGATAACACGGAGGAGAGTTTTCTTATTACTGCATCCTGGACTAAAGTTAGCCGGAGAATCAATCGGTCGCAGAAAGAACACTAGCTCTCACTTGCTGATTAAAAACAAGGTGGCGGGAAATCGTATGTTATATAACTGGCTAAATTCTTCCGACTGGAGGTGTTATGAGTAGGTTAACAAAGGCATTTCTGATCTCTGGACTCATAGTGATCACAATGCCTGGCTTGATCTCTGCCATAGATCTTTCCAGAGGCATATTGCTCGATATCCCGGATGAAAAGGCCGAGGCACAGTTTGGAACACTGCCACCCTCCCAACTTACTGCGCAGGATCTGGCGGACATGGCCTCGTACCGTTTTACCGGCGACACCCTTAAGGTGCTAGCTATCTTGGTCGAGTGGGAGAATCGACCGGGCACGTACCCCAAGGAGACTTTTGACAGCCTGCTTTTTTCCCGAAACTTCCTTCCCGGGGGATCTCTTGCCGACTACTTCTACGAAGTGTCGTACGGACAGCTGCATGTAACCGGGCAGGTACTGGACTGGTACAATGCCGGATGGTACTCAGGCGACTATTGGTTTGAAGAGTTATTCTGGGTTCTCGATCCGGTTATAGACTATTCGCAGTTTGACGGCGACAACAACGGCGATGTCGACGCCGCGGTTTTCATAAGGTCGGGCAACGGAGAGGAGGATTCGGGGGATCCTTGGGACATATGGTCTTATGCCTATGTCTATCCACCGGGTGAGGGCCCCGGGCCGTTCGACGGAGGCATGCACATTCCCAGATGGAATACCTCGCCGGAGATGCGACCGCTGCGAAACCCTGACAATCCTACGGAGTTCTCCGGCGTTGACACGTTGAATCGAATTCGCGTCTTTGCACACGAGATGTCTCACTGCATAGGATTGCCTGACCTGTATGACTACGACGACAAGCTCGTGGTTTCGACATTTGACACCCCCGGGGATTACAACGATCACCCTGTATACGACTGGTGCCTTATGGCCTACTACGGCTACGGTCTGATCTCGATCGGTACTGACATACCCACCCACCTCTGTGGATGGAGCAAGAAGGAAATCGGCTGGATTGACCCGGTGGTGATAACTCGCTCAATTAACGAAGATGTTGTGATACCTAACATCGAGACGACTAAGGACAGCTCCCTCTATTTGGTTCCAATAATTCCAAGTGAAGGGGAATACTTCCTGGTCGAATACCGCAATCCTCAGTCCAGTAGCCAGTTCGACAAAGTGGATTCTGACTTCAGCGTTTACTTCTGGCCTTACTTAACTTATGGTTGCGATCCTTTAGACAGAGGCTTGCTGATCACACATGTCCACGATTCACTGGGTGCGTCATACTGGAGAATAAACAACGGAACACCGGACTATCCCCACTATACAGTTGCAGTTGAAGATGCGGGCTATAATCCGGCGCATGATGCCTGGAGTAATCCTGAAGGATTCGTCACCGACAGCGCCCAGTGGTGGTATCCTTACGAGAGCAGAAAGGGAGCGCTCTTCTCCAACGATGTATCGTATCAAGAGATCTTCAC
>CAYGCR010000064.1:1806-17686 GCA_964348415.1 uncultured Ignavibacteria bacterium | reverse complement strand
AAGGCTTGCTTCCTGCCATTTCTTCTGGCTCAAGAGAACGAAACCCAGATACTTCATGCTCTCCGTATCCTGCTGATCAAGCTCCAGGCTCTTTTCAAAGAGAGTTTCCGCCTGGACGAAATCGTCATTCTGCTTTTCATCCGGTTTGCGAATCTGGGCTCTACTTACATAAAGCAGCCCAAGATGAAAGAATGCGTCTTTGTCACCTGGGTCTATCTGCGTGGTCTTGCGAAAGTCACTCTCAGCTTTCACAAAGAGTCGATCATACTGCTCTTGAACCGACTGATAGCGAGACAGAAGCTTTTGATCTTTTGGGCGTTTCTCCACCGAATCCTTGTAAGCTCTTAGGACAGGTATTGTATCCTGTACCTTGGTTAGGAACAACAGTCCCCGATTGAAATAGGCGTCCTTATATTCTGGATCTATGGAGATAATCTTGGAGTAAGTATCCACCGACTTCTCAGCCTCACCCTTGCGGGCATATATCACAGCCAGATTAACCAGAGCGTTTACGTTGGTGCGGTCTTTTTCCAAAATCCGCTCATATAGACCCAGAGCTTGCTCGAACTTATTGGCAGACAGCAGAGTCATGGCATAATCGTTCATGACGTTAGAATCGTCCGGCTTGAGCTGGTAAGCCTTCTGATAGTAAGCCAATGCCGTGTCCCGGTCCTCGTTGCGCACGTACTCTGCAGCCAGGTTCAGAAAAGCCTCGTACCGGGTGGAGTCGAGCAGGATGGCAAGGTGATAGCACTCGATAGCCTCCTTCTCCAGGGCTCTTTTCAGACCCTCTAAAGCCGGCTTTGCGTCGCCGAACATCTTGTAGGAATCCCAGGCGAATTCACCAGCACCTTCCAATTTGGAGGAGATGGATTTGAGGCTGTCCTTATGTTGTGCGTATTTGGAAAAATCGGTGAGCAGTTCAAGCCTGTACTTATCGACCTGTTTTCGTGCCTTTCCCAGACGTATCCCCGAATTCAACACCTCGGTCCATTTTTGCTTTCGTATTTGCTGGAGCTCTTCTGAATCCTTTGGCTTAAGCTTGCCTGCTTCTGCTTTTTGGAACTCCTGGTGCATCTTTTTATGCATCTTTTTTTCGGCATAGATCTTACCCAAAAGGAAATGCGCTTCTGCGTTTCCAGGATCTTGCTTCAAGGCGATTTGCAGTTGCTCGATAGCTTTGTCATGATCCGGCGGCGTGAGCCCCAGATAGATCTTGGCGGACGTTACTGCCGGGCTTTTGGGGCCGCAGTTTGAGAGGAAAACAGCCGTCAAGAAGAAAGCAATGATGAAAGTCGGCACACGTAAATAGCTTTTGGACTCGGGTAGTTTCATCTTTCCTCCAGAGAAGAGTAGAAGTTGGCCGAATTCCACAACGGTGCGGAGTCGAGCATCAGCAGGCCAGTGGACTTCCCATGATCAATTGATAGCAGCGGGGCTTGGACGGACAGGTGAGTTTCCGCGGGTACACTTCGGTCTGCCCAGAACCGCCCCGATTACTTGGGGGATTCTTATCCCATCTATCTGTAGTATCTTACCGTGTAGTTTAGCAACACCTCTTGATCCGGATCCAACTGGATCTTAAACTCGATGGTGTTGGCATCCTTCTTCTCATACGGCAACGTGGACTCTCTTATCTCCCACTCGGTGTAGGCGTAAAGGTGCTCCACCACAACCACCTCGACTGCTTCCTCCTTATGATTTCGCAGTTTGATCTGGTAGATTTCTTCCGTGATGTCCTCTCTGATCTTTTTAAAATCGATCTTCTGCCTTTCGCCCACGATATCAAACGCGTTGCCCAGGAAGACCCTCACCTTCTCATCTTTGGGGGTGTGGTCGATCTTATCTTCCCCTACAAATTCCAAAGCTTTGTCCACATCCTCCTTGTACACCCGGATTTTGCCCTCGGGCAGCGGCATACCCAGACCCGCATCTTCCGAATTCTTGAATTCCAGTTCCACCCTGACCTTGGTTTCGTATTTTGCCCCATCGTAAGTAAAGATTTTCCTGGTTTTGACATTCGCAGACGGGAAGAGGGAAACTTGCTTTATCTCGTTGTCCTTTATGGTGGTGGGGCGAAGCAGGGTATAGAGATGATATTCGAAAAACGCTTTCTCCTCAAACTGGGGAGCCGCGGCCGCTATCTCGGCCGCGTATCCTTTTGCTACGCGGAGCGGTATCCTTTCTTCCCTCACCCGATGTACCTCCCCTGCAATCAATTTCACTTTGGCGTCCTCATAGGTGGCGCCTGACCGATTATCGACCGATACCCAGCCGGCCAGCTCCAGGTTCTCATCCCTCTGATCCACGACTGCGACATATTCCGCGTGCCAGTTTATGCCCGAGGTCAAGTAGCTAACCTCCGCCTTCCTCTTCCCACTCACCTGGCTGTCCAGAAGCCACACCAGCGTGGGCTTGGTGATCAGACCCTCCGGCAGCGAAGGAAAATAAAGGTCCCTGACCTCATCCAGCCTTACTATCCGGATGGCTCCTTCCGCTTCCTGAAGAGTCACGTTTTCGTTGGAATAAGAGAGAAGCTTACCCTTATAGGACTTTTCCTGTCCCCCAGGTTCTGAGGATTTGGTGAAAAGTTCGATTTCTTTGTCCACGTATTTCTGCAATATCTTGGCCGAGCTTACCAGATCATACTGGTAGTTCTGTTCTAAGATGCTGACCCGATCGGAGGGACTGACCGGCTTGAAATGAACCGAGGTCGGATCTATCTTTGCCGCCACATCGGTGAACTTGATAATGCTCCTCCCTTTTTGAAATTCCAGCTCCCGAACGTCTTTGACCAATCCCAGATCCTGGTTGTAAATAGTAACCGAGACCTCAGCGGAAACTGGCGGAAGATTTGCCAGAAGGCAACCTCCGATAACAGATACAAAACTCAAAACCACAAATCTGATCGTCCTTGAGCTTTTCATTTCACTCACCACCTTAAGGGTTAGGAATTATCGGCGCCTCTGGAATGTTATACAAGTCGGACAAGATTTTATTCCTTTCAACGCAGTGGCCCGGTTTATGGGGCGTATCTAGCCACGTCGGAATCATCTGTTTAATTTCTGCAACAGGGAGGCAACGCTTTGGTTTTTCTGAGCCCTTGGATTGTCGGATCGCAATTCAGCAAGAGAGGAGGCTTTTCGACGATAAGCTCTGATCGCTCTTTTTTCCCCATGTGGCAATCCGGCCGTATCTTACCGCAGGAAAAAAAGACAACCGGGCCGTCACCAGCCCACAATCCCCTCCAAGTTTTTGTTTAACTTCTCCACCATAGTGCGATAGTCTTGTCTTCTGGCCTTTTCCTTTTCAATTATTTCTTTGGGTGCCCTTCTGAGAAAGTCCTCGTTGGAGAGCTTTCTATTCGTCTTCTCCAGAAGCTGGGTGACTCTGGAGATCTCTTTTTCCAACCTCATCCGCTCCTGTTCTAAATCGATTAAGCCTTCCAGGGGAATGAATATCTCCGCCTCTCTTATGACCGCGCTGGCAGCATGATCCGGCTTGCTTATCTTCATGTCTATTGTGAGATCCTCTACCTGGCCCAGATTCAGGATATGATTTTTGTTCTCTTCCAATATCTTCTGCAAAGCTTTGTTATCCACTCTGATCAAAACGTCCGCCTTTTTGGCCGGAGGCACGTTCATCTCCGATCGGATGTTTCTGATGGAGGTCACCACATCCTGTACCCTGTTTAAGGTCTCCTCGAGGTCCTCGTCGACCAGTTCCTTCTGACACTCAGGCCATTTCTGGCTCGAGACCGATGGAACCTCACCGCCCACTCTCCCAAAGTACAGATGATTCCAGATTTCCTCAGTTACGAATGGAGCAAAGGGATGGAGCAGGCGCAATATATGATTGAGTACCAGATGAGCCACCTTCTCGGCCGCTTGTCTGTCCTTGTCTCCCTCTGGCAGACTGAGCCTTGGCTTTATCATCTCCACGTACCAGTCGCAGAAATCGTGCCATATAAAGTCGTACAGGGCCTTCACTGCACTGTTGAATCTGTAGTTGGTCATCAGGTCGCTGACCTCACTGACCGTGCGATTCAACCGGCTCAGAATCCACCGGTCCTCAAGCTTGGTCTCGCCTTCTTCCAAACGAGATTCGGCTTGGGGAGCAAATTCGCCCGACAGATTGGCCATCACGAATTTGGACACGTTCCACAGCTTATTGGCAAAATGCTGACCCACCTTGAAAGTCCGTTTGGCTATCAACGTATCCTGTCCTTCCGGGGTGACCAGCATCATGGTGGTTCTGAGTGCGTCGGCTCCATATTCATCGATTATCTCCAGAGGATCGATCCCGTTGCCCAGGGATTTGCTCATCTTCACTCCGTACTCATCCCGAACCGTTCCATGAATGTATACATCGGAGAAAGGCTCTTCTCCCATGAACTCGTACCCCGCCATTACCATCCGCGCCACCCACAGGAAGATGATCTCAGAGGCAGTGAAAAGCGCCTTGGTGGGATAAAATCTGTCAAGCTCTGGAGTCTTTTTGGGCCAGCCGAAGGTGGAGAAAGGCCACAGCCAGGAAGAGAACCAGGTGTCCAGTACGTCCTCATCCTGCTTTAGATTGTTGCCTTTGCATTTGGTGCACTCAGTCGGAGCGGTTTTCGAAACCACGACCTGATCACAATCCTGGCAATACCAAACTGGAATGCGGTGCCCCCACCACAGCTGACGGGAAATGCACCAATCCCTGATATTCTCCATCCAGTGCATGTAAGTCTTGGCCCAACGTTCGGGGTAGAATCTGACCTTGCCGGTCTTTACCGCCTCGGTGGCGGGCCCGGCCAGAGGTTTCATCTTTACGAACCACTGCTCGGAGAGATAAGGCTCGATTTCAGTATCGCAGCGATAACATAAGGCTACCGGCACCTTGTACGGCTCTGTTTTTTCCAAGAGCTTTTTCTTCTTAAGCTCAGCAACCAAAGCCTGCCTGCAGGCATATCTGTCCATTCCGGCGAACTTGCCAGCATTTTCATTCATGCTCCCATCGGGATTCATCACGTTGATCTGTTCCAGATTGTGCCTTTGCCCTATCTCGAAATCGTTGGGGTCGTGGGCCGGGGTGACCTTGACCATCCCGGTTCCGAATTCCGGGTCCACAAAATCGTCAGCCACGATCTTGATCTCCCGGTCCAGAATGGGCAGGATGGCTGATTTGCCCAAAAGCTTCTTAAATCTCTTATCATCGGGATTGACTGCCACCGCAGTATCACCCAGCATGGTCTCGGGTCGGGTGGTGGCCACGCTGATGTATTCATCCGAACCTTTGAGCTTATATCTTATGTACCACAGCGATCCATCCTTCTCTTCCCTCTCGGTCTCGTCGTCCGAAATGGAGGTTTGGCAGCGGGGACACCAGTTGATGATCCGCTTTCCCCGGTAGATCAGTCCCTTATTATAAAGATGCACGAAGACGTCCAGCACCGCCTCAGAAAGTCCCTCGTCCAGGGTGAATCTGGTTCTATCCCAGTCACAGGAGCAGCCGATTCTCTTGAGCTGATTCAGTATGGCGTCTCCGTTTTTCTGCTTCCACTCCCAGGCGAGTTGAACGAATTTGTCCCTGCCCAACTTCTCCTTGGAGGTGCCCTGTTTGGCCAGACTCTTCTCCAGTATCACCTGGGTCGCGATTCCGGCGTGATCCGTGCCCGGAAGCCACTCCGCCTCGTAGCCCTGCATCCTCTTCCATCTTATCAGAATATCCTGCAAGGTGTTGTTCAGCGCATGCCCCAGATGAAGCACGTCGGTGACGTTGGGCGGCGGTATGACCACGCTGAAAGTCTTCTTGGTGGTCTTCGGCTCCGCACGAAAGAATCCCTTGTCGAGCCAAAACTGATACCACTTGTCCTCGGTGAGTTTGGGGTCATAATGTTTAGGCAAATCGTTTAAACGCATCAGCCTGTTTCCTCCGGGGTTAAGTGCGGGTGTTATACCTCTATTCGCCTTTCATTAACATAATACTAAAACCCTGTATCCTTGTCAAGTCCGATGCGACCCGGCAGGTTGCGTCGCCACTCCAATAACTTTATATTACGGATAACTTCTGGTTGTTTGTCACTATTTGAGGATTATCGGCAGGATCTGGAGAAATGAAAGCCTGAAGACGGCCTTACAAACGAACAGACTTCTAACTTGCTCTTAAGCAAACCCTTAAGTGACACAGGCATCGCACCCGGAGCCATCAAGACTCCCTTCAATGGTCTCACGCGAAGCCGGATAAAAGCGCTGATTCCTCCGCGCAGGTCGCCATTTAGGAACTTAGCCAACCCGTCCAAGCGGTTGGTCCTAAGTAAAGGTCAGCAATCCAGCTGACAAACGATCAGGCGCGCATGGTGTCAGTAGCCAAGGTAATTGATGGTAATCATGAACGACAGGGCGTCCGAACTCACCTCGACTCCGAATTCTTGATCTTCCGGCTTACCCCAGGACAGGTAAGCCTCCAGGCTCGCGTGTTTGGAGAATTCATACCCTCCGCCTGCGAACAGACCCATTCCCATCCAGGTGTCCGGCCGCTCATCCTCAAAGGGCAGTAACCAGGTGGAATACCCGAAACCTGCGGCCAGGAATGGCGAGGGAGCCAGAGGCTTGAGCCAGTAGGAGACGGCCACTGCCCCCAACCCATTGGCCACCGTAACCCGATCGCCGAGTGCGTTCTCCATTCCGAACCAGGACACCTTGCTGGTATAATAAAGCGCCCAAGAGTTATCCGGTGCATAACCGATCTTGAAATCGGTGATTACAGCCATCTTGTCCACGCGAGGCGATTCGGTGGAAAGGCCACCAACCTGGATCGTCTGGGTAAATGACGTGAAACCGGGTCCGATGCCGAAGCCCAGCAAAAATCCCTTGCGCCGGTCGTCTCAGGCCTGCGCGCGTACACTCAGCAACAACGCTGCCAGTGCGATAAGCATCGCAAAAAGACGTACCTTTCCCCTATCGGACTCCTCTCTCGACAGGAATCGGTGAGCAAAGCGATTCCTTCTTCTCCTGTTAAATTCGTCCTTGGTCTCAAAAATCTCCCGATCTCTCGGGCAGTGAAGCTTGCGGTGAGGCGTGAAGTCTTTCTGGTGACAGTCAAACCCCACCCGAGAGAGATCAGTCCCTCGGGTGGGGTAGTAAAAACAAATGAAGGACTACTCGCTTCCAGCAAACAAGTAGTAGGTAACTCCGGCGCCGAAGGTCAAGAATCCGTGGCTGCCAAAATCCTCGCCAAACTTGTCCTCGTCCTTTGTCATCAGCATGTGGTAGTTGACCCTTCCAAACACGGCCACCTTCTCAGCGGCGAAATATTCCACGCCGCCCCCGGCATTGAAGCCGAAGCTGGTTGCCTTGATCTCCTCTTCGGGTGTTCCCCCGGTGAGTACCTCGCCTGCAAAAAGCTTGTCGGTCCTCTCATTTCGGGAGAAATACCAAAAATATACCCCGGGACCAGCGGTGATGAAAGGATTAAGCTTATTGTCCTCGGCTTTCATCATAGGGCCGAAGTTGAAAGTGCCATTGACCGTGACGTAGGGTATGTTGAAGGCCGGGGTGGCATCCTCCAGACCTAACGGCTTTTTCTCGTCCTTGAGGGGCATGTACCCGTAGCCTCCATTGATTCCCACGGCGACCCTGTCCATGACCACATATTTTATCTCCATCGCAGGGAATCCGAAGAAGCCCACCATGTCGGAAATATTGTTGTCAGCATTGAAGCTGCCGTTCAAGGGCATTATCCCGCCGCCCCAGGCGCCGAATCCGACATGATTGGACATGTCCATCCCGTAAGCGGCACCTGCCGCAAAAACTGATACGGCGAGAAAGAAACACAGCTTTTTCATCGCCTTCCCTCCTCTAGTTTGACCTTTATGGTTAAGTTTGGAATACGCACCTCTTTTACTTCTCTAAGCTAAGCCTTCTCACCCCCTTCCTGATACCGGGCTTTTTGTTTTTTGCACATCTGCGCTAACCAATAATCTCCCTTTCCTTGAAATTTTCAGCCAGTATAAGACAAAGCAATTCTCTTGTCAACTACTTTTTTAACTTTTTTAGAATCCATCGGCTCAGCCTCGTTAGCCTTATCAAGCGACACCCGCATGAGAACACTCAGCACCCTATTACGGGCTGGCTCAGCAAAAAGTTCTGGATTTCTACATGGTTTTGCGTTTCTTAGTTTTTGTCATCCTCTGTGCGCTTGAAAAATCCTGCGGCATCTGAGTCTGAACTGGCTCCTATCACCAGATTCAGATACACAGTCCAGCCAAACTTTCTCAAGAAACGCTGCGGTTATTGTGCTTGACAAACGGTGTAAGGAGGATTTAATTTAGTAATCTCTTGTTTGAGTGCAAGCGCCGGGAGACAAGTTGCTTGGTTGAAAGGAGGAGGTCTTGAAGAATAAAATCAAGGAGATCATCGACTATCTCAAAAAGAAAGTTGACTACGCGGACATCCGGCATCAGAAAAAGTCCACCGAAGATATCAAGGTAAAGAATGGAAATGTGGAGGCTCTGTCTCGCAATGATGACCAGGGATTCGGCATCAGGGTTATCAAGGATGGAGCCTGGGGCTTTGCCGCCTCCTCTGTTCTCACCCTTGAAGAGATGAGGAGAGTGGCTGACGCCGCCATTGAGATTGCTCAAGCTTCTGCTGTGGCTAAAAAAGAGGATGTTAAGCTGACCCCCACAGAGGTAGTTCAGGATGCACATAAGAGCAGTTATGATATTGATCCTCTTGGGGTTCCCATGGATAAGAAGATTGGGCTTCTTCTGGATGCATGCGACATCATGCGTAAGAATGCAAAAATAAAGGTCGCGGAAGGTTCTATGCAGTTCTTTAAGACGGACAAGATATTTTCCTCCACGGAAGGAGCTTTTATAGAACAATCGGTAGTGGAGAGCGGGGCTGGGATCGTCGCCACCGCGGTGGAGGGCTCTGATGCGCAAAAGCGCTCTTACCCCAATTCTCACGGGGGAGATTATGCCTCCAAAGGTTATGAGTTCGTGGAGGAGATGAAACTTCTGCAGAATGCTGAAAGAATAAGAGAGGAGGCGGTTGGTCTGCTTTCTGCTGCGTCTCTGCCTGAAATGGAGACCACCATCATCATCGCCAGCAATCAGATGGCACTTCAGGTGCATGAATCCTGCGGCCACCCGACTGAACTGGATCGCGTCTTGGGAACGGAGGTGAGCTTAGCCGGCGGCAGCTTCATGACCACAGACAAGCTGAACAAGCTCCAGTATGGCTCGGAGAAGGTTACCATAGTGGCGGACGCCACCATGCCGGGAGGGTTAGGCAGTTTTGGATACGACGATGAAGGAGTTAGGGCTCAACGGGCTTATCTGGTAAAAGAAGGTCTTTTCGTCGGGTATCAGACCTCCCGCGAGACGGCGGCCGTCGTGAACCAACGAAGCAACGGCACCATGCGGGCAGACGGGTGGAATCGAATTCCGTTGATTCGGATGACCAACATCAACCTGGAACCGGGGGAATGGGAATTAGAGGACCTTATTCGCGACACCAAAGAGGGATTGTTTTTAGACACCAACAAGGTATGGAGCATAGATGATAAAAGACTCAATTTCCAATTCGGGGTGGAGGCGGCATGGGAGATCAAAAACGGCAGATTGGGAAAGATGTTCAAAAACGCCACCTATACCGGTATCACTCCCCAATTCTGGAATAGCTGTGATGCAGTGTGCAGCCGCAAGCACTGGCATATCTGGGGAGTGTCCAACTGTGGAAAAGGTGAGCCCATGCAAACCATGCACGTGGCACACGGAACCTCACCGACCAGATTTCGCAAAGTCAAAGTGGGAGTAAGCAAATGATAGGAAAAGACAACATTCTGAGCTTGTTGAGCTCGGTTCTAGCTAAGTCAGAGGCAGATGAGACCGAGGCGGTTTACATCGGCGGCGAAAGCGGGCTCACCCGCTTCGCCAACTCCACCATCCATCAAAACGTCTCCGAGCGGAATAGCCGGGTGTATTTTCGGACGGCGTTGGGAAAAAAGATCGGGGTGGCATCGACCAATTCTTTTGTCAAGGAAGACCTTGAAAAAGGGCTCAAGGATGCCTCGGAGATCGCCGGAAACCAAAAGGAAAATCCCCATTTTCCCGGCCTTCCCCCCAAGCAGGATGCTCCCTCAGTCAACACCTATTTTGAGAAGACCGTCCAATTCTCCCCTGCACAAAGGGCGGAGGCTGTCAAAAAGATCTTTGACAGAGCAAGAGCTTTGCGGCTTAGCTGTGCGGGGTCTTTTTCCACGGGTGATTCGGAGATAGCGGTGGTCAATAGCAACGGAGTTGCCTGCTATCAACCCCTCACTGCAGCTTACCTGAATCTGATAGTGATGGGAGATAACAGCTCTGGCTTCTCAGATCAGTTCACCAGAGACGCGAACCAGATCGATGTGGATAGTCTGGCAGATGTTGCCATCAAGAAATGCGTGGACAGCAAAGATCCAGAGGAAGTGGAACCCGGGGACTATCAGGTAATACTGGAACCCTCGGCGGTGGCGGCTTTGGTGGAGTGGATGAATTACATTGGGTTTGGGTGTAAAGCCTTCCAGGAGGGGACCAGCTTTATGTCCAACCGGATCGGAAAGAAGATCATGGGAGATAACGTCACCATGTACGATAACGGTCTTGATGAGAGCGGAATTGCCTTTCCCTTCGACTTTGAGGGAGTTCCCAAGCAAAGGGTTAGCCTGATCGAAAAAGGCGTGGCCAGAGGTGTGGTCTACGACTCCATTTCCGCTCAAAAAGAGGGGAAGAAATCAACTGGTCATGCCTTCACCCCGGGCAGCGCTGAAGGAGGTCTGGCATTGAACCTTTTCATCCAAGGTGGAGACTCCTCTCTGAACAAGATGATAGAGTCGATGGAAAGAGGAATTCTGATAACCAGGTTTCATTACATAAACGGATTCCTGGATACGACCAATGCGCTTTTGACCGGAATGACCAGAGACGGGACCTTTTCGGTAGAGGATGGAAAGGTCAAACACGGAATCAAGAACTTGCGCTTCACCGAGAGCATGCTTAAAGCATTTTCCAATGTTCTGCAGATCTCCAAGGAGAGGAAGATCGTTGCCTCCTGGTGGGAAGACGTTGGCTGCATCCTGGCTCCGGCCATGCTCATGGACAAGTTCAAATTTACGGGTAAGACCGAGTTTTAGTCCAAAACATCCCTTTAACGGAAAAGTACCGGACGCCTATCCTGACCGCCGAGCAGGTTGATAGGCGTCCCTTTTTTTGCTATGACCCCTTATCCCCGGTCAAAAGAAAATTGCGCGGTGGACACGGGCTTTGGCCTGCGGAGCCTGAGAGGGACTCCAAAAGGGTATGGGCAGCCGTTCTTCCCATTCATTGTCAACGTCAAGACACTCCACTGCAAAGAAAAAGCCCCCCAATCCGGAGATTGGAGGGCTTTTGGTGCGGGGAATTTCGATTGACTACTTTATAAGCACCATCTTCTTGGACTGGACGAAATCTCCCGCCTGCAGCCGGTAGAAGTAGATTCCGGTTGTCAACTCCCGACCTCGGTCGTCCTTTCCGTCCCATTCAACTGACTTGTGTCCAGCGCTCTGGTATTCATCAACCAGAACTCTAACTTTCTGTCCAAGGATGTTATAGACAGCAAGCGTCACCTCGCAGTCGGTGGGGAGAGCATAGTTGATGTTACATATGGGATTGAATGGATTGGGATAGTTCTGCGAGAGCGAGAGCTTTTCCGGCACTGTTACCTGTACGTCTCCTTGCTCGTGCGAAGGTTTTGCACCAGCACCCGCCGCATTCCTGGCCCCACTCGCAAACGGGTCGCAATCGTCGTACAGCTCGTTCACGCAGGCAGCTGTCAAGTTGAGGTCAGAAAGAGTGGCTCCATAGCTGCCCAGTACGTCAAGACCTCCAACGGCTGAATCGGCGATGGCTAGAAAGCGATTCACGGTGATCCCATCAAATTTGCCGTTGCCACAGGCATCAGGAATGCCAAAGTAACCGTAGCAGGCAACTTGGGGTAAGAGGTCCAGGTTGTCAAATATGCAGCCACAGGAGTAGCCAACATTCAAACGCAAAGCCAAAATCTGACCAGCCAGCTCACCGGCAGGAGTTGAAACAGGGTCAGTTAAATCTGCGGTCAAAACTCCGGGTGTTCCATCAGCCGACAGGAACGCCTCCACCGCACTTGCACTGGTCCAGAGTGCCGCGTACCAATTGGTGCCACTGCCTGGGCCTTCCGGGTCACCTATCACCACTCCTTCCGGGAACACATCCGAGAAATAGTGATCACGGATGCATCCTGGCTCCGTAGACATAGGGTCGCCCTGCTGATCTGCGGGACACTCAGAGCCCCACTCAAACATGGTTAAGGTACAGTAGAGGCCGCAGGATGTCGCTACCAAGGTGGCTCGACAACTGGTGGTGCAACCCTCAGCGTCCTCCACCACAACTGAATATGCATGCGAGCCTGGCGGAGGACTCACCGTGATGCACTCTGTGATCTCTCCCGTGCTCCACCGATAGGTAAAGGGAGCAGTCCCACCATCCGGGATCACACAGAACGTCTGGGAATCGCAGTGGAAGACCATCGCACTGGGCGGTTCGACCAAGCAGGTGGGACCCTCAGTCACCGTCAGAGTCACACGGCAACTGCACGCCAAGGCGGCAGCGTCAGTTGCCACCACCATGTATTCTCCATCATGGGCTAATGTTGCATTTAATATTGTGAGAGTCGCGCTAGTGGAGAGAATATCACCAGGATTAGAAGTCTTCCACCAGGCGTACGAGTATGGTGGTGTACCGCCGTCCACGGTTACTGTGAAGGACACATCGCCGCCGACACACACGATATCGGGTTCCGGGCAACTACACTGCGGAGGCCGCGCATAGACGGCTGTGGCAGACAGCGACCGATCCTGGTTGCCGAGATTGTTGAGATTCCAGTCTTTCAATCGCATGTGATAAGGAGACCCATTAATCCCGCCCGCCGATCTGGGAGTACCGTCGGCCGCGAAACCCCAATCATCCCTGCTGGCGATGTGACCACCCCACGCGAGTACTGCAGTCGCACTGGTAGCGGTGAAGGATACCACAATACGCGTTTCTGACTTGGCAACGGCTAGGTTACCTTCCGGGGGATCATACGCAACACCGGTGATCGTGCCGTTCCAGAGCGACATCACTCTCTCTGAAGCAGGCAGCGCGTTGAAGCTGTTGGTAGGCTGGCCGGGCACCGGTGAACCTGCCGAGCTTGGGGGAGGGATCGGAAACGTACTGGTAGCCGGCCCGGAGACCCCCGGGACTCCAATGGTTGGGTCTATGGTTTCTTCAGGGTGTCCGAAAGCATCCTCATGCGACGGATCGTGGAGACGCTGGAAATGGGTGAGATAGTCGATGGCATGCTTGCTGCTGTGCTTGATATCATATCCGAGGGTCAGATGGATTGGCACACCGGTGGGGAGATCGGTCATCACCACCCGGTAGCCTATGGACCACTTCTCCACGTAATGCGCGTTTTGCTTACCGGCGTTCCCGTTCACCCAGTGGCCAGGATCCCACGGATCATCGTAAGGGCCATTCCTGATCTGATCGAGATTAGCTGCTGGCTTGCCCGCAAACGCAGCGCTCGTCAAGCCGAGCGTAAAGAGCACCGCCAGCACAAATATCACCGCTTTGAAGACAGAATTGTTCTTGCATGCTAACATGGGTCATTCCCTCCTGCCTTGAGGCTTTGAAGATTGAAATGTGAGTCAGGAAGGCGTTCGTCCATGAGCCCACCCCGAACCCGTTAACTACCCCCTCTGGATCAATGATCCATGCTTCCCTCCTTTCTGTAAAACAGCCAATGTTTTCCCCTAATTCCCCATTCTACGAACGAATCAGCTCATTGACTCTTGGCATCTAGCATGTTGATCCGTGACATCACCTCCCGACCGGGACGTCAATCTGAAGGAGTCCTGGCACAAGACAATCCTTCAATAGACACCGGAATAAGAGGAATAACCTGTTTGTAGGGTACCAAACCTTCATCCTTTTGTCAAGAAAAAAACTTATAGTAATCGACTTCTTCTGCTAAGCGGCTGTTCAATATTAGCACACCATCCGGGGTTATAGAGATGATTTCGCCACGACCCACGGATGTATGAATGCCTTCAGAGAAACTGACTCTGGGTGGGCTCTAACCTAACAAAAACCGATTGACTGTATGTTGGCTCACATTCTCTAAGAACCGGTGGACGGGATTTTGGGGTGCAAAAGCCGCAAAACCTCTATTTGCGGATGTCAGCACACTCTCTAGGATGCGGCTGAGATGTTTGTGAGGGACTTTTGACTCCAAAGCGCTCTGCGGGCAAAGAAAAAGCCCCCCAATCCGGAGATTGGAGGGCTTTTGGTGCGGGGAATTTAGATTGATTACTTTATAAGCACCATCTTCTTGGACTGCACGAAATCTCCCGCCTGCAGCCGGTAGAAGTAGATTCCGGTTGTCAATTCCCGACCTCGATCGTCCATTCCATCCCATTGGATCGATTTATATCCGGCACTCTGGTGCTCATCAACCAAATCTCTCACCTTCTGTCCGAGGATATTGAAAACAGTGAGCCTTACCTGACAGTCGGTTGGTAGAGCATAGCTGATGTTGCAGACAGGGTTGAACGGATTGGGATAGTTCTGCGAGAGCGAGAACTCCTTGGGTAAGGTTCCGGACGCGTCTCCTTGGTCTGCAGCAACTTTTGCACCAGCGCCGGTCGGCAACCAGGTTACAGGGGCATATGGGTCACAGTCATCAAAGAGCTGGTTCAAGCAGGTAGCCGTCTTGTTCAAGTCAGAAAGAGTTGCCCCATAACTGCCCAGTACGTCAAGGCCTCCAACGGCTGAATCGGCGATGGCCAGGAAGGTATTCACGCTCATACCGGTAAATTTGCTGTAGCCGCAGTCCTCAGTGATGATGAAGTTGCCGTAGCAGTAGTCTCCTGGTATAAGGCCCACGGAATCAAATATGCCAGCACAGGTGTACTCAACATTCAGGCGTAAAGCCAGAATCTGACCAGCCAGAACGCCAGCAGGGGTTGAAATAGGATTGGTCAAATCAGCGGTCAAAACTCCGGGTGTCTCTCCGGCAGGCAAGAACGCCTCCACCGCACTTGCAGTGGTCCAGAGTGCTGCGAACCACTCACTAGTCACGAAGGAGCCCGCCAGGTCCGGGGATGAAACCTGGGCATCCTGCTCGCCCGAACCTGCCTGGCCAAATGTTAAGCTCTGACCGGATGGCTGATCCATTGATCCCGCGCCCGCCAGACTCGGTCCGGCCGGGTCACCTATGATTACTCCGTTAGGGAATACCTGAGAGAAATAGTGATCACGGATGCAGCCGGGCTGTGTAGAGTAAGGGTCGCCCTGCTGATCTTCTGGACACGGGGCGCCCCATCCGCCCATGGTGAAAGTGCAGCCACACGGCTCAACTGTCAGGGTAGCCTCACAGCTGGTGGTACAACCTTCTGCATCCGTCACCAAAACTGAGTAGGTACCGGCCTCACCCACAGTGATACATTGATTCATCGATCCGGTACTCCACAGGTAGGTGTAGGGCGCAGTCCCGCCGCTGGGGATTACGCAGAACTCCTGTAAATCGCCCGCGCAGATCTCAGCGGTAGGCGGATCCACCGCACAGGTGGGACTCTCGTTAACGGTTAAGGTAGCCTCACAGCTGGTGGTGCAACCTTCCGCATCCGTGACTATGACGCTGTAGTTGTAGACTCCTGCCGGCTCGCTCACGGTGATGCATTCTGAGGTCTCACCGGTGCTCCACAGGTAAGTATACGGAGCAGTTCCACCGGAAGGAACCACGCAGAACTCCTGAGAGGAGTAATCGCAGATCTCAGCGGTAGGCGGATCCACCGC
>CAYGCR010000064.1:0-1706 GCA_964348415.1 uncultured Ignavibacteria bacterium | reverse complement strand
CAGTTCCACCGGAAGGAACCACGCAGAACTCCTGAGAGGAGTAATCGCAGATCTCGGCAACAGGTGGATCAATGGAGCAGGTGGGCAGCTCATGCACGATCAGGGTAACAAAGCAGGTGTCCGCACAACCCAGTTCATCGGCCACTATCACCCGGTAGGTGCCTGCATCTGCCACGGTGGCACCATAGATGTTGAGTACCTCGTCGTTGTCGATGCAAGGATCAGTGTAAGGTTCTTTCTGCCAGCAGTAGCTCAAGTCTCCTTGGCCGCCGGTGCCGCTGGAGGTGAAGGTGGCATCGAAACCAGCACATATCTCCTCCGAGGGAGGCGTCACCTCACACTCCACATCCCGGACCTGGCCAAACTCGAAAGGCCCTACATAGTCTTTCAGCTCAGCAACAAAGGAAGCCGAGGAACGAGTCTTAAAGAAAACATACCCGAACAAGTCCCGACAAGGATCACCGTTTTGGCCTACGTCCAGACCCAGTTCGGTGAGATTGATCCCTGCCTCGGCAAACTGCAGGGCCAACACGGAATCGTGAAACTCTGCGTTGGACCCCTCCAGGCTTCCCCACGGAGCCGCCAGAGTGGACCACGGCTGGGGATCCGTTTTCAAACCATTGACCCTGGCATATGCTACGCCGGGTGGCAACAACAGCTCGGCATAGCCGAAAGGTCCCGCTAGCTCCCCGCCTCCGTTGAAGACACCGGTAAACACGATCAACGGGTCAGCGGCGGAAATGGCAGCCTGATCACCATTCTTGATCCAGATGCGGATGCTCGGGATGGGGTTAGTTCCCCCGTTTTCGAAGTCAACGCTGTAGATCAGATCACCGACCAACAGATTGCCACCGCCGTCTACCTTCCACGCCGTGTGTCCGCTATCCGGCCCGGTTCCTGTAAGATGAGGATCTCCCGGGAATAGACTGTCGGCTTGCCTGAAAAACTCATAGTCGTTGTGGGCGTTCCCGTCTGAGGTAATTGTGGAACTTCCCACCAAAAGCCAGAGAGGATCGGTTGCATTCTCCCCATCCCGTCGAAGATGGGCAACCGCATCAACTATGTCATTCTTCTGAGGGGTACTCTTAATACCAAGGTTCCAGGTAATCGGATTATCAATGTTCTTTTCCTGCGTGGCGGTAAAGACCGAGGAATCTCGGTTGCCTTGGCACGAGTGGTTATCCCTCGCATAAACAGCGTCAAGGAGAAGGTACCCGAATGGATGGGTGTTTTGATCGAAGGCCATGCGTCGCACAAAGGTTATGTTGGCGGCTGCACCGCCAGCCTGTATCAATGCACGGTAGGCCCCGCCTCCGCTGGTATCGATAACACCGATCCCCGAACCCGGCTTGTAGTCGAACCAGTCATCGGTGCCAGTACCAACTCCGAGACCGCCGAATTGCAGGGTGTCCGCCTGCAAATCGCCCTCAACACCGAAGTTGGCCGGAACTCCGGGCCCAATTTGACTGAACGCAACGCTCGTCAAGGCGAACGTAAAGACCAGCGCCAGCGTGAGTATTGCTGGTCTCAAAACGAGACTTCTCTTACAATCTAACATCGATAGTTCCCTCCTCTCTTGAGGTTTTGAAAAATCCAAATGAGAGCTAGGAGAGATCTCGTGCATGAGTCGACTCCCAACTCGTGAACTCCCTCCCACCTTTTGACAATTCATACTTGACCTCCTTTCCGTAGCAGGAGTTTAAGTT
>CAYGCR010000063.1:0-17785 GCA_964348415.1 uncultured Ignavibacteria bacterium | reverse complement strand
CTTCTCCTTGTAAGCCAGACACTCTAAACCAACTGAGCTAACCGCCCGAAAACTCGCTTAAGGTCTATACTTAAACGGCAGACCCTCAGGCTGCATTTGCGTCGACTTTCGAAAGGATCATGCCCCTTTGAGAGGTTCCGGGGGCTTTTCCTTTTTTCCGTTTATTATGATGGCAATGGGGATGATCACGCAGTAACCCAACACCAGGAGTATGGGGGCTAGCGTAATGGAACCATATCCCAGGGTGATGTATCCCAGCACAATCACGAACAAACCAATGGCAAAAAGGATGTAGTTCTTGCTGGTGAAGGGCAAGGCTGATTTTTCCTTGGGTCTGCGAGCTTTTGTCGCCAGCTTAACTTGCGGTCTCACCTTATGTTTGCCTTTTTCAGCCATCTTTGCCTCTCTTCGACGAAGCTCAATCTAATACACAAGCAGAATAAGTCAAGCGAAAACGCTCAGCTCCTCGTCCGAAATCCAGCCACGGGTGGGACATTTAGGACCCACGGTCGTGAAGTAGGTCGAATGTGGCCGAGAACCGACTCCACAGACATCTGTCAGTATGCGTTCTTGGACGAAAGCCAATCCTTCAGAGTAAGAAGCAGTATCTTGATATCGAAAGCCAGCGACCAGTTCTCCACGTAAAACAGATCGTACTTCGTTCTCTCCTCTATGGACGTGTTCCCTCTCAAACCATTCACCTGCGCCCATCCGGTGATCCCGGATTTAACCTTGTGGCGAAGGAAGTACCGGGGTATTCCCTCTTTAAACTTATCGACAAAAAACTCCCTTTCTGGACGGGGCCCCGCCAGACTCATATCCCCCTTCAATACGTTAAAAAGCTGCGGCAACTCGTCCAAATTGTACTTTCGCAGGATGGCGCCCACCTTGGTTTTGCGAGGATCGTCATCGCTCGCAAACACCGGTCCGGTCTTCTCCTCAGCATTCTCCACCATGGACCTGAACTTATACTGGATAAACCTCTTGCCGTCTCTGCCCAACCTTTCCTGTTTGAAGAAAATGTTGCCTCTGGAATCGAGCTTTATCAAAATCGCCAGCAACGCAAAAAGGGGAGAGAGCAACACCAATCCGGCCGAGGACAGGGTTAAATCCAGCGACCTTTTCAGCAGCCTGTTCCATCCCTCCAGAGGAGTACTACCCAGGGAGATCAATGGTATTCCGTCAAGAGAAACGACTTTTGCCCTTGCCGCCATCATTTCCACCATGTCCGGCACAATCTGGAATTCCACCTTCAAGTCCTCACAGCCCAATATGATCTCCGTGATGCGCTGATGATAGGACAGGGGCAAAGCCAGAATCACCAGGCCTACATCTTGCTCTTTGATTATCCTCGAAAGATCGTCTAAGGTTCCTAAGACCTGTATTTTCCCAGAATCCATATCGTTGAGCTGGTTCTGTGGTACGCCCCCACCTTCGACCAGACCGATAAGCTGGTAACCCGGCTGAGGATCTTGCCTCAACTTCGTGTAAAGCGAAAACCCCGTTTCTCCGGTTCCCACTATCACCGCCTTTCTCACCCCGTAACCGCGCCTTGTGAACGCTCGTTCCAGCCTCGCCATGATTCTTCTTTCCCCGTAGAGCAAGACAATTCCCAAAATCCAGGATGCCACCAGAGTGGCGCGAGAATAAGAGGTACCCCGATAGAAGAAGGTGAATGCCATCATGATCAGAAATCCCAGGGTGGCACCTTTGGCCAGAAGATAAAACTCATCGAAGGCGACCCTTGGTCTGTTGTTCTTGTAAAGCCCGTATGCATTGAACACCGCCACCCACACCACCACCACAAAGATCGAACCATAAAGGTAAAACGGCAGGGGCGGAATCCCTTTGGTTACCGGAACGACTGCCGTTAGCGGAGAGTGAAACCTCAACCAGTAAGCCAAGAGAAAAGAAGAAAAGATGATTATTACGTCCGTTAGGAAGAGGAAAAAGGGAAATATGTGTCTGAAAGCCTCTTTCTTCATCTCAAGTCTTCCCTGTGCTGCCGAAATGTCGTCTCGACGAATTCCTTTATCTTCTCTCTGAAAATCCTTTTGTCAAATCGGAGTGCGTTCTCCCTTATTCTTTCTGGATCGAACTTAATCGAATCGGAGCGTCGCACTGCCTCCACCAGAGCCTCTTTGGTCTGAGGATAGAAGAATATTCCAGTGGGAGAGGACGTGATTTCTTGATCAGGGTAAACTCCTCTGACGGATTCGGTCACACCTCCCCTTCCGAACGCGATGACCGGCTTGCCACAGGCCTGAGCTTCCACTGGTACTATGCCAAAGTCTTCCTCTCCCGGAAAGATGAGGGCTTTACATTCGGTATAATACCGCTTCAACTCCGGACGAGTCTGCCAGTCCAGAAATCTAATATTCTTCTTCGCAATTGTCACTAACTTTTTCCTCTCTGGGCCTTCCCCGATGACCAACAGCGGGAGATCTAACTCGTTAAAAGCCAAGATAGCCAAATCAATCCTCTTATACGGCACCAAGGCAGAGACGACCAGATAATACTCGCCTTCCTTGGTGCTCAGGCTAAAATGCCCCGTATCCACCGGAGGATAGATCACCTCCGCATCCCGGCGATAATGCTTTTTGATCCGTCTCCTCACATTCTCCGAGATTGCGGCAAACCGGTCCACCCGGTCAGCGGATCTCTCATCCCAGGTTCTGAGATAGTTCATGAAAAACGGAACGCTCCAGCGGATCAGGGGATTTAAGCTGTTTCGAGAAAAGTACGAATAGTACATCTCCCAGGCATATCTCATGGGAGTGAAGCAGTAGCAAATATGGCACGTGTGCGGAGAGGTGATGACACCCTTGGCGACGCAGTGGCTTGAGGAGATGACCAGATCATACTGTGTCAGATCAAACTGCTCAATGGCTGTGGGAAAAAGGGGCAGATATTTCTGATAATGGTTCGAAACGAACGGGAGATTCTGAATGAAGGAGGTTTTAATGTCCATTCTTGAGATGGTCTCCGAAACCCAGCCCTCTTTATGCAACAACGTGTAAAGGGTTGCATCGGGAAAAAGCTCGCACAGAACCTCGAGACACTTCTCGCCCCCCCTCATTCCGGTCAACCAATCATGGACTAAAGCTGCCCTCATCTTGTCCACGAACCCTCAATCCGCCTTCTTTGATTGTGTTCACCATTGATCCCAAGTGGTCTACGTCGGCCTCAAAAAGTAACTCATGCGGTCTCAGTGTGATGGTGATGTCTTTTGCCCTGCTCTAAATCAATCCCGTCGTGGCTGCACTCGTTTTTTTCTTCACGGCTCCGGGCTTATGTTATTTCATTTACTTCCGAAAATCAAGCAGTTTTTTCATCCATAGGTATGAGCTATTCCTTTGCAGACACCAGGACTTGCCTCTTGTAATTGCCCAATTCATTGGGCATTCTTGTAGCTCAATGAATCGAGCAACTACGAAAAAGCAACCCCCAACCTTAGAATAGGTCGGGGGTTGTTTCTAGCTAACGAGCTTCACGTTTTCACGAGATTAACACGGTGGCGGGTCTCCGTTCCTGAAGAGGTAGTTGATCAGATATACCACATCGGCCGCGGTCACTTCGCCGTCACAGTTGGCGTCCCCAGCGTCCAGGGGAATAGGCGGATCGCCTCCCTGATACAGATAGTTGATCAGGTATACCACGTCCGATGCATCTATTGACCAGTCTCCATTGGCGTCACCGTGCATGTATTCGGGTGCCGCTCTGCCCACTCCGAACCAGTCCATGACCCTCCGCATCACGGTGTACCGGTTGTTGGGGTAAGGATAAGGGGCGCCCTGTGGAATAGCCTCGAAAGCAAATGAGAAGAACGCTACCTTGTAGATCGACGGCCCGGAGGTGGGATAGCGCAGAGCACAATAGTTGACCATGTCGCCGGACCCAAGATACTCGTCTATCTGCACTCCCTCCCTAGGCACTGATACGCCTTTTCCAGTCTCATAGAAGATTCCCGCGGCACCGAATCCAGGCACTACCCAATCCGAGAAGTTATAGAACGGATAGCTCAGTGTGAAGGCCATACCGTTGGAGATGGTGTCCCCCATGATCCCGGCCACTGAATTGATGGTCTTATCGTCGCTGTGTCCGGCCACGTGCAGATAGTCGGTAATGAAAGTGTTGGGATTGTTGTCCAGCAGGAAGTCCTGGCTGGAGAGCAGCAGATTCCCTCCGTTGTCCAGATAGGTACTCAGCCGCGATTGATCCGTTCCGTCTAAGGTGGCCGGATCTGATAAGGTTCCGTAATCGTCGCCCGTAGTCCACACCACAGCCTGATACATCTCCAGCACCGTATCATCAGGGCATCCTTGTGTTTCATAAGTCCACACGTCATACCCTACTCCGACCGAGTCGAGGGCAGCCATCATAAGGCCTTCATATGAATCCCCGCCGTCGTCATCCACAAACAGGATCGGCTTCTGACCAATCAAGACGTCAAATGTGTCCTCGTTATAATAGGGACCCCAGCCGTTGATCTGCAGAGTCATGGAAGCCTTGTGTCCCTGAGGGCAACCCTGGTCTACTTCAAATCGATATGGGGTAAGAGAGCTACCCGTTCCACCGGCGGGGATGTCCGGATAGGATGCGCTGGCCACCGTGATGGTAACGTAAGGATCATACGTCACGAGGTCAGCCGTGATCTGGATCTCTCCTGCGCTGCCGTCGTTCTGCAATGTGACGGTCATGTCGCAGGTCTCGCCCGGGTCCGGCTTTCCATTGTCATTCCCTCCGATGTCTTCTGTCTGTTTGGTCAGGTAAACCAGCACGGGAGCATGAGCCACCAAGGCCATGTCCTCGTAAATCCAGCTTCCGTTGGTTGCCTGGATATCCAGCTGGAAGTTGATTAACTCCATGTCCGGCACATCCGGCGAGACGGAGAAGACAAAGGGATTCTGAGAGGTCACCGTTCCCTGGCTGGGAATCTCTCCCCAATATGCTGAATCCTGGACCACAGTGATCGACGGGCGGCTGGTGGAAAGCACCGCATAAACGTCATGGGCCGTGGAATCGCCGAAGTTCTGCAAATCGACAGACAGCTCTATGGTCTCTGCGAAGCCAACCTGTCCATCGCTGTTACCCTGGCTGTCACCCAGACTGTCGTCATCAACACTACAGCTCTCAAAAGTCACGTAGGCGTCTCCCGCCGGAACCACGTCTATGATGCCCTCGAAGGGCAGCTGGTTGTGAGCCGTGATGGTCAGCTCCAGCTCGCCCAGGGTAGCGGGTGAGACATAGAGGGTTAAGTTCCCGCTGGCATCAGTATATCCGGTCTCAAAGACCTCAGGTCCCTTTCTAAGACAGACCAAAGCTCCGTACAGGGGAGCTCCTGTGCCGGTCTGAACCGTGATCTCCACCGCAAAAGAAGGCAGCATGGGAATGGTACCAGGGTAAGTGACTATCATATCCTCGGAAAGATAGGTCCAGATGTCGACCGATGGGTCACCGTTCACGTTGTACATGTCAAAGTAATACTTCACGTCAGGGTCATTTGGGCCGTAGTGCTCGGCAAGATGCAGCAGTGCCTTATCGGTCATTCCTGCCACGGTATAACAGGTTTCCGCGAAAGCGGCATCGAACATTCTTCTCTCCAGGATGTCATCCTCGTTCCAGTAAGAGGAATTGGAGGCGCCCCAGAATGCTATGGCGCCCTTATTAGGCTCTTTTACCCAGGTCTCACCGAAGCACTCGGTCATGTCGAAAGGATTGGTCGAGCAGGCATGGGACAAAACCAAGGGATATTCGTTTGCGTTGCTCAGATTGCGCACATCGGTCTGGTCATATGACCCTGTCTGCCAGCCTGTAGATCCGCCATGCCCCGAGTAGCACACTATGCTTTTTCCTGCGTTTATGCTATTGGTCACTGCAGTCGAGGTCACACCACCCAGTCTTTCCCAGAGGCTGTCCACGAAGATTCCCATGGGCACGAGATAGTTCAAGATGGCCCAACGGTGGGTGGCCTCGACAAGCGAAGCGTGATCCGATGAGGCAATGAACAATTCGTGCCTCATCCACTCCAGATCGGCAGAGCTGGGATTTTCGTAATACAAAAGCTTGTTCACCATATTGGCCGCCTCAGTGGTATTGCGCACGGGAAATCTGGCACGAAGAATGTCAGCAAAAATGTCTCCGTCCATCTGAACATAGTAAAGATCGGTAGCAGTATAGCTATAGATTCCTGTGTAGGTGGGAATCCATCCCACATCACCGAAGAACAGAATGTAGGTCGGAGGAATGGGCCAGGTGGAATAAGCTTGCGAAATGTAGTTCTTTATGCTCGTGGTGCTGGTGCCGGTAACCGATGTGGTCGCCACGGTCACGTGGAAGCCTTTCTTCCTTTTCCATTCAACCAGGGGAGCCGCCTGCGCCTCAAAATCATTGTGTACGATGATCAGATAACCTATGGGCAGGGGAGGCACCCCTCTGATCAAATCCTGGTAAGCCGAGTAGTTGATGAAGTAGTCCTGACAGAGTTCCTCGAAGGGGGGCGAGGCATAGCGATACAGCATGTCCTCAGTTTTAGCCCTGTCCGAACCGGTTAGAGTCACCCGTACCTTCACGTGGGAATACATTTTCAATGTACCGGAGACGGGATTGTAGCTTACAGGAGAGATTTCCACGGTTGCGAATCTGTGTCCCCGGATGACACCAACATGGCACACCACTGCCGGTTCTCTCTGGTAGAACATGTCCGTCTGATACGCCTGCTCATCGATTACGAACTTGGCTTTTTCCCAGGCGCCTTCGATCTTCGGTATGGGAGGCTGAACCGGAACGATTCGATTTGCTATACCCAATGCCTCTAAGGATTTCTCCTCGAACTGAGAAGAAATAACCTCCACGTTCACTTCAGCTGCGTAAGGGAGCTGAACGCTCTTCCGCAGCACCGGCAGTCTGGGCTCGCCAATCACATTGGTTATGCCGCACTCGGGCACAGTAAGCTGGTTAAAGACTCCACCCTTGGTGGTCAGCTCTTCCGACCAGAAGCCAAATATCTGAACATCAAAGACCACCCTCTCAAAGTTCGACTCCAGGACATTGATTTGAGGGCCCCTCTGCGCCCCAGGAATAAGCGTTATCCACTCTGGGCTGGACTCCGCCCTCAGAGGCGGCGAAGCAAAGCAGAACCAGCCGACCAGCAAGAGTAACCCTACCAGCTTGAGGCGGCGAGAGCTTTTACAATTAGGCACCCTAACCTCCTTGAAAGTTGGTGTTAGACAGAAACTTTATCTAATTGAAGGAATGATTTCTCGGATCGTAGCGGAGCAAGATTTCACTTCCTCCAACTAATCTTCTTACCCATTTTAGAAAATAACACAAAATCCATCATTGTCAATCTTTTTCTTGGCTTTCCCAAATTTCTTAACACCGCTCTTGACTTGGTGCTTACTCTTTTAGCCTGAGCAAGGGGCCTCTCTTCACAAGCATTTGTCAGGCAATGAACTAGGTCTGTCCCAAATCGAGCACATTGTAACCTCCAGAGGAGGACTCATGTCGGCAGTGCTAACGTGGATAGGACCCATCACGCGCAGCCACAAATAAATCATTGACACCGCTGTTTTTTTCGTTTATCATTAATTCGATTCTCAGGTCCAAAGAAAGAAGATGACGCGATATGCTGAAAGCTCACTTTTTATGGATTCCGGTACTTTTTCTCTTTATCCTTCCTCTCTCCTGTAGGGAGTCCGACGATAAGGAACCCGGGATGAAAGACCAAAAGCCCCAAGAAGAAATCTACACAGAAAAAAGGGAGAGGATGGTGAAGACCCAGATTGAGCCGAGAGGGGTTAAAGACAAGCTGGTTCTGGAAGCAATGCTGAAGGTTCCCCGACACCTTTTTGTCCCCGAAGGTCTGCGCGATCAGGCGTATACAGACGGTCCCTTGCCTATCGGAGAGGGTCAGACCATTTCTCAACCTTACATCGTCGCCTTGATGACAGAGCTACTGGGGTTTAAGGGGGGAGAAAGAGTTTTAGAAATCGGCACCGGTTCAGGCTATCAGGCAGCGATCCTGGCAGAGATCGCCAGTGAGGTTTACACCATTGAGATCATCTGCTCGCTGGCTGAGTCGGCAGACAGAAGGCTTAAGGAGATTGGATACAAGAACATCACTGTCAGATGTGCAGACGGTTATCAGGGCTGGACCGAACATGCGCCTTTCGACGGCGTGATTGTGACCGCAGCGCCGGATCATATTCCTCAGCCATTAGTGGATCAACTAAAAGTAGGGGGGAGACTGGTCATACCGGTGGGTGACGTTTTTCAGGAGCTGATAGTAGTTACCAAGACCGAGACTGGTACCAGAAGGATGAACGTTATCCCGGTTCGTTTCGTCCCCATGACTGGAGAAGCTGAAAGACGGTAGCAATCACCAGTTTAGTTCATAGCCTGGGGGTGGTCTTACCTGCAACAACATCTCCGACTACAGGGGTCTTCTTGTTCCAAGAAATCATAATCAGGAGGTGATACCAGATGGATTTAGGTTGGGGTTCTCCGGTCGGCTTGGGAATCCTGCTGGCTGGTCTGGGGATTTTCTTGTGGGGAGCTCAGTGGTCGCGGAGAGTGAAATAGGACCGACGTACGCCTCGCAGTCTTAGTGCACCGGTTGAAGTTCACCCTGGCTGGTAATAAGGTAAAATTCATGTTCTGTCAGGTTTTGCCCCCCTTGGCGGGTGTGACCTGACAGTTTCCAATGTTTCAGGTTGCACTCACGGCAGGTCGTCAGCAAGACCTCACATAACCTGTAGGCCCGGGAATTTGTACTGACACGCTGAAATTCTTGGTTATCTTATTGATGAAACCCAGAGACTGAAACATTCAACATTACCATGTAATTTGGGGCACAACGGTATCAGCAGAAAGCTAATGACCCCGGTTACGTTGTTTGTAATGCACATGCCCGATTTTGCCCAAAGAATACAGGGGAGAATCCCTGGGAATTCATTTGGAGTCTGAGTATATTCAATAATGTATTGGCACGGTAGGGAGAGGCTTTTCGCCACAGAGGTATTGATGAGAAGGAAGCTTTTGGTCATACAGATAGTGGTCTGCTTCGTTTTGTGCTCCAGGTTTTCATTTGCTCTCGATTCCTTGACACTTCTGGCAACACTGGTGGGCCAGAGTGATGACGAGTTATACCACTGCGCCTCTGCCGGGGATGTAAATGGGGATGGTTTCAAAGACATAATAGTGGGAGCCCCACAAATGCTTATGGATCGAGGCTATGCCTACATCTATTTCGGAGGAGCAGAGTTCGACACCATACCGGATGTAAGACTGATAGGTGAACCCTTCGACAGTGGCCTGTACGTGGGGTTCGGCGAAAACGTCGCTTCTGCAGGAGATGTCAACCTTGACGGTTATGGTGATGTGCTAGTGGTGGCAGGTTTTGTGAGGGAGGTTTTTCTCTATTTCGGGGGAGTCGAGATGGACTCCATCGAGGATGTGGTCTTCCAGGGTGGCTCAGGAGATTTATATTCTTTCGGCGCATCCGTCTCATGTGCCGGCGACCTCAATAGCGACGATTACGACGACATAATCATCAGCTCACCTGAATATCCCGCTGGTATGGGTACTGGGCGGGTTTACATTTATTTCGGTGGTGAGAACATGAACAATCAAGCTGACATTTGCATCCAGGGCGGAGAGGGGGATTGCCTTGGGAGCTCAGTGGCAGGCCTGGGCGACGTCAACCAGGATGGGTACGACGATATCTTGGTAGGGGCTCCCACCGACGGCCCCACTCAGTTCGAGGGTCGAGCCTCCATATATTTTGGCGGCGATCCGATGGACACCGTTGCGGATGTCACCTTCTGGGGAGATTCAGCCACTTTTCGCTCTGTAGGTTATTGGATAGCTGGTGCTGATGACGTAAACGGGGATAGCATCCCGGATGTTATGATAAGTGCAAGTTCAAAAGTGAAACTGTTTTTCGGTGGGGCGCAGATGGACACTATAGCTGACCTTATCTTAACTGGAGAGGAACCCTTATCTCAGCCATTCAGCTATGGAATCGCCCCTGCGGGAGATCTAAACAAGGATGGTTCTGCGGATATCATGGTCAGTCACTCGTCTTTTGGAGATAGCGGCGAAGGGAAAGTCTACATCTTTTATGGTGGCCCCGATATGGATACATCATTTGACGTTGCATTAATCGGTGATCACCACCCGTGGACGCAGTTCGGCACCCGAGTTTCTCCCGCTGGAGACATAAGCGGTGATGGCTATGATGAGGTTTTGATTTGCTCACACGGAGACAGCACCAACAGGGGAAAGCTCTTTATGTATACTTCTTATCCCACCTGGGTGTCTGAGCATCAAGAGGAAGAGGTCACCAGGTATTTCTGCTTAAGCCAAAACTACCCGAATCCATTCAATTCAGGTACGGCAATCCGATTCTCCATAGGCTCATCGAGGCTTCAAGGTTGTCCTCAGGTGACATTAAGAATCTACAACATTCGTGGGCAGTTGGTTAGAACATTGTTAGATGAGGAAAAGGAACCTGGGGCTTATCAAATAGTCTGGGATGGAAAGGACAACTGGGGAAAAGAAGCTGTAAGTGGAATCTATTTCTGTCAATTGATGGCGAAGGGCTTCACCGAAACGAAGAAGATGTTACTGCTGAAGTGACCGCTCGCTTTTTAGTGTTCTGTGAGGTCTTGCGCTAGCGGTGTAGACCGACGCAACGGGCAACCACACCAAAAAGCCTATCGCGATATGCCCTCGCTTTGCAACAGTGAGTCGACTAAGAAGAGCTTCTCTTGAGCATCGATCAGAGAAGGGTCAAGCATGAGGCTGCTCTCCAATTCCTCTTTTGCCTTTTCAAGCTGCAACCTTTTGGCGTATGCTAAGCCAAGGTTGAAGTGATACACCGCGTTCTGAGGGTCTAGATTTGCTGCCTTCTCCAGCAGAGGCAGGGCCTCCGCCTCCCGCCCTGTGTGATCGTAAAGAATTCCCAGATTCGTTAAGGCGTCGGCAAAATCCGGCTTCAGAGAGATAGCCTGCTTGATTTGGAGCTCCGCCAGGTTTAGCTCTCCTGTTTGCATGTAAACGGTGGCAAGATTGAAGTGCGCTTTAGCCAGAATATGGGTGCTCTCCAGCCTATAAGGGTCCCCTTTTGAAGCTAAGACCTCCAGATCATAGGCAACGTCTCTGGGAGAAGATGAGAAACGGATGATGTTTTGGAATCTCTCTTCGGCCGAGTCAAGTTCTCCTTCAGCCAGATTGACTTCCCCCAGAAGTAACTCGGCCTCGGGAAAAGGCTGGATATTCGTCAAACCCTGGCTCAAGATCTCCTTAGCTTCATCGGTCCTTTCGGTGTTCCAGTAGATCAAGGCCAGATTCATGTAAGCATTCGGAGAGTAGCTGGCGATTTCAACTGCTTTTCGTGCCATCCGTTCTGCCTTGCCATGTTCCCCATGTTCCCGATAGATTGCAGAGAGGTTGTTGTAAGCTTTGGCTTCGTCAGGATGCAGTTCCAACTCAGCCAGAAACTCTTTTTCTGCATGCTCATAATCCCCTCTTCTGAAGAACACCATGCCCCGGTTCAGGTGTGCCCGGCTGTGACCAGGATTCAACGCGAGAGCCGTATCGAACTGCGCCAGAGCCAAGTCGAGCTTCCCCTCTTTCAGGTAAACATTTCCCAGACTAAAATGGGCCTGAGAAAAGTCTCCAACGTGCAAATGGTAAGCGTTTGAGTTGGTCAGAAACAGAAAGGGCACAAGCAGCAACACGAATAGGCGCAGAGCCGATCCGTTTTTCTTCAGAATCTTCCTAGCCAGCCACACGATTGAAAAACCGGAGAAGATTATGAGAAACGGGATGATCGGCAGCCTGAACCTGGCGGGAACGAAGAACATAACCACGGTCAGCATGTAAGAAAAGACAAAGAGGATAGGCAGAAGAAGTCTTCTCTTCTGATCGGCGATCCCTTCAGAGTCGAACTTTTTGGCACTGCCCCCACTTGCCGCGGACAGAATCATCCCTACCAGCCCCAATGGCCCGATGAGCCAGAAACCGAGAGGTAGTATGCGCATCAGAGACGAATATCTCCTGAAGAAGTAAATGTCCTGATTGTTGCTGAGCTCAAATCGATTCCAGAAAAGGTAAAACTTCTTTACCAGAAGCTTTAAACCCCGCCCGGGATTTGTCAGATAAAAATCAATCCCCTTTCTGTAATAGAAATTCGAAATCTTAGATGCCTTCAAGGTCCGACCGGTCTCCTTTTCTGCCATTAGTTGGAAGTCACGATATTGCCAGTCTTCCTTGTAGAATATGGCGCTGACGCCATCAGCGTTCTTGTTGTTGCCGATGTAGAAATTTATGCCTCCCTGAGAAGAGATTAAAACTAGGTCTCCGGCGGCAATAAGGTTTCTTAAGGTCACCGGTGAAATTACCAGAATACTCCCCAGAAGAAACGAAGCGGCGTAGGTCCCCACAGCTCTCAGTGACTCCTTTTTCCTGAAGATCAGATAGATCCATAGCCAGACGAAGGGTATGAAGACAAGGATGTTGGGTCGGGTAATGGCGGAAAATCCGAGGATGATTCCGCAGACGAACCATGTGGAGAATTTCGGATTGTCTCTCGCCTTGAGTAAAAACAAAATCAAAAGAAGGTCAAAGAATACCAGGAACGAATCCAAAAGCAGCTCCCCTTCGAAGTACAGAAGCATCCCGTATGTGGCGGCCATAAAGCCCGACACTATCGCAACCGTGCGACTAAACAATCTCTTTGCAAGGAAGTAGACCAAGACACAGCAGAAGGAGCCCACCAGATGCTGAATCACCCGAGGGATGATGTAGGAATGTCCGAATATCTTATAGACTAAAGCCAGAAAGTAAGCATAAAAAGGAGCCCTGAAAAATACTTTCCCGCCGATCCAGTTTCCCCCCGCGATATTCTGCGCCCACACGTCGTGATACAGCGGGTCCATCGTCGGGGAAAAGAAATGCGGGTTGTGTTTGATCTGAAGCAGGTATATTATCCTCAAGGCCAGAGCAAGGAGAAAGATTGCCAGAATCCATATTTTCTCTTTCTCCCTGTCCGTGATTCCTTTGAACATGAAAAAAATATAGCCCGGCCATCGTGCTTTGTCAAACGAAAGCGGACTTTGTCTTCTCTCTTCTTTTCCCGGATCGAGAATCCAATTGAGATAGTGAAGACTTGATGATGAAGAGATGCAGAAATTAAGCCAACATGATTATTAGGGCTCCGGTATTCGGGCGCAGGATACTTGCATTCAGGTGTTTATTCGGAAGGTTCCCTTCTCCTCAGGTGATACTCCCACACCGAGTCCTATCTAACGGCTTCGCAGCCCGAGAGATCGTACTGCATAAAAACGTCCTCGCCTATGTCCTCGAACACTTCGTACAGATCCAGTGCTATCTTTTCGTAGAAAGTTCTCCACAAGAGGGAATAAATGCCATCTTTCTCGGTCAGGAACATAATCCAACTTTCAGAGCAGGGCATTCTGTCAGCGTACAGATCACCAGATTCCACCGCCATTTCACCCACATACATGGAATCGCCACTTTCATCAATTCCCGCGAATCTTGACCTCCACACCTGAGACAACTGGCTTTGAACAACTATGGTAGGATTCGCAAGCGATCCTTTCAGCACGCTGTCGACTCTCACCGTGGATGCAGTCATGGATGTCCTATGATGATTCGTCCAGCCGCTATCGCCTGCAACGTCCCTTTCTTCCAGAACCTTTGAGGTACAGGAAAGCACTTCACCGTAGATTACCAGGTTCGCCTTGAAATATCTTCTGGCATGTGACTCCGGCGTGATCAGTTCAGCGGCGGAGACACCAAGGCAAGACATCAAATGGAAAAAGACAACTGCGCATACCTTATGAAGAGCATCTAAGTTTGCCGACTTGTTCGCGCAACACGATATTGACAGGTTTCCTACTGATCCCACCTGTGAACCTCCACGCCTGCAACCTCGTGCTTCATGCAGCGAATCCGCGGCTCAGCTCTTCGCCCCGCGATCGTAGCCTGTTTCTTTTCCTTCCCTGCCCTTCATGATATTCCGTCGTTGTCCGAAGGTCAAGTACTTCCACAAAAAAACTTGCGTTTTCTATCCAGAGATGATATTAGTATAAAGCTAGATAGGCTCGAATCGGGTGGCATCATGAAAGGGAGGATCAGATCAGCTTATGAACATTGGAATGATTAGTCTATTCATTTTGACGATGATCATAATGCTGATAGGTCTGGCAGGCACTATACTTCCCATGCTTCCCGGCCTTCCCGTCATGTGGGTGGGTGCCTTTGTTTATGCCCTTCTGACAGGGTTTGAAGAAATCGGCTGGACTTATCTGGGGATATTCGGCGCCCTCACCGCTCTCACCACCTTGCTGGACTATGTGGCCAATTTGTACGGGGCGAAAAAGATGGGAGCCAGTGGATGGGGAGTCTTTGGAGCATTTCTGGGCATGGTCGTCGGGCTTTTCTCGGGCGGACTGATCGGGCTGCTGCTGGGTTCGTTTCTGGGTGCCATTCTGGGCGAAATCCTTGCGGGCAAAAAAGGATCCCAAGCTGTGAGGGCCGGATTCGGGACATTCCTGGGATTCTTGGGAGGAGCCCTGATCAAGTTCGTGGTTGGCTGTGCCATGCTAGGTGCCTTTTTGCTACAGGTCCTATTCTGAGTAAGTTTCCGTCCAAGAGCCATCGACATTACGCCGGAGGCGACACGATCGTGACGAAACTCAGGTCATCTCAGGGAGAAACAGAAAAAAGAGGTCGGAAGCTTATTCTCCGACCTCTTCATTATTCAAAGCAAAAATTGATCTGGCAAAGCTAAGGTAACTCCTCCCAGAACCACTCTACCGTCTTCTCCACGACCTCGTAGACTGGATGGTCCGGAGCGTGGTTTTCCATCAGGTGCAAGGGGAAACAGAACTCAGCAGTCCGGTAGGTGGGACCGACCCAGTTCACCGCAACGGGACGATTCTGCATGGGCGAGATGGAACCATAGTAGGAGACAACACTGAACATTCGCCTTTCGGCCGGAATCCTTCTTTGGGCATCCAGGTTGTTGGACATGCCGTCATAACAGACGTAAGGGATGCCGCGCACACCGTACCATCGCACCGGGCTGCCATACTCATAGCCCTTCAGCTTCTTGCACTCGGTGGTGTCCGCTTTCAGTGCAGGAAGGTCTTCCCACAGCCCGAAGGGTGTAGCCCCGATGAATTCCAGGGTCATGCTGTCGCTCACGGTGTAGGTGGGACGAAACACCGCGTCCAGTCCAAAGTACTCAGTTGCCATCCTAAAGGTGTTGGGATCGGTCGATCTTATACCCTCGAGCTCGTGGGGCTCTCTTCCGCTAGATACGCGGAAGTTGTTCAAGCCGATTAGCCACAAACGCCCGCCGACATCTAGGTAATCCCTGTAAGCCTTGTAGTTCTCATCGTTGATGCCCGGCATGGATCCCACATTGAGCAAAATGGTCAGATCGTACCTGGATAACACATCTTCACTGGGAGCGCTCTTTGTCACCTCTCTGGGACCTTTTGTCGGATCCCACCAGATCTCCGATCCGTCGCACAATCCCGCTTGGGACAGATATTCGAGCGCACCTTGATAGAGTGGCCTGACTTCCACCGCAGTGTCCGCGGCCCCGTCGGGTCCTGCGTAGGCCGTGGCGTCGACCACCAGGATGGTCCTCTTATCCGCATCGGTATAGCGGAACTTCGGCTTGACCGTACGGAAGTTGAGCGTGGTGGCAGTGTCGGTGCTCACGAAGGCATCATCCCGCGCCCTGACCCTCAGCTGATACCATCCGTAGCCGACATCGGCGCCGACGTCCTCGCCGTAGTTCTTTAAGTCCGTGAATACGTGCGTCTGCGCGGATACCCACCTGGTGTAAATCATTTCTCCGGCAATCACCGCACTGTCCAGCGACGAGTCCACAACGGCTGTGGTGTCCACTGTCAAGGCGGTAGGAGCAGACTCGAAGGGACCGACCAGCTCCCACTTAAACTGAAAATCCGGCTGGTTACGCTTATCTGGGTAATCCTCCAAGTCCTGACCAGACCAGGAAATGGAAATTCCCTTCCAGGTCTCAGTGCTCTCCACCAGGCAGTAGTGGTTCTCCACAGAAAACGCGCTGTCCATCTCCATAACCGCCTCAGGCCTGTGGTTGTTGCGATAGTACAGTCTATGAATAACATCGTCCGATACCTTTTCGCCGTTATCGACCGCTCGCAGGAATAGATATTGAGGAGTGTAAATGGAGGGATCCATTTCCGCGAACATCATCACGTTCCTGGAGTGGCCACCGGGCTCAGCCTGAACGTGGACCCCTATCATATTGCGTAAGCTGGTTTGATCCGTCCACGAGGCGCTGTCTGCCGGGATATCGTGAAGAAAACTCTTGACCTGGTCCAATCCCCCCCAACTCACCAGACTATCCGTCCTCATGACGGCATATTGATATGCGGTTATAAACCCGTCCACATCCGTACCATACCAATAGACCCGGGGATTTATGGAGAACTCAGTTCCTTCCGGGGGGATGTTGACGAAAAACACCTTGGGCGGTACATTCTCGGGTGGGACTCCACCTCTGTCCAGCTTGCTGCACCCGGAAACCACCCCAAGACACAGACAAGAGACTACCAGAAAAAGGATCAGCTTTCGCATAATCTAAAAACTCCTTTTGTATGTTTGAATGTGTTTCCGCAAACTCAGATGGGACTCCTTTGAACCCTGGCGAAGCTTAGAACACAATCCCCACCGAGAACCTGTGAGTGTTGTCCAGATGGCCCATGTCGTGATAGCCGTAGTCGACACTCATGGCAGCCCGGGACACATTGAATTTCAGCCCGCCGCCGGTGGAGATTCCACCTTCGTCATATTCGAAATAGTTTCCGAACCTCAAGGCAAAAATCTCCCTGAACCAATATTCAACCCCCGCATTGAACTTTTCCATGTTATCGTTAGGGTGACTTCCCTCCACGGCAAAGACAGCGCTATGATCTCCCCTTCTGATGACATCGACCACGCCACCGAACCTGAAATTCATGGGGAGGGGATAGGATTCATCAATGAACGTAAGATCGGGTCCGAAGTTGCTTATCATCATTCCTATCTTGAAGCCCTTGAATCCGGTGTCATACAGGGTTCCCACGTCTACCGCCCAGCCGGTGGCCCTCTCGGTATCATAGAGCTCATCAATGATCTTGACGGTCACCCCCACGTTGAAGCGATCGGTCAGACTCCTGGCATAGCTCAAGCTCAAGGCGTAATCCTTGGCGGTGAATGTCTGAGTAGGACTGAGACCAACCTCGTAGTCTCCGAAATAAGGCATATCGCCCGCATTCAACATGGTGAAGCCCACGCCCCACACGCCACCAAATCGCGGAGCAGGATAAGCCAACGCCACAAAATCATAGTTTATTTCTGCGGGATATGAGACATGAGTAAACATGGCTTGTCTTTCCATCAGTTGGCTTAGACCGGCCGGGTTATAATATACTGCGGAGGCGTCATCGCAAATGGATAGAAAAGCTTCTCCCATGGCTATGGCTCGAGCCGAAACCCCCAACTCCAGGAACTGAGCTCCGGCCGTCCCCACTTTGGCCTGACCCCAGACCAGCTCAGGGGAAACGAGCAGGAACAAGATTACGATTCCAAAGAGCGCTTTACGCATAGCTTTCTCCTTTCCCTATTTTATTATGACGAATTTTCCTACCTGATTCTCTCCGCTATCCTTATCCTCCACACTGTAAAGATATATCCCCGATACCACCGCCTGGGTGTT
>CAYGCR010000062.1:0-17877 GCA_964348415.1 uncultured Ignavibacteria bacterium | reverse complement strand
CCTTCCTGCCAGAGGCTTCGGTTTCCTGGTTTCCGACGGAAGCCTATGCAAACTGCCTGCCCGCGAGCCAAAGAATGTTTCCAGACAAAGGTAACACGTGTTGGCGCAATTGGTCAAGTTGAGGCAGTCCATTTGAGCAGGGTGCTTCTCTTTTGAGCACTGCCCCGTTTTTTGCCTAAAAGCGTGGGAATAATCCAATATGATGTCGGCAGCCTCCCATATACGCGCACCCGTTCCCTCTGAATTCGCTTTGTCATGCATGTGCAAGGCAGGCATTGAAGCGATCCCGATGCGTGGCAAATAGGTGAAAAGAACAAGCCCCGCCGTTGGCGGGGCTTCCTTACTCGTGTGCCTCTGCTTTCAGTATCGGCTTATCGCGAAATAGCATAGCGGGAGAAATGGCTTATGTCGAACTCGGTCTTCTTTTTCTTACCGGTTACCTCAACCTCTTGCTGGACCTCCCACAAACCGGTGCTGGGGTTATGCCAATAAAGCCTAAGTATCTCTCCGTCGTTGGCCTCAAGTTCTCTTATTTCCATCTTAAGCTTCGCTGGTTTTGCGAAAACCAGTGCGTCAGGTCCGAAGTCAACGAAGAACCCTTTCTGAAGTTCTCCGTCCCGGAGGTAGTTGAAGAGCCTCACGCTCATAGAAATGACTACCGTGCCACTCAGCGCATCTTTTGGCACCTTGAATTCAAGTTTTTTAAAACACTCTGCCTCCAACTTCAGCTTACCGCCTTTTCGGCCAAACTCTTGGGAACCTTCCGCTGAGAAGGTTTGTAGCCATCCTGCCAAGCTGGCAGGGGATGTTGGCCAAAGTTCCTCTGCCCGAAATGCCTGGATAGGGTCTTCAACCGGGGCAGTGGGAAGCATTTTGCTGCAACCCATGGGAAAAAGCGTAATCGCCCCCAGGGTGGCTACAACCCCACCCAAGATGAGGGCTTGAAGAAATCGGTTTCTTATCGTCTTCGCACCCGCCTTTCTGCCAGAGCTTTCGGTTTCTTGTCTTTTCGCTTTTGAGCAAAAGTACTGTAAAGTCTCTGCCCTGGAGCCAGAGAAGTTTTCAGGACGTGTATAACACGAATGTGTGCATATGGTTAAATCCTTGCCAGGCACCTGAACGGTGAGCATCCATTTCTGAACACCACTCTTTTTCGCCTCCAAAATGTCAGAACAGCCCGATAGGTTATAGGGCGCCTCCCATATACAACCGCCTGTCCCGTTGGGGTCGATTTGAAAGCTTGGTTCTGAACACTAAAAGTGAATCGCCAAAGATTTCGCTATCGGCACCAATAAAGGTGAAAGGATTCTGTGTCGAAAGAAAGAATGGAGAAGCTTCAGCCAGCTTAAAACGGACTTCAATGCGCGCTAGATCTCCAGGCGACGTTTTCTTTAATGTTCACCATAAAAACCTGACTCAAACCTATGAGAAGAATCTTAGTAGTGGACGACGATCCGAATATTGCGGATGTGATTGAGCAATACTTTGACAGGCCGGAGTACGAGGTCTGCACAATGCTGGAAGGGGAAAAAGTCCCCGAAACAGTCTCCAGGATCAAGCCCGACCTAATCCTTCTGGACTTGAAACTTCCCGACATCTACGGGATAGATGTGCTCAAGAACCTGAAAAAAGTGGGTTTTCAGGCCCCGGTCGTGATAATTACCGGCAATGTTTCTGCTGGCGTGGCTATGGAAGCGATGAAGGAAGGAGCCTACGAATACCTTCCTAAGCCTTTCAGCTTGCACGAACTGGGCAAATTGGTGGACAAGCTCTTGGCAAAGGATTTCGAGCCTCAATCTCTATCTTTTGTCCAAGATGAGCGTCATCGCCACCAGGAAGCTGAGGAACTGGTGGGCAGAAGCCCGGAGATTCTGAAAATAGGAAAGATGATTGGACAAGCCGCATCTTCGGAAGCTCCGATCCTCCTCACCGGCGAAAACGGAACAGGCAAAGAGTTCATCGCCAGGATAATCCATCGTAACAGCCGCAGAAAGGATAAGCCGTTCATGGCGATCAGCTGCGCCTACTACTCACCGGAAATGTTGGATGAAGAACTCTTCGCACAAAATAAAGTAGCCCCCGAAGCTATCTTCCCCGAAAATAAGGGCAAGTTCGAACTCTGCGACGGGGGGACCATTTTCATAAACGACATCGAAAACATGGGCTTGTCCACCCAAAATAAACTGCTCAGGGTTATCAAGAGGCGAGAGATAAGCAACGCGGGAAACGACCGTGCAAAAGTGGACGTAAGGATCATAGCTGCCTCCCGAGGCGATCTGGTCCAGCGCGTGACCGCCGGAAGATTCATGCAAGAGCTCTTCTACCATCTCAGGGTGATTGCAATCCCGGTGCCCGCCCTCAGGGAGAGGAAGCCAGACATTCCACTTTTGGCACAGCATTTTCTGCGTAAGTACTGCAAGCGAACCAGGAAAATGATTGCCCACATGTCCGCCGATACGATGAAGTTGCTGATGAGTTATTCCTGGCCGGGAAACGTGGGAGAGCTTGAAAACAACATCTATTCCGCAGTGGTGATGTGCAAGGGCGATCAAATTCTTCCCGAACATCTACCCATATATTTTCAAGCGGGGCCGCGGGCTCAGTTGGAGTTTGCTGAGGGAAGCGATGACTATTCTTGCTTGTTCATGCAGATCCTGGATCCTATCGCTTCCAAACTATTCAATAGTTTGAAGGATAAGGTACATAGCCGCTTGGTGGAGGCGCTGGAAAAAGCTTTGATCTGCATGGCACTGAAACGGGCCGGAGAAAACCAGGTGAAGGCAGCCCGTCTTCTGGGGATTAGCAGAAATACCCTCAGAGAAAGAATGCTGAAGTTCGGATTAACCCAAAGAAAGAAAAACGTTGGTGCAGCATCATCCGCAACTCAAGCATGAACCGTCAGAGCTCAACCTCCGGCGACGCTCACCTCCTTCCCCTTTCGCTGAACAGCGGGACGATCTTGGCTAGACTTTCCGAGTCCAGATTGGGGAAAATGGGAGTCGTTTGCAACAGATGGTGATTCTTTTGTAGCATCAGTCGAGTCTCCGCTAAAGCCAAAAGCCGACCTTATTTTTAAGTATCGGTAGATTTCCAGGCCGGTTAATCCGTTGTTGGCTTGACCGCAACCGCAAAGCTAACTCTGACGGGTCTGACTGCAGTAGGCTCTGTAAAGGATTTTAAGTCGTTCAACTGAAGAAACTTATTGGAGGAGCTACCAGCGAACCGGATCAGGGGAAACCTGCCTTATTGCTTTCTTGATCAAAGGCGACTTGGGAAAAAATAGCCGCCGACCTTTACATAGGTCCAAGGGCGGTTGACTTCAACACCGCTTGTCTCGGGATCGGTATTCAACGGCGGCCTGGGCATCTGCAAGCACTAAGGCAACACTATATACAGCTTTTCAAACTACTGAAGGCTTTGAATAACGGCTATGAATTGTTGATTGATAGGAAAATACTGGCGGAAAGGGAAAGTGTGTTCGAATCTTCCGGAAAAGACAGTCCGTGGCTTCGTAGCTCACTGCATCAAAGCTACCAGGTGATCTGGGAACCTTTGCAGTGGCACCTTGAAGAACGAACAGCAAAACGGCAACGGTGGCGCGAGTCCAAACCCTGACGCACAATATCTCTGAAGGTCGGAATCCCTGCTTTGCTTTGCCTCGTCCTGGACTTCAGAATATAGCCGTTTCTCCGGATGGAACAGGTGCTTTGCTTTGACTGCCAAAAGCCCGCTTTCTTCCAGTCACCTCCGCGGCCGGACTCGGGTGCAGCCAACCACGGAATCAACCGTCACCCCACAAACCAGAAGCCCTCGAAGAACACCAAAGGCTGCCGATTCTGCGCGTCCAGATAGCGGGCGGGGGCTTAGTTGCTGGCTTATGATTTTCTTGATCTGTCGGAAAATCACAGGTCTTTTCCGGCCTGCTTCTTTAGCCGGGTGCTCCTTTTGACAAAATAGAGTACCCCCAAAATCACGGCTGCAACTATTAGAATGGTGGTCGTTGACATTTCACTTCACCTCCGTTTCTTTCTTATCCTCCCACTTGCGAAAGGGTCTTGACGATGTTAATTATGGCGGGACCCACCAGGATCACCAAGAGCTCCGGGAAAATCAACAAGACCAGGGGGAAAACCAGCTTGACCGAAGTCTTATGGGCAGCTTCTTCGGCACGCTGACGACGTTTGACTCTCAAAGAATCAGCAAGAACCCTCAAAGAGTTGGCAATACTGGTACCCAGCTTATCCGCTTGTATCAACATCACCGCCAGGGATCTGAGCTCGTCCACCCCGGTTCTTCGGGCCAGATTGCGAAAAGCGTCTGCTCTGGTCTTTCCGATCAAGATCTCCTGGTTTACCAGGTGAAGCTCCTCGCATAAAGCGGGATAGGTTCTATTAGTTTCCAAGGTGATCTTTCGAATAGCGGCGTTAAGGCTTAATCCGGCTTCCACACACACCACCATCAGATCCAGCACGCTGGGGACCGACCGCCTGATGTGATCCCTCCTTCGGCTGATCCTGCGAGCTACCCAGAGCTTGGGCACGGAGCTTCCTACGAGAGCTCCGGCAAATGTGACCAGAGGGACCAGGGCAGAGTCAATACGAAAGTACAGCCCCAGCAATAGGCCCAACATACCCAAACAGAGGGCACCAAACACTCTGGTTCCCTGGTAGCTGAAGACGCTCTGAGGGCCGCGGTATCCAGCCTGCGCCAGCCGGAGCTTGGTACCTGTGGCGTCGCCGGCGCCCAACCCTAATAGATCCGAAGCGGCCTTGAGTGAGAGCAGGGATTGTTTCTTTTCCCCCGTCCCCTCTTCTTTCCCCTCCAGATCCTTCAGACGCAGCTGGACTGGGTCTTTGCTTCTGGAGAGAAGATACAAAACGGCGAAGAAAAAGAGGAAGACCGCCACGAAAACTGAGCCTATGATCAGGTATACAATCATGGAATCACCCTAGATTCGAATGTTAACTATTCTTGTTATTACCCATATCCCGATGATCTGCATGATGATGGCTGCACCGAGCAGATAGTTTCCACTCCTCTCCACCAGGAGGGTCTTAAGATAATCTGGACTGATTGTCAAAATCGCGACTGCCATAACTATGGGCAGTAAAACCAAAACGAACCCGGAGAATCTCCCTTGGGCAGTGAAGATCTTCACTTCCCTTTTTAACTTGAATCTCTCCCTTATGGTGGTGCCGATTTTCTCCAGGATCTCTACCAAGTTTCCGCCGGTTTTCTTTTGGATGAGAAGGGCGGTGGTGAAAAGACCCAGATCCTCGCTCTCCACCCTCTTGGCCATGTTGGTCAGGGCCTCTGAGATACTTACGCCCAAGTTTTGTTCCTCAAAGGTAAGTGCGAATTCTATTCCCAAAGGATCCGGGATCTCTTTGGCCACCATCCTCAGAGCCGACTCCAAGGAAAATCCGGATTTGAGTGCATTGGTTATAAGATCTATGGCCTCGGGTAACAAGGACTCAAACTCGTCCCGTCTCTTGCTCCTTTTTCGCCGGATATAGACATAGGGCAAAATCCCCCCCACAAATGCAGCTACCAGCCCGAGAATCCAACTGTTCAGGAAATTGAGGATTAGAAGAAACACCAGTCCCCCTAAAGACAGCATCCCCAGGATCAATGCTCCTGCCTTCATCGGAACACCGGACTGATCTATGACGCGTTGGAGGTGCTGAGAAAATCTGAACCTGGAGAGGATGCGATCTATGCTGGGAATCTCACTCAGCTTGGTATCCCTTAATATGGCGTAGGCAATCTCCTTCTCCGCAGGTGTTTCGGAAGCCAGGCCCTCCAGCCTTCTTCGCACACTCCTGTTTCGTCTGCTCATTTTCTCACTGAAGATGAGATACACGGCCAGTGCGCTTAAGAAAGCTGCTGAAAAAACTGCAATGACAATTTTGTCCAGCATGGGATTCTCACCTCTTAAGGACTGAACAGTTCTGCTGACAGATGAATACCCGACCTCAGAAGTCTATCCATGAACTTGGGACGGATGCCGGTGGGGCGGTACTCACCCAGCACCTCGCCTTGCTCTCCCAAGCCGGTCTTGTCAAAATAGAAGATCTCCTGCATGGTGATGGTATCTCTTTCCATTCCCACGATCTCGGAGATGCTGGAGATCTTGCGGGTTCCGTCGCTATACCGGCTTATCTGAACCACCACGTTGATGGCGGAACTGATCAACTCCCGAATGGCCTTCTCCGGTATCTCGATTCCGGTCAGAAGCATCAGAGTTTCCAGCCTCAGAAGGACGTCTCTGGTGCTGTTGGCGTGAATCGTGGTCAAGGAACCATCATGTCCAGTGTTCATTGCCTGAAGCATATCGTAAATCTCCGGACCCCTCACCTCGCCGATTATTATCCGATCGGGCCTCATTCTCAAGGAGTTTCTGACCAGATCTCTCTGAGTGACCCCTCCCCGGCCCTCGATATTGGGAGGTCTGGTCTCCAGCCTGACTACATGAGGCTGCTGGAGTTGAAGCTCAGCTGAGTCCTCAATGGTCACTATCCTTTCCACTGCGGGAATGTAAGCGGAGAGGATATTCAAAAGCGTGGTCTTACCTGCACCGGTTCCGCCGGAGATCACGACGTTAAGCCGAGACCTCACCATTCCCTTCAAGAGTTCGACCATTGGGTGGGTCAGGGACTTATGGTTAAGGAGATCATCCACGCTCAACACGTTTACCCTGAACCTGCGGATGGAGAGAATGGGTCCATCCAAAGCCAGAGGGGGAATTATGGCGTTGACTCTGGATCCGTCGGACAGTCTTGCATCCACCATGGGAGAGGACTCATCTATTCTCCGACCGATTTTGGATACGATACGGTCTATGATCTGCATAACGTGGTTGTCGTCCTTAAACTTGGTATCAGTCAGTTCTAGTTTCCCGAATTTTTCAATGTACACCTGATTGTGGGTGTTTACCAGAATATCCGATATCTCGGGGTCATGCATGTACCGCTCAATCGGTCCTAAGCCTAATGTCTCGCTCTGAATCTCGGTTATCAAACGCTCCTTGTTTTCCGGACTCAGGAAGAAGTCTTCCTCCGCGAGCAGCTTCTCCAGCACCCGTTTTATCTGGCTCCTCAGAATGCTGCGGTCCAGAGTGGTCAGGACCGACAGATCCAGGCTGTCGATGAGTTTCTTGTGCAACCTGATCTTCAGCTCTTGAAAACTGTCCCTTCGTAAGTGCACCGCCCCCGGGTTGTCCTTTTCCGATGGCTTGGTATTCTGTCTCTGATTGTTCCCAAAACGCTGCCTGAAATTCATGCGAATCTCCTCTCTGTAAAACTAGTCTTCTGACTGGACGTGAAAACTTCGTTTCCATTGGCGTATATCATTGGACAGCCCTAAGATGCTTTTGGCCACATTAGACTTTCCGTCCTGGCTGACCAGGGGGACTCCCGAGTTGATGGCCTCTATCACGGCCCGGTAGTCGTTTGGAACGACCCAGGTCACCGGGTAGCGAAGAGTCTTTTCTATCTCGTCCGCCTTTATGGGGTCCTTTTTGCCTGCCCGATTGACTATCACCCTTACCTTATCCCGAACGTAACCCAAACTCTTGAATACCGCCAAGGCCTTTTTAGCTGCCCGAATAGAGGAGATGTTCGGTGCCAAGACCACTATTATGTGGTCGGAAAGTTCAAAAGCCTCCAGTGTCCTGGAATCGAACTGGTGAGGGGCGTCGATGACCACGTAGGAAAACATCGACCTTAAATGCCGCAGGACCTGACCTATCTGTTGAGCACTGACGTTCTCCGACTCGGCCGGATCGTTCGGCTCTGAGAGCACGAAAACACCGGACTCATGGCGGGTCATACAGCTTTGAAGCTTGACCCCATCGACCTCCCCACGTTCATTCAGGACATCCAGTATATTGTAGTCCGGAGACAGATTCAGGAAACTGGTGATGTCGCCCAGCTGCAGGTCAAGATCGAGCAAAGCGGCTTTGCTATTATCAGTCTGGGAAAGGGCCACCCCCAAGTTGACCGCCAGCGTGGTGACTCCCAAGCCGCCCTTTTTGCTAAACACCGAGATTATTCTGCCACTCCGTGGGGCCCCACCCTGTGTCTGCTCCTTTGCGATCAGGACTTTCTGTAAGGCTTTTCTCAACTCATCCGGGTTAATCGGCCGCACCAAGAACTCCTGCGCCCCTGCTCTCATTGCGGACATGATCAGCTCCGAAGTGGTAAGATTCGAGCTTACGAATATGTTCATCTCCGGGAACTGGAGCTTGACTTTCTCCGTCCACTTCAAGGTCTGGCTATAGTCGACGGGAAGGTCCAGCATAAGCACGTCAGGTCTAATCCTCTGCACCACCGCAAAACCCTGCTCTATCCCTTTCAGCTGCTCGGCGACTTGGACGTTGTCCATCTGAGCAAGCTGATTCCTTAACGTCTTTCGCACAGACTCGTCTGAGTCGATTACCACCACTGTGAGTTTTTTGGCCATCTTTTCCGCTTCACCTTCTTCCGATTTTCACTCTACCAGCAAAACCGTAAACAAAAAACCTCCTGCACAATCCGATGAAGGTGTGCCATCGGTCACAGTTTTCATGAATCGCCCCACCACGTCGGACCCGTCGTGTCCCTCAATAAAGAGGGCCATGAACTTGGTGATGGTTACATAGCCGGGTCCGGGGATATCTTGTCGCACTCCCCAGGTGGGATCGAAGGCGGGGACTTTTATCACCCGGGGGCTGGTTGGATAGATAGAGTTTATCACTGTGCCGGTAACCGGATCCCATTCTGCTGTTGGATCCAGATTTATCAAGTCCTCAAGTCCCTGAACGGTCGGACCCTGCATGACGCCGTTCTCTAACTCCAGTAGATCTCCGATCTCCACGGTGTAAGGGGAGCACGCCATTATCCACTCCCTGTAAGGGTCAGCACCAGACTCCACCGGCTCACCCGTATTTATGGGACCGAATCGTACTGCGTAGTACCATCCCGCTCTGAAATCCTTGTTAGAGTTCCTAAGCTTGAGCCTCACGTTGACCCCGATATCATCCGGCGCCCTATAGCCGGTTATCTCCGGATCGTAGAACTCGGCCGGGTCCCAGACACCATTTCCGTTGTGATCTTCGGTCAGAGGTTCTCCCACGTCCCACACTCCATTTGTATTCAGGTCCGTATATTCGTCCGCCGGATCCCAAACACTGTCGTTGTCCGCATCCTCCCATCTGTCCGGAGGAGCGAAGGGCCGCAGACAGTCGGTTCCGCAAACAAAGGCAATTTCGGCGGTTGCTCTGGCGGTGACCTCCCCTTTATTCTCCAGCAAAGGGTCGATGACTTTCAGAAAAAAGAGCGTGACCGGATCGTTGGTGGCGCTGGTGCGGTGAGTGGTGACCGTTACCTTGTTTGGCTCCGGAAACGTGACGTCGCCTGCATCTATGACCACCGAACGCTGGATGTCCTGAACCGCCAGATTAAGCCCGGCAAGGCTTATCGCCTGTGCCGCGGCCACAGATTGGTTGCCTCCGCTCGTGGCCAGAGCTATGGCTCCGGCCAATGCAGCGGCATCTGCTGCATTCTGAAGCTGAGTCTTGGCCAGCTGTATCAGAGAAAGATCGATTGCCAGGACCGCGAAGGCAAAGATTACCACTATGGCTATGGCCACCATGATCACAGAGGCCCCTTTCTCATTTCTTACTGCTTTGATTAAGTCCAACATGGCCTAACTATCCTATCCTTCCTTCCCCAGATTTGTCTCTTCCTGTTCAGGTTCCTCTGGTCTTTCCCAAGGAAGCGGAGGTATAGTCTCTTCAGCCACCGAGGAGATGATTCTGGGAGAGACGATGATCAAAAGCTCGGTCTCCGACTTGGTCGTCTCTCTTCTGGAGAAAACCAGGTTGACTATAGGAATGTGACCTAAAATCGGAACCCTCTTTATTGTTTTTGTCTCTTCTGTGGCAAGTAGTCCTCCTAAGACCACCGACTGCTCAGAGTTCAACTCTACTGTTGCATCCGCCTTGCGTGTGCGCACGGCAGGTATATCATATCCTCCGAATGAAACCATGTTACCCCAGTCTAGACTTGAGACCTCTGGTGAGATTTTTAAGTTGATCAGGTCGGTGTCGACAACGGTGGGAAGGAAATTCAATTTCACCCCGTATTCCTTCCACTCTACGGTAATGGAAAGCGCTGCACCTGGGGTCACCGATTGAGCTATAGGGACTGGAACCTCCCCTCCCACCAAGAAACTGGCCTCCCGGCCACTCAAACAAAGCAGCTTGGGATTGGCCAGAAGCTTCAGATCACCCTTCTGCTGTAATGCCTTAATAATGGTGGAGAATTCTCTTCTGTCCCCAAGCCATTTGATAACCCCGGTGATTCCTTCCTGAGCGAACAGGTGTCGGCTTTCCGGATCAGGGCTGGTGACCTGCCCGGCGTAGGTGCCCAGTATCTTTGTACCCTCCAGCGACATATGCCTGGGATCCTCATCATACATCAAGAAGTCCAGTCCATACTCACTCAACCCCGACTTGTTGACTTCTGCCACCTGCACCTCTAAGACCACCTGTTGCCCAGAGACATTACGCTCCACTTTTATATCATAGACCGTGTACCTTTTGGACTCGCCCCAGACTATCAAGGAGGTGGTGCCCACTTCCTTGCCAATTACGACTAAGTCGGTGGGGGTAACAGAGACCACGTCGGCAATCTCCTCGTCCGCCAGAGAAACCGTGTGGACCTTCTCTGAATAAGGCAGAACGATGGACTTCCCTTTTACTACCCTTAAGACTTCGGTCTGGGCTTCTGAATTCGAAGCCAGAAGGACGAAAAGAAAAATCGATGTGGCTAAAACCAAAAAGCCCCCGATCTTAATTTTAGCGCTGTTTTTCAATTTCCATCTCCTTTCAATGAGATTGTTTCGCCGTGACTCGTTCCCTCTGCCCGCTTTAGTTTTTCTACCCTTCCTTTTCCGTCATTGCCGGAGCTTCCTTTTTCTTTTTGGTTCCCTTAATCACCGTAAGGGAGTCAGGCATTTCAGGTTCTCTTACCACCTCTCTTATTCGGTCCCTGTAAATCACCTTGGTCTTTGGCTTCTCTTTGCTTTTTCCTTTCAGGATTCCGGTCTTGCTGACCGGATCAACGGCCAGGATTTCGTCGTCTGTCGGATTCCTCAGAGCCAGATGAAGTTTGCCCTCGCTGGTAGCTAGGGCTAGAGCCTGAGCTCCTTCGGGATCAACCAGCAGCGTTACTGACTGGACAGTGATGACTTTGTTGCCCTTCTCTTCGGTCTTCTCCCCAGCCGCCAGCACCTCGACATTCTGAAGGATAGTTTTGGCTACGGCGTCGGTTGTTGATCCCGGCCGCTTGACCGTCAGTATAACGTCCACTCTGTCACCGGGAAGAACAAAACCCGAGACCCCTGAGACCTTATCCACCTCAATGGACGAGGCTCTTTTGTTCGGTTCGATCAGGAGCGAAAGCCCTCCGCCTTTGGAGGATAGCTTGGAGTCCAAGATCGGTTCGTTCTCCTTCAGAAACACCTTGGTGACCTGGCCCAAAAGGCTGTCCTTAACCGGGTACGAGCCTTTGGCCACGCTCCCTCTGGGGAACATGGCTACTTTCATGTCATCTGACTCCAGACTTTCCCCGAAGGTCAAGTCCTTAGATGCCACTATCACCGGCTCTACCTCCAGACCCCTCTGTCCGGACTCGGCCCTCAGATACATATAGGTCAGTCCGCTGGCAACCCCAGCGAATGCCAGAGCCAGGACGACAACTACGACGATCGCTACCTTTCTCATTTGTCGATTACCTCCTTAGACAGGCCAAAGCCTGTGGCAGTTAACTTATGGTTCATAGCCCGATTTGCATTGAACCGTCCTCAAGAGACTCTCATGATACAGCGGGCTCCATCGAGTTCATCCTTCGTATCGCATCACCGTTTTCCCCTTCAACTCAAACGTTCCTATGAAGGGATCCAATATGCCACCACTCAAGACCTCGAAATCCGTGGTGACCGTGACCTCAACGCTCTTTTGAGCAAGAAGAAACTGAATTGTTATCTCTTTTGCATCAATGTTGGCCGCGTTCAAAACCTCCACAACTCGGCTGCGAACCGCGAGACTATCGCTGACAGATGAAACTACTGCCAGCCTTGCCCCCTCGCGGGAGGCGGTGTTAAGGACATTGGTGACCATGATGGCTCTGCCGAACTCGGTGATTCCGAATAACACCATTAGCAGTATCGGCAGCACAACAGCGAACTCAATTATGGATTGACCCCTTTTGTCTTTGAAGAACTTTTCCCTCATTTTCGCACGCCACATTCTGTTTTTAGATTATTTTGCCTGCAATCAAATAAAGAAACGTTCCCGCCCCGATTGCCACACCATATGGTATAGCCAGGCTCTTTGTGAAGATGCCTGCGCCGGCCAAAGGGGCGCGGAAGAGAAAAACGCATTTCAAAAGAAGCCAGACTTTTTTCAACATTTCGGCCAGACTCTTGTTGGCGATCGCCACCCCAACGGCAAGTGCCCCTCCAGCTAGGGTAGTATATAGAAACACATTCAAGACAGCATAACTTCCCAACATTGCGCCCACAGCTCCCAAAAACTTGACGTCTCCGCCCCCCATACCGCCTAACAGATAAGGCAACATCAAAAGACCCATTCCAACTAACAGACCCAAAGATGCAAAAACTAGCCCGTTCCAGCCATTGCCCAGGAAGTTCGCCAGGAACCCCAGGGCAATAGCTGGAAGGGTAAGACAGTTCGGTATCTTACGCCAACGCAAGTCTGAATACATGGCGAGCAAGACCAACAGTCCTGTTAGGATAATGATCGGTTCATCTTGTATGTTTGATAAGTTCATTTTTTTCTTTTTTCCTCACAAGACACAATACCACGGTTTTCTACGCTGGCGTCTACAGGTACCATAATTCGGTAAGTTATCGCTGTTACGGAGTCAATGCGGCCTGCACATTGGTATAAATAGTCTGAACCAGCGGTCCGATCAGTTTTATAGTGGCTATGGCCACAATCGATATGAAAGAAGCCAGGAGAGCATACTCAACCATGTCCTGTCCTCTTTCGTCTTTGAAAAAGCTTCTCAGCATTTCTCATCCCTCCTTTCGTTTGAGAATGTTGGAACCGAACCGTCACTTTTTCTCATTGACACACATGTTTGTTACTGTTTTCCTTCTGGGCTGCTTTAGCACGATCAACCAGCATCTTCGGCGTACCGAAGTGTCTTCCCGTGCGTCGTCTAACGTTATCGAGCCTGAACAGGCGCAGCCCCTATGACATTGCAGCGAAGATAGAATCATAAAGCCCCGAGACCAAAGGTCCAATCAGCTTTATGGTCGCTAGGGCCACGATGGATATGAACGAGGCCAGTAGCCCGTACTCAATCATGTCCTGCCCTCTTTCGTCCCTAAGAAGCTTTCTGGTTCTTTTCACCATGTTCTCTTCCCTCCTCTAGTTTCAGATGGTTACGTCTCAACGATGGTTATCCACCCTAGATTCACTTTCGTTTCGCTCTTTATCACTTCACGAAAACCGTTCATTGGCCTCCCATCATAAACCTGCTGGGGAAATCGCTAAGCTTTGACCGAGGGAGAAGGCAAACAGTGTGCCCAAAGGCCGTCTTTTGAAGGACAAGCAGATAGGTTTGATCATATTCCCACTTCTCCCTTGATTGACATGAGCTTTCCCAAAGCCTTTGACTCAACCACCGGGGAGTTTTGTCTCGCTGAAAGCTGATCCCCGCGCACCGGATGTAAGCAGCGTGTGAAAGAATCTGCATATTTTGTGACGGCACAGGACAGGTGAAAGTATTTTCATCTTAGGAATACAATTGCTAACCCATTCTGAGGGGCATAGTCTGATGTTGTTCTTTCTTTGGATTCCGTCTACCAACTTGGCAATTTCGGCCGGCCAGGCCCTCTTAGATGTGGGCAACACCCGCGCGGCTCTCACCGTCCAGGGGAGCCAGCCAATACTTATCAGCTAGCATTGGCAGGTACTGCGAACCGGAAAAGCCGAAAGGGATAGATTGGGAAAAGGGATTTGGGATTTGAAAGCTATGACAGAAGATTTGAAAAAGTGGAAGATGGCAAGAAGGGGCATCGCCAGGGTGGGGTTCCAAGCTGCGCGCAGGCCTAAAGAGACCGCCCTGATCAGATCAGAAGAGCGTAAGGCGCTAAAGTCGAAGCGCCGACCTAGTATCGCAAGCAGATCCCTTGACTGAATCTTAACCTGCCATATGAACCGAAACCTCCAAGGCCACTATATTGGCCGCGTCACATTCCTTCGCCTTATCGGCCGAGTAAATCGTTACGGCGCCTTCAGGAGTATTCCGGGCACTCTTGGAACCGCCGGCCAGCACTATCGAAGGGCACGAGTCCGAAACCACCGGCCAACACGATTCACTCATTCCAATTCACTCCTTTCCGCCAACAAAACGGATTTTTGTTTCATTTCTGATTATTGTGACTTGGAAGAGCAGTTTTGAAAGGTATTCAAACGCCTACGAAGACAGACTGGGCAAGTGGGAACGCAAAAACAGCCATCCAGGATGGGCCGTTTTGGCTTACCCATTCTGCGACGGTGGATTAGCTCAGCATACAGGGCTCGTTTTTCTGCGTCCACCGCCCAGGAGCGTGTCTTGTCCTGAATTGCAGCCCGTACCCGCATACCCTGCCCGTTTGCATCAAGAGGCGATGGGCCCGTGCCGTCTGGTTTGAACGTGAAGAAAGCCCTTCGGTGGTTACTCAATCTGTAACCTCGGCATACGTGTTTGAAGATATTATAGAGGCCCTCTTAAAGGCTCAGGGATGAGAGTCCGGGATCGACCGGCAAAGGATTTCCGAGCAATCTGCTTAGGTTCATCGTCGTTTGCTTCCAAGCGGCAGGGCCACAAGCACGCAAGGTGCGTCGCCAGCGAAGCATCTCCCCAAATAAAAGAGCCAGAGGATGTTCCTCTGGCTCTTTTTAGCCCACCGATCTACCCTTCGATTATTTCGCTACAATCATCTTCTCGGTCTGGTCAAAGCCCTTCGGATGCCAGCCATGGAAACAAATCCCGCGTCGCTGGCACGCTTGCGGATTCATCTCTGCCCTTTCGAAGAGCCAGGTGAATCTCAGTCTCGGTTCACCATCCAAGGAAGGCTGTAGCCCAACTGAATCTCCCTAATCACCATCATGCATCGATTGTTCTACCTTCAGCTGCAACGCAAAGCAGACATTGAGCTATCTCTGCGAACTCGGTTTCCCCTTCCCAAAAGCTCTCACGGTCCAAGCGAAACCAGCAAGACCACCTCGCTTTTATAAGGCCGACGCAGAGGGGGTTCCCAGGCCCCATCTTTAAGATCCCGCCTGCACTTATCCAATTCGCCCCCTCTTCAAGCTCAGCAGTTCCTTTACTTTCTGTTTCAACTTGGTTAAATCTGACGATTTCACCAGGTAAGCGTCGGCAAACCAGGATGAGAAGTCGCGTTTATAACTTGGATAGTTGGAATATAATATCACCGGAATATTGACATCTTTGGCCCGAAGTTGCTCGAGGACCTGAAGACCGTTCAACGGGGCCATTCTCACGTCTAGAATGATCAAATCAACCTGCGGGTTTTTATCTATAAGCTGTAGGGCCTCCGGTCCGGACGCAACCGACCAGGTCATATAGCCCTCGCCGCGGAGTTCCCGTTCGCAGATTAAGCGAGCATCTTCGTCGTCGTCCACTAACAGTATGGTTTTCATCATGATCGGCTCCGCTGTATGTGAGGAACCACTGATGCAATTATACACACCAATCCACCATATGTCAATACGCCTAAATTGGCTAAGGAATACGTAGCCCCACTGCGCAGCTACAAACAAACCCCACCCTCTTAATTTCTCCGCCGCCGATAAAAAACGTATTATGTGCCTTAGGGTACGACCCGGCTTCAAAGCCTACCGGCTGAGACATGTGTTCCCGGCAAAAACTAGGCGCCGGTTGATTCTTCCCGCTTAATACTCACAGGCTTTGCAGAGCTTATGGTCCAATCCCCCCCCTGACCGCTGGAACTGATGAACCCACGGGGCAGCTTGCTAAATAGCCACTCCTCGTTTTCTCGACACAAGCCTATGCCCTAAGGGCTGTAGGGCACAGCATAATTGGGGATGAATTCGTGATCGATCCCCGGCGTTACATAGTGAGCGAACTGAGGAGCCGGTCCGCCGTCAAGCGTGAAGCTTGTTCTGGCTGTGTGCCTAAGCCATACCACCTTGGTCGGATGGTGCGTCCCGTCTTGGACGGAGACCAACTCATGATAGTGCACGTAACCTTTGGATGAGTACGCTTCTGCCTTTTCCTCCGACCACGTGTCGATCACGGCATGCACCAGGTAGAGCAACTCGCCGTCCTCCGCATCCGACGACCACCAGTTCGAGGCTCCGAAAGGCCCGGTGTTGTAATGCTTACCTACCAGTCGGTTCGGTCCCGCTTTCACCCAGTAATGTCCCGGAACGTCGGTCGCTCCGTCAGGTCCGTCGGGAGCGCCAGCAAGGTAGTAGCCTATACCATCGACATTGATGATAATGCCGTGCGTAAACGCCTCACCCGCACCCAAAGATGATGTCGCCACAACGGCTGCTGACGCAGCCATCACCGCCAGAGCAAATAGAGCTTTCTTCATCTGGATCACCTCCTTTGTTTAAAAGGTTATGTCGGGATAGTCCAACGCTCCGAGCGATCATCCCTGAGGCGGCCACCGTCTTATCAGATGCATTTTCCTGGCCTGGTCAATGCTCCTTGTATTCAGGGCGGCAGAAAGAAATCCCGCTGCCTGCCACATTCTCGCGTTTATTTCCGCCCTTCACCAGAACCAGGTTAGTCCATCTTTCGGTTCCAGGTTCAACCAAGATCTTGGCTTTGCCTTGGGCTTTTGAACCTCCATCTTCTCCCACCTGTTTTTCCGGGGAGGTGGTAGGAGGGAACGGGGCCTTTGGATGATCTCTGCTGACCCCGTTCCCTTGAAGGAGGTGTGTAGGGGCTGAAAGAAACCACTCAGGTGCACGTGGAGCGTAACCGCCAACCCGAAAGGGAATTGAAGAATGTTCACTCTGCCCAGACGCATCTGCTATCCAGTTTGTGTCCAAAGGTTCCGTAATTCTCTGAGTATTTCTCACAGTTTCTTCAGACCAAGTTGTTCCACTCCTGCGGCGCTGTCAATGCATACTGTGGAGGGCTTCCCATCAATTGGAAAAATCTGGATTCGATATGCCCGGCATCCTGATGTTGTCGGCCCACAGTCCTCTCAAGATCTGGACGTCTTCAATCGGAGCCACCTTAACGTCCAGAATAATCAAGTCGAACTGAGGGTTTGTCTCAATCCACTCCCAGGCTTCCAGATCATGAGACACGAACCATCTTACGTAATCTGCGCCAGAGAGCTCTCGTTCGCACATCAGGCGAATATTCTGATCGTCATCAACTGCCAGTATAGTCTTCATTGCGGTGTGATTAGGTGCCCTTCAAGTTTCCCGCTGTGAAAATACGTGAGTTAAGTGGATTTGTCAATACTAACATATTTGTTACCCTTTGCGTAAGTCGGATACGTACTTCTCCACTCTTCGGTAATTAAATGATGTGGCTGCGGGCCGTGTAGGGAGTGAACGCCACCTTGCTCTGCGCAGGGCAAACTCATTTTTGACCCGGATGGCGGCCCGGTGGGGTTCACCGTGGGCAGGTCAGACACTGGTCTTTCATCGGTGATTCTTCGCAATGGCGGGCATTTTTTTGTTGCTTTTACGGAGATTTTGGTTATTTTGAGACCGTAAACGATCTTAGTCGGTTGTCGTTTTGAAGAGGGCTAGCCGAAACGCTGCTTACCAAGCAACTACCGGAGACCCCGGAAATGGGATTTATGAAA
>CAYGCR010000061.1:0-18197 GCA_964348415.1 uncultured Ignavibacteria bacterium | reverse complement strand
TCTGCAGAGTGTCGGGAGGGGGCTTGGGGCAGATCATGATCGCTGCCTCGACCTCGGTATGCCAGTACTCGTAGGTCTTGGGCGCCACCTTGCTGTAGGCTTCGAACCTGTGCGGAACATTCATAGCGGGAAATGTCTGGCCGTAGCAGTAATCTGCCAGGTCCCATACGTCGCTTCCCGGGCTGGGGAATTCGGGGAAGAGCAGGCTCACGTATACGTCGTGAGAGACGTATTGCGGGTTGTTGTGGTAAGTGCCGTCATACATACCCCATGGTAGGTGATCTGACGTCCTCACTCTGCCCGGCCACCACGGATACCGAACTACCTGATCTCTATCCGGGTCGGAGATGGCTATCTCCTTCTTCTCGGAGTTCACGCCGGCCATGGTGACAAAGTGTCCACCTTCTCGCCACCACGCCATGTTATATTCGTCCCACCACCAGAAGCCTAAGAGCAGAATGATGTCCTGACATTTCTTGAGCGAGTCCTCCATCTCATAGAAATCTGGCATCCAGTAGGTGGTCTCGGTCAGGGCAAACCCATAGTCCCGGAAGTATCTTTCCAGTCCTGCCTGGATGGAGTCCACATAGGTGCCGCTAGCGGTGGTGCCGAAGTATCCTGCCAACAGCTCAATGAAGTCCGCAGGATCCATTCCCACCGTAGGAACCGCGTCAAACCACGACAGGCAGTTTGCCACAGCCGTCGGTCCACAGTAGGCTACCCAATCTCGCTGGTTCTGGTCAAAGTCAGGCATGCCGCTGGGAGCCTGGGGCAGCGTATCCGGCTTCCAGTACCACCATCCGCAGTGGGCTTGATCGGCAACATACCCAGTGATCCCCAACAGTGCCCATCCAACCGGGGTTTCCGGAGGCCAGAATTCGTAGTGCTCAATCCAGCTGGGTTGACCGCGCCAAAACCATTGGTAACAGGTGTCCACTACCTGAGGGTCAAACATCAGACTCGGCAACCCGGGAAAGTCACTCAGGTATTCTACGTTGAAGAAAAAGGGCTTGTCCAGGCAGACCGTATCCTCAAAGAATATCTCTTGGATGTACGGGTAAAAGGTGTCAATTCGATAGGGCTGTGATTTCCATATTTCTATTCCCGGTCCGTCACAAATATCCGGACACATTACCTCCGCGCTGAATCGCACGGTCACAGATCCCGCACCAGCCACGTCGAAAAACATCAGAGCCGCGTGGGTTAGCTGGAAAGGATAGTTCTGGGTATAACCGCAGTCTTCCGGATCGAAGTATACGGCAACTTTGTCGCCATGCTTCCAATCGGTCCTATAGTACGTTGGACTCCAGATGTTGTGAGCCAGCCAGCAGGCATCCTTCGCCCGCGACGCAAGCGGCGGAGTGACGCGTACGATCTTGTCAGCCGGAATCGGAGTCACGGTCCTCTCTGGCGTCACCACCGATTTCTGGGCAGTCACCAACGAGAAGCTGATCAAGATCAGACCGGCAAGCCCCAGCGCAAGTATTAGTTTTCTGTTCATGTTCATTCTCCGTATGTTTGAGGTTTCAAAAGAGAACGGTCCCTGATGAGGAATTCCACTCATGATCCATCATCAAGGAGGAAGGGATAAGAAAGCCGAAGATCACCTCCTTTGGACATGTTTGAAAAAGCTAATTGCCTTATCTAAGATTGGAATTTGTATTTGCCCCCTCAGATTACGGGAAATAGACCTCACCTCCTCTTTTAGATCGGGAAGAATCTGTTCTAGCTAACACCGTGTAAAGTAGCGTTTTATCTGAGAACCAGATACCGCTCTCAAACCAATTCTTCAATAGAGACTCCGCCTCTGGCCGACGGCAGGCTGAAAAGGGTTGTAAGATAACCTCTCCTCCTGCGAGGTCTTCAAAAGAAGCAGTCTGTCATTGTTTCAAATACTGCAAGTCAAACTTGGTCCCCTTCTGCTAAGCAAAATAACCTATTTTCGTAGTTTGTCAAGCCAAAAATGCCCCAGCTCCTCCAACGGAGCCGAACCAATTCTCGGACTTGGTAACAATCCCTACTATTCCCTTCGGCATTGTCTCCACCTGTATGCTCCTCGCGGATTGCCAGTGAAGTTAGTTCCAGCACCTAACAGAAGTTAGGTGCTGGAACTCCTGCTCCCCTCCGAAGCCCTGTAGCGTTCAATCCTCTTCAAATCGATCCACCCTCCGAGGCAACGAGCTGACCTAGCCAAAAAAGCCGATATCACCGACAGTACCAAAATTGTGCTCAACTCTGAACTTTCTGAATCAGCCCCCCTCACTCCCGGCCGAAGTTCCGGCCGGGAGTTGCGAATTGTGATCAGACAAGCTCAATTGTCAGTTAGCCTGCTTATCAGTCTCTCCAGCCTAATAATAACCGAAATGCTTAAGGAGTCTATTAAAATATCAGGACAAATTATATCTGATATGCTCAATATAAGTCTCAAATAGACAGGAAGTTAAGGCTCGCTGATAAAAAAAATCGCGTGGGACCGGATTTTTTCGCGCTCCGGAGGTGGGATTTGGCCGTGAAAAGCGGGCGATCTATACACCCGGCTTTGACCGCAGTGTTAGCGCCCCCACTTCTTCGAACGGGGAGAGGAATCGAGAGAGGCAGAAGCAGCCGCTGCAGGCGGCCACATCTGCCAAGTCCTGGAAGTATGGCTAACTGACTTTCTGCTGCGTGCCTTTCTTCATGCTCAGGGTTTTGACATTCTCCCTGAAAACCTTGCCCAGTCTTTTTATCCCTTCTCTGATCATCTCGGGGCTGGCATTGGAGAAGTTCAGTCGTAAGGTATTGTCCTTATCCTCGTAGGGATAGAAAGGTTTTCCCGGAACGTATGCCACCTTCTGCTCAACAGCCGTGTCCAGCAGTGCGGTGGCAGAGGCCTCTGGTGGCAATTCCACCCACAGGAAGAGTCCTCCTTTGGGCTCGTACCATTTAACGTTTTCCGGCAAATGTTCCTTGAGAGCCTGGATCATCACGCCCCTTCTTTCGCTGTAAGCGGCTTTGATCTCCTGGATGTGGCGATCCAGGTTTCCTTCCTTTATGTATTCGTGCAACACATACTGAGCAAACGTATTGGTATGAAGATCAGCCCCCTGCTTCAGGCGTTCGAACATGGTCATGATCTCGGTGGATACTATTCCCCAGCCGATCCTCAAGCCAGGGGAAACAATCTTGGAACAGGTGCCCAGTTCGATCACCACGTCCCCACCCAGGCTCTTAAGTGAGGGAAGGTCCTCACCCACATACCTGAGTTCACCATAGGGATTATCATCTACTATGGGAAGGCTATGTTTCTCGGCCAGCTTGACCAACTGCCTCCTTCTTTCCAAACTTAAGGTTATCCCGGATGGATTCTGAAAATTGGCGACTACATAGATAAATCGGGGCTTGTGTTCCTCAATTCTCTCCTCCGCCTGCTCCACAATCATTCCTTCTTCATCCATCTCAACGGTGACGTATTTGGGTCTTAGAACATTGAATGCCTGGATTGCTCCGAGGTACGTAGGATTCTCGCATAGTACTGCATCTCCTTCGTTAAGAAAGACTTTTGCTATCAAGTCCAGACCCTGTTGAGAGCCCCCGGTGATGAAAATGTTGTCTACAGTTAGAGTCATTCCCTTTTGGGACAGTCTCTCAGCGAGAATCTGGCGCAGAGGAAGGACCCCCAGGGTAAGGCTGTACTGCAAGGCTTTTGGTCCATAGGTATCGAGAACCTTCTTACATGCTTTTTTCAACTGCTGGATGGGGAAGAGTTCGGGGGCAGGTAGACCCCCGGCAAAGGAGATGACGTCAGGCCTTTCAGTAATTTTCAATATCTCACGGATGGCAGAAGCTTTCATCTCCCGCGCTCTCACCGAAAAAACCCAGTCGAAACTCACCGTATCCTCCTTTGAAAAGGCCAAGATTCAAGTCCTTCCAGACTGTCGCACGCATTAGTAACTTAACGCAAAAACCAATAAAGTCAAGGAGTTTCTGGAAGCGGTAGAGAAATCATCGACACCTTGAGCCACTGGCCTGCCTAATCCGGTACCACATCCCCCTAAGCGGAAAATGGAGCTTTTGAAGGTGCACTGGATCGGGGAATATGACAAGGTGTATTTCGGTGTCAGGCAAGATATTCAAAACCGGGGAAGACCGCGTTGGGATCAAGCGATTCTTTGATTCGCGAACTTAAAGCTGCTTTTAAGTCCCTCCGGTTCTTGTGAGACGACCTCGCGGGTTGATCAAGTGCAACAGATGGGTAGTCTTTTCTTTTCCTGGCGGGAAGTAATCTCAGACTCACTTCGCTGATAAAACCCAAAGTCCCCCACGAACCCACAAAAAGACGGGCAAGATCGTATCCGGTCACCGATTTAAATGTTCTCGCCCCGACCCTGATTACCCGACCTTCGGGATCGATAACCTCCAGCGCCAGAACATACTCCCTGGTCTGGACGCTTCTCTCGCTAACTCGACCTTTTAGATTGGTTGCTACGGATCCGCCCACCGTGCCTGCCCAGCCAGCATCCGCCAGCGGATAAAACAGATTGTACGATTCGAGATGCCGGTTCAAATCCTTCAAAGGAAAGCCGGCCTGAACAATCACGTACAGGTCTTCTGGAACCACCCTTACTATCTGGTTCAGCTTGTCTGACTTCAGAACGACGAAGTTATCGGAGGTAATCTTCTCCAGGTTAAGAACCGAACCGGAGCCCAAAGGCAGTACCTTGAATTTCTCCCCGTTGGCTAAGTTGACGATTTCGGATACAGCCTGGCTATTTTCGGGTGAGATGAGTACTCTTTCCCGCTGAATTTTGACGTTCCGCTCCCCCACTATCTTCTGTAGCTTATCTATTGGCGGTCTGCTCGCCACGTTCGCGCCTTACCTTGTTTTGAAAAGCTTCAGAGCTATCTGCAATTCTCGAAAACTCGTAAAAATATATGCGCACCTTGCACAGGTGTCAAGACAATTGTATGAGAACTCCAGGGAATGAAGCCGCAAAGATGGGTGATCGAGGCATGACGTCTGAGCGTAACGTGAACTAACGGAGAGGTACTAGAGCCCCCTGTTCCTGACCCTCTCCCTTTCCCAGTGAGCAACGGGAGACGGTCATACACTGATTAGTCCGTCATTGCGAGGAGTCCCGCAGGATGCGGGACTTCCCTGCGCCCGCAATGAGAAATCATTGAGATTGCTTCGTCCCGCTCGTGGCGGGACTCGCAATGACGTTACATCAAGTGCCTGTGTAGCGGCATCAGCAGGACGGCGACGGCCCGCCCCGGTACAGGTAGTTCAGCAAGTACACAATGTCACCCGGTCCCACCTCGCCGTCGCAGTTAGCATCTCCTGACTCCATGGGACAGGGTGGGTCGTCCGAGCGATAAAGATAGTTCAGCAAATACACAATATCCCCCGGACCTATATCAGTATCTCCATTGGCGTCCCCATGTATCACATGAGACGAATGCACAAAGCCTGCCTTTGACAGGTAATTGTCACTTGCTGAAATCCCGATGGCTGAAGGCTGTGCTCCTGAGTTGACCGGAATCCTGTAGTTGTCCGACTCCGATTCTCCCCCAAAACCGTCCAGGACATCAGTCACCAATTGGTATCCCTGGCGAGAAGGGGCCACTGGCGCTCTTTGCGGAACGCTGACGGGCGCTGGCTTGATTTGAGCAACCGCCTTCTGACCGATCTTCCTCGGCTGAATCTGTTTATTCGACTCAGCATGCACCGCAACTGCAAACAGCGCCGCCACCACCAGGAACACCATCCCGAATTTGATCTTGTTCATTTTCGTCTCTCCCTTATTGAGTTGCTCTCCATGTATCCGCGCAACCGCGGGTTTGCTCCTCGGTGCCGAGCTGTCATTCTGAAACCGCCGAAGGCGGGTGAAGAATCTCCAGATTCTTCGGTCGCCTCGCTCCCTCAGAATGACAGGATCAAGGCGCAGTCGAGGATACATTCTTCCCGCTATGCGCTCAAATGTCACCTGGTGGCTTATTCTCCTGCGTTTTCCAGCCGTTCCTTCTTCATTCTTTCGGCGGCTTCGGGATACAGGTATTCGTCGTTCTCCCCGGCAGCGGTGTAGTCAAGGCGCCTGTCCTCAAATCCCTTGCGTTTGGCTACCACCCGGTAGGAAAACGGAACATTACTCGTGCCGTTCTTCAGCTCCACGACGTCAAACCCGGTAATCCCCTTGAAAACATACACGCCGTTACAATCGCCCTCGAGCTGCACGAACACTTTCATGGGATTTGCAGCGTTTATGGTTACCGTCTCCAAGAAGAGAGCATCCAGCTCTATGTGCGTTTGGCCATTTACGAGCGTTCCCTCGCCGAAATCCTCAAACCAGTTTTCAGGTGATTCCTGGCAATACAAAGCTGTGGGTCCTTGAGAGGTTTTCACAATGCAGCTTTTGGAGCCGGATCCTCCCAGCCCGCCTGAGTAATAGACACCATAGTTTGAGCCTGTGCCGCCGGCATAACCATATACACCGTACCTGGTGCCGCCTGTCCCGCCGCTGGCAGAACCCCTAACTCCAGTGTACACGTAATTTCCGGTTGCATTAACGAAGCCGTGGACGCCGTAGTACCCACCCTCGAATTGCCCACCAATACCATACCAATCTGTTGGGCGGGACTTGCCATAAACTGCTACCGCATCATTGGTCCCACCCGTATACTGAGAATGTATAACATGCGTATTGAAGGACGTATAATTCGATGTGAAGTATCCTGCATAGTAATCGCTCCATGCAACGTGAAGTTTAGCATCTGCATGCGGGCTGGTTGTTCCGATGCCAACTTTGCCATCAACATACAAGTTATCAGTGCCCGGGTCCGAGCTTCCGCCCACATGAAATCCCCCTAACGCATAGCCATAATCGGAAATATAAACTCTGTTGAAAGTGGGGTTATCACTTGTTCGAACCGGCTGGTTCATGGGGTAGAGATCGTTATTGCCCTGCCCTGTGTTAACTGTGGCGAAACTAACAGGGTCAGTTGTCCGAACGTTCTGATTCATTGCATACAGTTCGTTATTTCCATACCCGGTGTTAACTGTGTTTGCAAAAAAGTTGCCGTTTACGTGAAGCTTATAACCCGGGCTGGTTGTCCCGATACCGACTTGGCCGCCGTCCTCAATGAGCATCCTGGAACCGATCCCGGCTTCCCAGAAATTCAATCCACCACCAAGATACTGTACCTGCCATTCGGAGCCTCCGGTGTCACGAAAGTCCAGAGCAGAACTCTGTGATGCGCCGCTTCCTTCCAGGGCGACATTTCCGAGAATTCCTAATCTCTGACTTGGACTCGTCGTCCCGATGCCGATATCACTGCCGCTTTGATAGATTACCGAATTGCCAATAGTGGTTGGGGCTGTGAGTTTGGGGATGTAGTTGGTCGTGCCACTTCCGCCAATTCCAGTGGCAGTGGAAGAAAAGGTTATGGTGTTGGCTCCGTCATTCGGCGTGATGGTCATATTGGTTCCGGCAACGAAATCAACATCTCCGCCCGCATTGCTGACCCCATCCACACTCGCTAAGCCACCGGTCTGTGCCGCACTAACCTGATGCGGATTGTCTGTCCTGGCTGAGTGCGTCTCTCCAAAGGTGACCGTATTGGCTCCATCATTGGGGGTGATGGTTATGCTGTTATTCTGGACAAAATCAACATCCCCGCCCGGATTGGATACACCGTCCACACTCACTATTCCCGCTGCCGGTACATTGAGGGCTGAATCGGCAATCGCCGAGCGGAAGGCATAGGCCACACTTACTATCGGCTTAAGGGGCGTCATCTCCGGGTCAGATTCTACCTGAACGCCCAAATACTTAACGCTTCCATCGAACAATGAATGGGGCAACGGATTCACGCTTCCCAGATGAACACTAAATATCCCGTCTTTCACCACAACTTGTGCTTGGGTCTCACTCCACTCCGACACAGTGCCGGACTCGTCTGCATAGATGGTAAAGGTCATCTGAACCGTGTCATTCAGGCAGCCGCCTGATGCGGTGGTCAGCTTCCCCTGATAATTGACACTGTCGGGGACGTCCGCAGATGAAACAGAGCAAAGGAAGAATATCACCGTCCCCATCACCACAAGAACAAAGCTTTTGCGCAACATCACGCCACTCCTTTGGTTTATCCGCCTATGGCGGAAAGGTTAATCCTTCAGTGAACATAACTTCCCCCTCTTTGGAAAGCTGTTATAGATTATCTTGTGGTTCCCACCTCCTTTAATAAGGTTTCAGTGTTCGAGTTAACTGGTTGAATCAGTTATGGTTCCCACACGTGAGTTTGGAGAGAAAAATCCACGAACTCATGTTGCCCCATGATGAGAAAACAGATATACTTCAGCCCAAAGCTCCTGGATGGCACTTTCCCTTAGCTTGTCTTGCTGATTAACATGAGAAAAAGACTGTCAAGCAGCCAATAAGGAAGCCTGGGAAGCTATGGCTAGCTGCCCCGGCCGAGCGACGTATGGTTCCCCAACCTTCCGTCACATACTTGCAAATTTAATATAACCCGCACCTCACACAAGTCAAGTTATTTTTTTGCTCCATTTCTGCTTTCCCCTCAAACCCTTCAAGACCCAACAACCCAAAGTCCCAGACCTAGGCAAATAGTCCTGTCAACTCCGACGCTGATTGAGACTTTCACTGCAGAGCGATACTGTTGGGCGGCGAGGCTCCTGGGTTAAGATAAAAAAAGACCTCAGCCCGTCCTCACGGCTGCGATCCGATATCTTATCGAAACTCCCGCGGAAACCCATTATCTCCGGTTGAGCTAAGCGAAACATCCTCCAAAGGTCAAGCCAGAACTCTGGAAGCCAGATTCTTCGCTCCGCTCAGAATGACGCGCAAAGCCGACTTCAGGCTTTTGCTGCTTTGGTCCAGAGTCAATTGTGGAGAAGAAGTGGTGAGGTTCTCGGTGTATCGGCGTTTGGAAAAAGGTCTTCAATATTGCTCGCTACGTCGACGTGCAAGAATTCACTTGACAAGGGAAAACTTTCTTTGTTAAATGTTGATTCGAAAACGTGAAGTGAACCTCTTAAACAGGAGGGGATATGAGAGGTATGAGGCTTTTGGTCACGACCCTTTTGGGGTTTGTGTTCGGGATCGTGTGCTGGCTTATATCTTCCAGTGGCCAGCCGCAGATGCCGGCCGCTATGGCTTGGTCGATAATCTTCAGTCGTGCGCTTCTGGGCTTTGTGATCGGAATAAGTGCCTGGAAGATCAACTACCTGCTTCACGGGATTATCTTGGGCTTCATCGTTTCCATTCCCATGGCACTGGGCGCGCTTTCCTTCCAGGGTTTCAAGATCTTTCTCCTGACTTTGATCATGGGAATGATCTACGGGTTTCTAATCGAGTTGATCACCTACCTGGTAGTCAAAGAGAAGCCGCCTGCCCCGGAAACATCGGCGGCATAGGAGCCGGGTCGAGTTGATAACACAATCATCGCTTTTGACGGAGTTTTTCCAATTAAGTTTAGAAAGTCCTCCTGAATCGGAGGACTTTTGTTAATGATCGACCACAAACTGCCCGGCCGAAAACAGGTGAAAACAGGTGAAATCGAATCCCAAGCGCATGGTTAACTCCGCCTTTGGAAGAGAATCGACTGGATAAGCAAGATTTCGCGCTGATCGCTGAAAGATTGTGATGTTTTTTCTTGACTCGCCTTATGGGGTTTCGTATTATCTAAGGGTTTTGTCGGATAGCTCATTTAAACTGAGCTTTGTGCGGCATAAAACGGAAAACAGAAGGTGATCGAAATTGCTTAATCTGATCGGCATGCTCTCTCCTGCCTCCCCTGGTCCTTTTGAGGGCACGCTCTACGGAATGATCCGGGACATGGATCTTTTCGCCCAGATCGTCCTGATCATACTTCTCTTCCTGTCGGTGGTCTCCTGGGCGATTACGTTCCATAAGATAGCGGTCTTCCGGAGGACCAATGCCGAGACTGAAAAGTTTCTTTCGGTCTTTCGGCGACGGCAATCCATCTCCGAAGTTTACCTTTCCGGCATTAGTTTCAGACGCACTCCTCTTTCCAGGATGCTGGAGGCCGGTTACAAGGAGCTGGAGGAACTTGGGGGCAGGGAGAGAAATCCCGGAGGGAACAGAGGAATCTCCCTGCAGGAAGATATCGAGTCTGGCAAGAAAGACAGATCGGACGTGATCAGGATGACCTTGGAAAGAGTTGGTTCAGAAGAGGTTAACCGCCTGGAAAAGAGTATTGTCTTTCTGGCCACGACCGGAAACGTAAGCCCCTTCTTTGGTCTTTTAGGGACGGTGTGGGGAATCATGCATTCCTTCGCCTCCATCGGGGTCAGAGGTTCCGCCAGCCTGGCGGTGGTTGCACCGGGAATAGCCGAAGCTTTAATTGCCACCATCATGGGATTAGCAGTCGCCATCCCGGCGGTAATGGCATACAACTTCTTCAACAATAAGCTCAAGGTGATCTCCACCCAGGTCGACAATTTCACCTTAGAGTTCCTCTCCGCGGTGAAGAAAGAAGAGGTTTTGAGGTAAGCCAGGCTGAGTAGTCTGAATATGGTGGCAAAGCACACATGCCGTAGTTCGAAATCACCTGGAAAGAGCAAGCGCTCGCTTTTCGGGCAGGGGGCAAGTTTCACGGGAATAGAAGTCGTCCGCGGCTGTATAATGTAAAGAAAGCACAACCGGATGTTCAAGGCACATCTGGAAAATTCCTCCAAGGGCTAAATTCTCTAACCGTGCGGGTTCGAGATGCCGAGAAAAAGGACATATGATGCTCTGCACGACATAAACGTCACCAATTTGGTGGATGTGGTTCTGGTGCTTCTGATCATTTTCATGATTGCCGCACCCATGATGCAGAGCGGAATAAATATAAACCTGCCGCGCACCAAAGCCACTTCAGAGGATATGGGCGAAGGTGTGGTGGTGAGCATCACCAAGGATCAAAAGATATACATAGATGAAAGAGTGAGCAACCTGGAGCGATTTGAGGGCATCCTAACGGATGTTACTCGCAAGAAAGGGTCAAGATCCGTCTATCTTAGGGCGGATAAGGACGTTCCCTACGGGCTGGTTATCGAAATAGTTGGAAAAATAAAAAGCCTAGGAATAAAGGACCTGGGTTTGGTTGCCGAACCAGCTAAGTAGGATGATCGTATCGGGATCCAAAAAAGATGAACAGAAGTGTCATACTCTCGTCGATTATCCATGCAGCCGTCATCGCCAGTTTTTTGTTCTTCTCCCCGGCCACGCCGGTGCTGGAAGGTTATCCCACGATCTACCGAGTGGGTCTGGTGAGCCTGCCCGCTGGTGGAAGAGGAGGGGGAGAAGCGGAAACAGAGGGTGCTGCCGAAGCCAAGGCGAGCATTTCCAAGCAGGAGGAGAAAGGGGTCTCGGTAAAAGAGGTCCAAAAAACGACTCGAAAGAGAAGGAAACCGAAAGAGAAGGCGCCCACCAAACGGGCTTCAGTCACAAGTAAGAAAAAAACAGAAGGGAGGGTAACGCAAGGTGATAAGCTCGGCAGCCAGTACGGCCTGGGCGACGGAATCAGCGCTGCGACGGTGGATGGTGCCGGGTTCGGTTCCCCGTATTATCTCTCACTCGTGTTCGGGAGGATCAGGGATACGTGGGACAATCCGGTCCAGACTTCCACCACCTTAAGGGTAACCATATATTTCAGGATATTGAGAGACGGGAAGATCATGGACGCTCAACTGGAGAAAACCTCTGGAATCGACTTGTTCGACCAATCTGCCATGAGGTCGATTGTCTCCAGCGCCCCGTTTCCGCCTTTGCCTACGGAGTATACGGGAGAATATCTGGGAATTCACTTGGAGTTTGAGTATATCGAGTAACTGACAATTTGCAGGCAGATGTAATGTATACCATAAGAAGAGAGGAGGACACCGATCATGTGCAGCACACAGGTCTTCTCCAAAAGAACGAAGTTGGTAGCCAGTTCCCTCTTGCTTCTTGTGTTTTCTGCTGTATTGTCGACGCAATCCGGCGTCGTTTTGGCCCAGACCAAGCTCGAAGCCAAAACTATCAAGGGGGGAACACAATACGCCGAGCCTCTAAAAATCGCGGTAATTGACTTGGCGCCCAAGGACTCAGGCTATGCCAAACGAATAACCCAGGTAATCAAAGATGATCTGAGCTACTCTTTGTATTTTCACGTTGCCGGGATCAATTCCTCCGTGCTGGCAACCCTGGGTAATGATCTCCACAACATGAACGGCTGGCAGCAGTTAGGGGTGCAATATCTTCTGGAAGGATCGGCTCAGACAGACGGTGAAAACCTGACCGCTGAAATCAAGCTATCAGACGTTTCGGGCAGGAGCGTGATCAAAACTTCCAAATGGGAAATGGAAGCGGAGGCCTATCGGACTCTGGCTCATATCATATCCGATGAGACAGTCTTGACCCTCACCGGCCAAAAGGGAATATTCTTAACCAAGATAGCCTATGTCAGATGGGAGGCGGGAAACAAGGAGATCTACGTCTGTGATTATGACGGTCACAATCCCCGCCCGGTGACAGATGACCGCTCCATAAATGTCTCCCCGGCTTGGTCGCCTGACGGCAGCAAGTTGGTCTATACCTCATACAAGAAGGGCAACCCTGATTTGTGGGTAAGCGAGGTTTCTACTAATCAGAGCAACTTGTTTGCCTCATATAAGGGGCTTAACGTTAACCCTGCCTGGTCGCCAGACGGAAAGTACGTAGCTGCTACCTTAAGCAAAGACGGAAACTCCGAGATTTATCTGCTCACGGCGGAAGGGCAAATCGTTCGGCGATTGACTAATACGCGCGCCATCGACTGCTCACCCACCTGGTCACCTGATGGAAAGCAGATTGCCTTCACCTCGGATAGACCCGGCTACCCTCAGATTTACGTCATGGACACCCAGGGGAACAACTTAAGAAGGCTTACCTATACCGGCAAGATAAGCGACTCTCCCTGCTGGTCGCCGCAAGGAGACAAAATCGCTTTCGCTTTGAGGGAAAAGAGGAAGCTGGACATATGCACAATTGACGTCACCGGCGAGAACCTGACCCGGCTCACCCGTGAAGGCTCTAACGAGAACCCCGATTGGTCGCCGGACGGGCTACACATAGTATTCTGCTCCAATCGCACCGGCAAGTACGAGATCTACACTATGCACTGGGACGGTAGCAGTGAGACGAAAATAACAACGGGAGAGACAGTCAGCTACAATCCCTCCTGGTCACCCGGATTTTGACGGCCGAGAAATTTTTTCGAAGCATTCGTGGTTTGCTCTTGCTTTTGGTGGACAAACAACATACAATAGGGACTGATAGCTGGCGGGTCGGGAAGATCAACAGAAGGAAAGCAGTCTGAATGAGGAGGAAACTGAAGCAAGGGTAACCCAGGGTGACAAGCCCGGCGCTCCACACGGATTGGGCGACGAATCAGAGTTGCCGCGGCGCGTGGTGCCCGGTTCTCCATATTATCTCTCACTGTTGTTTGGCAGGATCAGAGAGAGGTTGGAGAATCCGGTGCAGACCTCCACCGCTTTGAGGGTGACCATAATTTTCAGAATATCCAACGATGGACAGATCATAGACGCTCAGGCGGGAGAAACTTCAGGCATCGACCTGCTTGACCAATCTGCCGTGAGGCTGATTGTCTCCACCGCCTTTGCCTACCCGATATAAGGGACAACATCTGGCAATTCGCCTGGAGTCTGAATACATTCAGTAAATGACCATGATTAGTGAATAGATGTAATCTGCGATCACACATGAAGGCATAGGAGCGCACCGATCGTGCCTATCAGACAGTTTTTCCGCCAAAAGATGAGATTTTTAGAAAATTCCTTTTTGCTTCTTTTCTCTTTTGCCATATTCTCCGGTCAGTTTGGCAACGTTTCGGCTCAGACCGAGATCGAAGCCAAGATCACCAAGGGCGGGGTGAAATACGTGGAAGCCTTGGACATGGCGGTGATTGACTTCACTCCCCAGGAGTCGGGCTATGCCAAGCGGATAACCCAGGTAATCCGAGACGATCTGGACTATTCGTTGTATTTCCGCGTGGCCAAGATCGACTCCTTCGTGCTGGCAATCCTGGGAAATGATCTGTTTAACGTGGACGGGTGGTATCAGTTGGGAGTGCAGTATCTTCTGGAGGGATCAGTTCACATCGACGGCGAAAAGCTGAAAGTTGAAATCAACTTAGCAGACGTTTTGAGAAAGAAGGTGATTAAAACTTCCAGATGGGAAACGAAAGTGGAGGCTTACCGGGCGCTGGCTCATACCATCTCCGATGAGGTGGTTTTGACCTTCACCGGGCAAAAGGGCATATTCTCAACCAAAATAGCCTATGTCAGACGGGAGGGAGAAAACAAGGAGATCTATGTCTGTGATTATGACGGTCATAATCCCCATCCGGTGACAAACGATCGTTCCATCAATGTTTCCCCGGTCTGGTCGCCTGATGGCAACAAATTGGTCTATACCTCGTACAAGAGGAGCAACCCCGATTTGTGGATGGTCGATCTTTCCACCAATCACAGCAGCTTGTTTGCGTCATATCCGGGGCTTAACTCTGCTCCTGCCTGGTCGCCGGACGGGAAATACGTGGCTGCCACCTTAACCAGAGACGGAAACCCGGAGATATATCTGCTCACGCCCCAAGGGCAAGTGGTTCGGCGATTGACGTACGGACGGGCCATCGATTCCTCGCCCACCTGGTCGCCAAACGGAAAGGAAATTGCCTTCACCTCGGATAGATCCGGCTTTCCCCAGATCTACATCATGGATACCGAGGGGACCAACTTAAGAAGGCTAACCTACACGGTAGATGTGAGTGACTCTCCCTGCTGGTCGCCCCGGGGAGACAGAATTGCTTTTGTTTTGCGAGACGCGGGAAAGCTTAACATATATACAATTGACATGACCGGCGAAAACTTAAGACAGCTCACCCACCAGGGCTTCAATGAAAACCCGCGCTGGTCGCCGGACGGGCTGCACATAGTATTCGGCTCCAATCGCAGCGGCAGGTTTGAGGTTTACACCATGCACTGGGACGGTTCCGGTCAAAGGAGAATAACAGGAGAGGGGGAAAACTACAATCCCTCCTGGTCACCCAGATTCTGACGGCCCGAAAATTTTTTTCAAACATCCATACTTTCCTCTTGCTTTTTGTGGAGGGACAACATAGAATAGGGACTAATAGCTGGCAAGTGAGAAAATTCAAAAGAAGAAAAGCAGTCTGGATGATAAGAAAACCAAACGTAATGCTGTAAGGAGGTGAAACATGCGCAAGGCAAGCGTTCTGCTTTTGGGGCTTTTAGTTGTGTTTCTTTTGACTTACTGCGGACCAAAACCGCCTCCCCCGGTGGAGGAGGAAGAGCCGGTGGTTATTGAGGAGGAAGAGGAACCAGAGCCCCCACCCCCACCGCCGGAGCCCAGAATACTCAAGCAAGATGACGTGCGGGCCATCCACTTCGATTTTGACAAGTATGATCTGCGTCCGGGGGATCGGGAGATCTTGAACCGAAATGCCTCGATGCTCAAGGAGTTCCCTGCTGCCAAGATCAGAATCGAGGGAAACTGCGACGAGCGGGGCACGGTGGAGTACAACCTGGCTCTGGGAGAGAAGAGAGCTCGCGCTGCCAAGGACTATCTGGTGAACCTGGGCATTGACCCAGACAGAATCAGCATCATAACCTATGGCAAGGAAAAATCCAATCGCTGCTACAGCGACGACTGCTGGTCTAAGGATCGAAGGGATGATTTCATTATACTCTCGCAGTAGATGGGCCAATATCTCTCTTTGCCTTTGCTGGTCTCTCCACTTTTGTCTTATTCTGGACCGACTGCATCACGGCAATCGGGTCTGCCAGAACAGGGCGCTCCGACCCGGGGAAAGAACCCAGTCGGAGTAACTCTCACGCTTTCGCGAAAGGAGAGGGGAGATGCACAAGATTATTAGTTTGTTCATGGTGCTTTTGGTAGGCATCTTGATCGCCGGGTGTTGCGAGAGGGCGATGCTTCCTCCCGTGGTGGAAGAGCCAATCGTGGAAGAGCCACCGGTTATAGAACCGGAACCACTGCCGCCACCGCCACCGCCGCCACCGCCGCCACCGCCACCCGAACCCGAAGAAATCTATCTATCCCCCGTCTTCTTCGATTTCGACAAACACAACATACGCCCGGGAGACAGAGAGATTCTGAAAAGAAACGTACAGCAACTGGTTGAGAATCCAGACGCCATCATCCGAATTGAGGGACACTGTGACGAGAGGGGAACGGTTGAATATAACCTGTCCCTGGGAGAAAAGAGAGCTAGAGCAGCCATGCAGTTCCTCATAGACATGGGAGTCGACCCTGACCGGCTCTCCATCGTCAGCTATGGAGAGGAGAAACCTATGGACCTGGGACACGATGAGACAGCCTGGGCCAAAAACCGGCGGGTCGAATTCGTGCTCGTCTCTCCCAGGTAACTGTCTGTGATTTTTGAATAAGAAAAGGAAGGGGGCAGGTCGAAGCACGGACCTGCCCTCTGTGTTATCCGGCTCTGACCATCCATATCCAACCGGTCCGAGGTGAATGGGATTGACTAAAGTTAGGTTATTGTTCCTGGTTTTGCTACCGCTCTTGCTTATGCTTCTTGGCGGCTGCGCTTCCCGCCGGGAGATAGTCAAACTGAAAAACCAGGCTGATTTCCTGGAGCGGAGCAACAAGAGGTTGGAGAAACAAGCTGCCCAGCTGGACAGCCTCCTCCGGGAGCAGATCGAGCTGACCAATCGATTGAAGGCCGACCTGACCACCACCTTGTGGGGCATGGACGAACGAATAGGAATCGTGGAGAGCAAACTGGAGGATCTGGGCCACAGATTCCCGGAGCTTTCACGCAAGATGGAACAGGTCACCCGGGAAATCTCCACCCCAAAGGATACCGGGACCATTGCCGATACCTCCAAAGTTAGGGTGGACGTCGATCCCGGGCAGCTTTACGATGCCGCTTATCTGGATCTGACCAATGGGAGGTACGACCTGGCCATCACCGGTTTCACCAACTATCTGAAGTACTTCCCCCAGACCGAACAGGCAGCCGATGCCCAATACTGGCTGGGTGAATGTTACTACGCCAAGAAGAACTATACCCGGGCTGCAATCGAATTCCATAAGGTGCTGGAGGATTATCCCGCCGGAACAAAGGTAGCCAGCGCGCTGTACAAGCTGGGCTTGTCGCTTCTTGAGCTAAAAAGCGTAGGAGAGGCAAAGAAATATCTTCAGGAACTTACGGAGAAATATCCCGGCACCCAGGAGGCAAGGCTGGCAGAAGAGAGGCTAAAAAAGATCAAAGAGTAAAAACAGGGGGCTTCTTAGCATTCCCAATTCTTTCAGCAGCGGAACCTGCGTATCAAGGTCGGCACCTTTTCTTCATTCACGACAACCCAGTACAAACTATTTCCTTTCTCCCCCGGGCTGTCAAGCCGGACTGCCTCAGGTGAAATATCCTGGCCTCGTCCCACCGATCGGGCTGGCTTCCCCGAATGTCTCCCGCTCGGTCGGCTAATCCGTCCTCGCTTTTGGCTTACTACATGAAGACCCCGTGCTGGCATGCTGAGATATACCAACGAAAAAAGCAGCGTCTCCGGAGCACAGCTGACCCCGCTGGGGCCTTCTTGATTACTCTCCCAGTAAAGCCTACTTATACCTGAAAACGAGGTTACTGTGAAGGTTGCGATGCTTTGCTTAACTGGTCGGTTTTTGGGGCTTGGCTCCAGTCAGGCCCGAATGTACGATCTTAGTTGATGTCTATCTTGCACTTATACTGTTATCCCGACCCATGTAGGAAACTGCCCTTTTGGCCTAAAAAAGTGCAGATTTTTTGTATTTTTCTCTTGACAAAGTTTAATGAGTGACTATATTTTACTTAGACGAGACAGGTTCTCGTCTCGAGCAAAAGTATCACTTGGTATTACCCCATACCTAATTCAAGCTAATCCCCTAACCGGGCACCCTAAAGGATGTGGAGAAAGGGAAAGAGGATAGGTTTGTCTTCTTTTCGGTCCTTCAGGTTAGGGCCACTCTTCTTTCAAACAGTCAGAATTTCCTTCAGGGACGAGGGACGAAAGGAGGCGATGCGTTTTTCGTGAAACCGACGTGGTTTGATCATCAAACCAAAAATTCTCGAAAACAAACCTTGTTGTAAAGGAGAGAAAGAATGACCAAAAAACTCTTTGTAGT
>CAYGCR010000060.1:0-18783 GCA_964348415.1 uncultured Ignavibacteria bacterium | reverse complement strand
AGACGCACTTCGAAGCGCCATAGTGGCGTCCAGCTTTCCTGATTGGAAGGCCTCCTTAGGCTACCGCCTAAGGACTGTTCTAGTGACTGATGCAGAGATCACCGGCCAGCCGGGTGCTGACCTGCAAGAGCAGATTCGCAGCTTCCTGAGGAGCTACTACATCACCTGGGGGATAGAGTACGTGCTGATAGTTGGTGACAACGCTACCATCCCCATGCGTTACTGCTATCCCGATCCCAGCAATCATTGGAACAACGCCGGCACTCCGAATGCGAGCAGCGGTGAAAACCCGACAGACTACTACTATGCAGACCTGTCAGATCCAGACGACGTTTCCTGGGATTCCGATGGTGACGGATACTATGCAGAGTACGGTCAGGATAGTCCCGATTTCCTGGCCGAAGTCTACGTGGGCCGGATTCCAACCAACAACGCAGCCCGGATAACCTACGCCCTGAACAAACTGACATCTTTTGAGCAAGACACCGGATCATGGAAGAACTCGGCGTTGCATGCCGGAGCGTTTTGGTATCACGCCAATGAAGACCACAGCGGGATGGAGGCATACGACGGGGCGACTTGTATGAACGAGATCGAGATCAACCTCATGGGCGGCTGGACCACAAGCCACTACAGCGAGCAGGGAGGCTTGGCGATTTCTGCGTTTCCCTGGCCTCCGCTGAGCGAAGCTGCCTTTGCCAGTGACTGGCGAAACGGAGAATACAGCATTGTCAACTGGGGTGCTCATGGATGGACGGATGGCGCAGCCCGGAAGGTCTGGGCCTGGGACGATGGTGATGGGGTGCCGGAGACGTATAATCCCAATGAGATGTCGTGGCCATATTTCATTGGGTCTTATTCCAACTTAGACGACGATCATCCATGCATACTTTTCCCTATTTCGTGTGTGATCAACTACCCGGAGCCTAACGCCTGGGGTAACATTGGAATCGATCTTTTGACAGAACCCTCGTATGGCGCGTGTGTGGGAGTTGTCGCCGCAACGCGCATAGTCTACGGTGCATCCGGATGGCCCACTAACCCGGGCGGCGGCGAATCCATGTGTTACGAGTTCAATCGTTTCATGATCAATGGCCCTAGCGGACCAGAGAAGGTGGGCGATGCGCTCTATGACTCCAAATTTTTCTGCAATCAGAACTACGGCTTTGCCCACTATGCTGAATACTGGAACATGGTCACCTACAATCTGTTTGGCGATCCGGCACTGGTGAGAGAAGGCGTATATGCATTCACGCCTGGCGACTGCAACAAGGACGGGTCGGTCGATGCTGCCGACGTAGTGTATCTAATTAATTATCTCTTCCGGAACGGGCAGGCCCCCGATCCTCTGGAAGCTGGCGACGCCAATTGCGACGGGGCGGTTGAGCCTGGTGATGTGGTCTACTTGATCAACTATCTTTTCAGAGAGGGACCGCCACCGTGTGAATGAGGAGAAATAATCCGCAACCTTCCGGAAAGCGCGATTCTTCCATTAAACAGCTGAATGCTGATTACAGTAATCTGAACTGGAGGCCTCTCTTTGCGGCCTCTGCGCGCCTTCGTTCCGACAGCAATAAGTCTGCGCTGCGCGGAAATCGAAGGGTTCCTCTTGAGCACCAAGCGCCGCTCATCTCACGGGTGATCTGCCCAAGGTCTCGCTTATGCAGCTACGAGAATCGTCTACTCCTGCGAATGCGCTAATTCCTTATTTTCCAGTGGAATAGAATATAATTAAAGGCCTCAACCCGCAACTTTCTGCGAAATTCGCAAAAACTGGGCTGTCCCCTCCGGTCAGGATGTTTCTTCCGACTAGTTAAGCTATTTAAATAGTTAGCATTAGCAGGGAACAGGAAAATCCTATTTTCCCACCTTTTCGGTATGAACTTTGTTAACACCTATACGCGAGTTATGAGATCCAGCGACAGCCAAGTCTTTCAAAGTCTGTATTCTCACTATCTCGGCTCACGGTGTAAGCTTAAGCGTGTCGGCGGAGGAGCGCCACGGGGGCAGGATAGCATGAGCTGAATGCATGATGTTTGTAACCTCCAGGAGTATATTCGCGTTGAAAAGGAGGAAGCCGGTTCGGCCAGATGATGTGATTGCGTGAGTTTATCAGCAGCCTCCAGAAAAGAGCAGGCCATGCTAAGAAGAGCGACACTTGTTATAACTCTGGGGATCCTGCTCGTCTCCCCGGCACAGGCACAGGATTTAACTTCCCGAAACGACGCGAGGGAAGTTGCAAAGAAACTAATTCAAAGAAATGCCGTCTACTATTCGGCTCATCCGGAGCGGGCGGTGAACAATCCGGAATGGGCGCGAGCTAAGTCTGGCGATCCCATCCTGATTCACACCTACCCGGATTTGAAACCATGCTATTATATACTGCCCGCTGTCAACCCTGAGAATGAGGTAATCTGTCTGATAGGCGTCAGCGCCAAAGAGCAAGAATGGCATTGGTACAGTCGGGTCGAGTTGGAGAGATTTCCTAAAGTGAGTCAAAGCCAGGCTTCGCAAATCTGTCGACTGAGGATGCCAGATGTCGAGATATCAAAACCCAAAATAGTGGAGATGCCTAACAAGAGGTTCTACTGGTTGTGCTCAGTGAGTGGCGAGCAGTCGCAGCAGATCTTCGTCAGTATCGACAACACCTCCGAGGTGCGCACCAGCTTTGATCCTGACTTCTCAAAGCTAACCGCGACGCGCCAGCCCCCTGAAATGGACCTCCCAACTCTGGAAGAGATGTCGGAGCATCCGGAAGATAAAGGTCGCTTCTACCCCGACTTCTACAATATCGAGGTTCCCTTTTACTATCAAGATTCTTCCTATTACTGCGGCGAAGCTTCCTTGGAGATGGTCTTTGACTACTGGGGACCTGACATAAATCAGGACGATATTGGTGATGTTGCGGACGTCGTGCCGTACTTCGGCACCAACCGCACCAACATGATAAGGGCTTCTCATTTCAGCTGGATCAGCACCGCCATTCAAAATCCCGCGCTTCAAGGGTACAGCGAAAGAGCTTTAGGATATTGCGGCAATTACCAGCGTTGGAGCCTTTACAGTCACTATGTTACCCGCTATGAGGATTTGAAGAATCTTATCTCCAACGACTACCCAGTTCTGGTGCTGACCTGGTACAGTGCCAGTCACACGGCGGGGCACTATAGGGTGGTTAAAGGATACGATGACAACCTTGACGTCTTCATCGTCCACGATCCCTGGTATACTCCCCCTTATTCTGGTCCTGACGTTCACTTCAACCAGACCTTCTTGGTGGACGATCTCTGGTTGCTGGGTGATCGATGGGGATTGTTCTCCGCTCCCTGGCGAGTAGAGATGGCGGTTGACTCTGTGGTAGGGACTAATCAGCTGTTTACGGTCAGCGCAGAGTTTGAATATCGCGGGCCTCATCCCTTCGAGAATCAGTTTGCGGCTGACAGCATCCAAGCTACAATCCTGTTGCCTTCCGGTTATCAGCTTGTTAATCCTCCTTCTGCCACGGTCTACTTTGAGCCTCATGGTTCCGGTTATACGGATACGTCGGTCTGGCAAATCTCAGCTCCCCCGGACAGTTCAGGCCCGGATACCATTAAAGTGGAAGTGAAAGGAAAGATCGCCGGCTCAAGTGCTTCCTATCCCAATTACCAAGACTGGATCGGAGGAGAGGCAAGCGCTCAGCTGTTCACCGTACCCTACGTTTGTGGCGATGCCAACGCAGACGGCGAAGTCGGGCCGGGCGACATAATCTTTCTGATAAACTATCTATACAGATTCGGTCCGACCCCCTGCCCTGAGGCAGCCGGGGACGCCGATTCTGACGGAACAGTCGGCCCAGGTGATGTGGTTCATCTGATAAACTATTTATTCAGAGACGGACCCCCGCCAGGAACATAGCCTGTCTTGCGAACGTATAGTCCCATGAAAAGGAGGTAATCATGCGTCTGCACAAAAAGCTTTTGAGAGTCCACCGCTGGTGGCACTGGATAGTGGGCTTTGGAGCATTTCTTTGGGTGTTGCTCAGAAGCGGTACAAATCCCAAACGGTTGACTTATCCCTGCCAGCGGGCAGCCATGCCCATTGCCGCCAACTGGCTTTTGGCGGTGGTAGCGTTCTTTGCGGGGAGTGTCCTTCTGCGCAAATACGCGAAGTTCTGCGGCGCGGCGATTTTGATTATGGGAGTTGTCTGGTTCGCCGGAACTTTGCCGGAACTCTCGCGATCGGAAGTAAAATCCGTAGGATCATTGCCCGTCTGGGAGGTTCATGATCCCGTATCCACTGTCTTCGTAATGGATTCTATCCCGCAAACCACAGGCTCACTCGCGGCCGGCGATGCCTCGGTGCCAGATGAGCACCTGCCGGATCCTGCCATTGACACCATGCTCTTGATGATGGAGAAGAGAGATATTTATCTGCACCAGACTGCTGAGCATCCCTTAGGCTTAGTTGGCGCAGATAACATTGTAATCATAAAGGGGAACTTCCAGTGGACCAGCAGAAACACCACCAGCACCGACCGGGTGAAGGGATTGATTTGGCAGATCCTGAACCACCCGGATGCATTCTCAGGTGAAATTATTGTATGCGACAATGTCCAGGAGATCGGCACAGGAATCAATCAACAGGACAACAACTCCGAGGACACCGACCAATCCATACCGGATGTGGTGAACACGTTTTATGCCAAGGGGTACCCTGTGTATTATCTGGATTGGAGCTACATATGGGATACCGTAGCATCTGAATACTCGGATGGTGACTACGATGACGGGTACGTCTACGAGACCAGCACGAAGATATCTTACCCCAAGTTCCGCTCGCCTTCGGACAATTATTATCTTTCTATGCGTTACGGTGTCTGGGATTCGCTTTCGGCTCAGTACGATTCCTCTCGTCTCTGTATAATTGATTTTCCTGTGTTGAAGTCTCACATGATGGCGGGGGCTACCATCGCTGTGAAGAACTGGATAGGAATGCTGACAACGGCCTACGCCAACGAACGTTACGGGAGCTGGAATGATATGCACTACGTCTATTTCTGGGGGACCTATGCCCTGGTTGCCCGTACGATCGCCGTGACCTATCCCAGACTCGTAATCATAGATGCCGCATGGACCTCAACTTATAACGCCAACAACCTTAGCTGGCTGGTGAACACGAACATGCTGGTGGCCTCAACCGATCCTGTTGCACCGTCGTGGTACGCGGCGAAATTCATTCTCACCCCTATTGCCCGTTATCCGAGTTATACCAACCCGGAGACGGGACGCTACGCTACCACCCTGAACAGATGGACCGCGTACTTGAGCGACTCAGCGGGATTTGCCTGCACCAAGGATTCTTCGGAAATCTCCGTTTATGACCGGACGATCCTTCTGCCTCAATTCACCAGAATCTATGAAGGCGATCCGGTCAGCGACGGCGGCTTTTCTTTCGGCGTAAGCTGGATGGATTACGATAATGACGATTATCTGGATTTATTCGTTACTAATTGGATGGACGTCAGCCAGCTCAACTGTTTGTATCACAACAACGGCGATGGAACATTCAGCAAGATCACGGGTAACATCATAACCAATGAAGGTGGTTCGCTAGGCAGCAGCTGGGGTGATCTTGATAATGACGGTGATCTGGACGCCTTCTGCGCGAATCCGGGTCAGGGCGCCTCCGGCGCCAAGAATTATCTCTATCTGAACGGCGGCGACGGCTCGTTCGTAAAGGTTACCGAGGGCGATATAGTCAATGACGTGGCATGTTCGACAACGCCCGCGTGGGCGGATTATGATAATGACGGAGATCTAGACCTGTTCGTGGGAGCTCACAACTTCGCGATCTGTCTATACCGAAACGATGAAGGGGAATTCAGCAGGCTGAATAATCTTGAAATCGGGTTAACCCAAGAGGAAGGAAACGGGTCGTGGGGCGACTGCGATGGCGACGGTGATCTTGACCTTTTCATCACCCGACCGCAATTGAACACCAACGCCTTGTTCAAGAACAATGGGGACGGCACCTTCACCGAAGTCACCAGTGGCGATATCGTGGCTGACAGCGCAATCGCATGCAGCTGGGGAGATTATGATAATGACGGTGATCTTGATATATTTGCCACGTACGCTCGTAACCAGACTAATCTGCTCTACCAGAATAACGGCGATGGGGAGTTCATCAGGATCACCGGACAGGACCCTGTCAATGACAGCGGGTACTGGAGCGGCAGTAGTTGGGGCGATTACGATAATGACGGAGATCTCGACTTGTATGTGACAGGCAATTACCAATACTCGCCTCACCTCAACGCTTTGTACGAAAACAACGGAGACGGCACGTTCTCCAAGATCACCGACGAGGCAATTACAACCGATTTCGAATCCTCTGCCGGTGCCGCGTGGGGCGATTATGACCGAGACGGTGATGTCGATCTGTTCGTCGCCAATCAAAATTACGAGAACAACGCACTGTACCGCAACAAAGGCAACATCAACAACTGGATCAACATTAAGTGCATCGGCAGCAACTCAAACACATCGGCAATCGGGGCAAAGGTTCGAGTCCTGGCGACGATCCACAGCATACCGGTGTGGCAATTACGCGAGATTTCGGGACAAACTGGCAATCATAGCCAAAATAGTATGAACGCCCATTTCGGTCTAGGCGATGCGTCTATTGTTGACTCGATTAAGACCGAATGGCCCAGCGGCGTAGTTGACGTTCTCACGAATGTAGATGTCAATCAGTTCCTAGTGGTCACCGAAACGCTTTACGGGGACGCTAACGGAGATGGGGAGGTCGGTCCCGGGGATGTCGTCTATTTACTCAACTATCTGTACAGAAATGGTCCTACTCCAGACCCTCTGTGGACTGGAGATGCCAACTCTGATGGCTCGGTTGGCCCCGGTGACATCGTCTACTTGATAAACTACCTGTACAGAGGGGGTCCACCGCCAGGGAGATGAGCCCGAGATACAGATGGAGGGATTGGCTCCAATGCACGGGAAAGATCTTTAGGTTGATTCGGAATAAAGGCGATATTGGAGGCTAACCTCCTGCGAGCAGACTGCGATTGTGCTCGGGATGGAGAAATCCGTCAACTTCGGCCCCGAGAACTCTAAATTATACCATCAAAAAGTCATCCGGGCGTGCATCCAGATGCGGTAAACCGCTGTCTGCCTGAGCTGCCTTCTGCAAAGTTCTTCAGGAGAGGCGGGAATCGCATCCTTTGGCCTGACTTGGTCCGAGCTGAACCGAATCGGGGGGAAAGCGATCGCGAGCAGTCCGGGCCAAGTCAGTCCGGCTTCTGGGTCAGGAGGGGAGAATCCTACGGATTTTCACTAAAAATTATTGTTTTTGAGGAAAGTATATGTTAAATTAAAGTCGTGGGTGTCAAGGGAACACGGGAGGTTAAATCTCAGTATGTGTGCAAAGCGCGTCTGGAGTTGAAGAATAGGTTGTTAGTAGCGAAACACAAACAAATTATACGCAACGCTTCCTTCCTATGTTTGAACATAAGCACACTGCGACCCATGGACATAGGTCTTTCAAATTGAGACCAATTATGGCTTCAGACCGCCTCGCCAAACGCTGTTTTTGACGAAAACGTATCAAGAAGCGAGAAGGATATATGATCTCTGCCAAATCTGGGGAGCGAAAGTTCGTTAAGGAAGAGAAGAACGATGCCGACTCCAAGAATACCCAGCAAGAATCCAAAGAACCCGAGTCCAGCGCAGAGGACAAGGATCTGCTGGATATCATTGAGAAGGCAAAGAGAGGAGATCAGCCCGCTTTCCAACAAATCGTAGACAAGTACAAGACCCAGGTGGCCAGCATCGCTTACAAGATGGTGGGCGACTATGAGGACGCCAAGGACATCTCACAGATAGTGTTTGTCAAGACCTACCAGAACCTGGTGAATTTCGATACCACCAAGAAGCTCTCCACCTGGCTTTACCGAATTACTATCAACGCTTCCATTGATTTCATTCGGAAGCACAAGAAGCACAAGCATGAGCTGTTAGACAACATCTTCGGCGAACTGAAGGAGAAGAAACAGGATGTAGAGAAGATTTACCAGCGCAGTTTGATAAAGTGGGCGATCAACGATTCCATGGAGGCGCTAAACCCGAGACAGAAAGCGGTTTTTGTCCTTCGGGACCTAGAGGGGTTAGACATAAAGGAGGTGGCCCAGATAACCGGCATGCCGCAAGCTACGGTGCGGTGGTATCTACATAGAGCGCGATCCAAACTGCGAAGCGAGTTGACCAAGCATCATCCTCAAATCCTAAAGAAGATGGGGATAAAACATGAAGTGTAGAAAGGCGCGAAAGTTGATCCTCAGTTACGCCGAACTGGGCTCGTCCTGCAGGAACAGATTGGACGAGCACCTTACATCCTGCCCTGATTGCTCCGCTGAATTCTCTCTTCACCAAGGATCTATCAATGCTGTCAGAGAGGCTGTCAGCTTTCAGGAGTCCAGAGATTTCTGGAAGGGGTATCGGGTGAATGTGGAGAGGAGGGTTCCTTCCGCTTCCGTGTTGAGCAGAGTCCGGGCGGAACTGGAGGGGTTAACGAGTCTGTTCAGAACCCCGATTCTGGGACCGGTTCCAGCTTATGTGTTCTCCCTCGTGCTCATTGCGGTTCTGTCCGTGAGCCTATACCCGCAGTTTCTTTCTTCCCGCAGTACGCAAGCGTTCGCCAACGATCTGGTGGCGTATGAGGGAGAATTGATCTCGGCGGTGGATAACGGAGTGGAGACCATCTATACCGTTCGGGGCAGATAGCTAAAAGGCTAAGAGGAGGGTCATTTAAGAGTTCTCCAGGTGCAGGTTAGGAGAAGGAAACCGTTTGAAATTTGATAACGCTTAAGCGGCTATGCACTCAAGAATAAAGAAGGCGGCTGTTCTTCTCTGGCTGAGCGGAATCACGTTCACGTTGGGGGGATGCGGGGAAAGCTCGCTCCAGGGTCTGGAGACAGACTTAGCCATGGTGATGGAAAAGGTGGGGCCGTCTGTAGTCTGCATAATGGCCAAAAATGAGAGCTCGGGGGAGGTCAAGTTTGGCTCGGGAGTGGTTCTGGACGACGGGTATATTCTTACCACGGAAAACATCCTCAACAACGTCAATAACATCACCCTTAAATTGCAGGACGGGCGGGTGATAAACGACCGGCAGATCGTGGAGATGTTTTGTGACTTTGAAACGAACGTAAGCTTGATTCAGGTGGATCAGAAAGAACTCAAACCGCTTAAGACAATGGAGACCGGGGAGATAGACAAAGGATGCATGGGCATCGCCTTAGGCAATACCAATTATTCCAAAGGCTTGGACGTCAACCTGGGAACGGTGACCAAATCCTGGATAGGGGGAGCCGACGCATACGACGAGCATCTGCTGATATGGCACGGTCCCCCGGTCCCCTATCACGGGGGCACTCCTATCTTCAATCGGAAAGGGGAGCTTTTGGGTCTGACCGAAGGTAGGCCGGAAGGGGAAGATGGAGTGGTCTTTATCTTGCCTGCCAAAACCTGCATGCGAGTGTGTGAGGTGCTGAAGAAAGATGGCAAGGTCAAGAGAGGATGGATTGGGATCTTCTGCGAGAGAAAATCAAGTAAGTGCGAAGAGGGAGAAGCATCTCAAGGCGTTTTAATAAACAAGGTGGTGGAGGGAAGTCCGGCCCACAGGGCGGGACTGAGTTCGGGTGATAGGGTCATTGGCTTCAATGGAAAACCGATTGAAAACTCGGCTCAACTCAGACGGCTTATCTCTGCCACCCAAGTCGGATCCCACATCCTGTTAAGTGTAATCCGTAGCCCAGATAACAGAAGGTCAAATCTGGTAGTCAGAACTGTTGAGCATAGCCAGCTGGGAATGAGACGGTGCCCTCACCGATCAATCTGAAAATCTCCTTCTCCACGGAACATTCCCGCTATTTTTGTGTATATATTAATAGAAAACGACGATAGTTGGGGGTAAATGGTACAAGGCAGAACTCGTTTAACCAGAGCCAGGAAATCTTCTAAAGCAAGGAGGCAAAGATGGTTATCGATCCAATTTGCCTGATGGAGATAGATGAGAATAACGCCCCGGCTAAGAGCGTGTACAAAGGCCAAACCTTTTATTTCTGCGACGAGAGCTGCAAGAGGAAGTTCGAGGAAGATCCGGAAAAGTATGTGGATGTAGACAAGAAGGAAAGCTAACCCAGCATACGGGTGAATTGGATTAATTGCACTAAACTTTGAATTCAGGTCGGGAAAAGGTTTTGAAACGTGAGGCCATCCCGACCTCTTCGTATCAGAGCGAGAGGGTTCGAAAATGACACTCAGCAATACCGGGAAAACCCGCATTGTAGCCGGTTCAATTCTCTTCGGGGTGGTGGCAGGAGCAGTCATATTAGCTGTACTTTGTGCTTTTGGATTTTTGGATTGTCCGTTTTCTACAGGGGCCAAACCGCCGGACGCCAAACAAGTCCTGCAACGGACACCCAAAATGGCACAAACCGCAGCTTCTCTCCAGGATGAGATAACCGCTTCCCGCCAGAATGCCATCGTCCAAGCGGCACAAAGGGTGGGGCCGGCCGTGGTATCCATTAGCGTAATCCAGGTGAGGGTGGTAAGAGAGCAGCCCTTCTATTCGCCCTTCGGCGATGAATTCTTTGACGAGTTCTGGAGCAGGTTCTTCGGCCCGCGGGAATACAAGCAGAAAGTCTACAGCATCGGCTCCGGCTTCATAATAAACCCGGAAGGTTACATGCTGACCAATGCTCATGTGGTAAGAGCCGCAGACCAGTTGAAAGTGACTTTGACCACCGGAGAGGAATATGAGGGAAAGGTGGTGGGGTTAGATGAGGTTTCGGATCTGGCTGTGGTAAAAATCGATGCGAAAAACCTGCCATCGGTAGCCCTGGGTAACTCAGATGATCTGATAATCGGGGAGTGGGCAATCGCCGTCGGCAATCCCTTTGGCTACCTTCTGGACGATCCCAATCCTACTGTGACAGTGGGAGTCGTCAGCGCGGTGAATCGAGATATCAAACGAGAGAGAGGGCAGATTCAGATTTACAGAAAGATGATCCAGACCGATGCCGCAATAAACCTGGGAAACTCAGGTGGACCCTTGGTCAACGCTTCCGGCGAAGTGATCGGAATCAACACCTTCATCTTCACCACCAGCCGGGGCTCGGAGGGTATCGGTTTTGCCATACCTATCAACCGCGCCAAGGCCCTGCTTTCCGATCTGATCGAACACGGAAGAATCATCCCTGCCTGGATCGGCGTCAGGGTCCAGGAGGTCAATCCCATCCTGGCTCAGACTCTGGATCTGGAGAAGGCCGAAGGAGTCATCGTATCCGATGTAGAGGAAAAGAGCCCTGCAGAAAAGGCTGGCTTGAAGGTGAAGGATGTGATCGTTGAAGCGGATAATCAGAGGATTAGGAATTTAAGCGACTGGGAGGATTTAGTCTATCTTGCCAGAGCCAACCAGACTCTCGATATCGTTTTTCTGAGAGACGGTAAAAAGATAAACGCCCGATTGGTGCCCGAGTCTATTCCCACTCACGCAAGCGAGAGCTCCAAAACCAAGCTGGGCATGACCGTGGCCAACATAAGCTCGTCCATTGCTTACCGCCTAGGAACGACCGATAGAAGAGGAGTGGTGATCGCGGGCGTCGACAGGGGCAGCGTTGCCTACAAGGCCGGGCTTGAGGTGGGAGACATAATCCGGCAGATCAATGATCAACCTGTGCGAGACATCAAGGACTACGAGAAGCTGACCGGCCGCATAAAAAGCAATGACAGATTGATCCTGCTGGTCGAACGTGATAGAACCTTGTATTTCGTTTCCTTACAATCTTGAGATGCCCTCGGGAGTATGTGGCAAACTGAAGCACCGGTCCTGCGCAAGGTTGGTACTTCTTACGTTTATTGAAAAGGCCGGGGAATCAGATTCTAAAAGATGTCTTCCGGCGCCTGCCTGAGCAAATAATTGAGCAGGTACACTGCACCACCGGGCTCAATCACGCCATCCATCCGGCAGTTTCAGCTTTCCTGCAGAAGCGTTAGCCTGACTGAATTCTTTTCCAATCCTTCAGAAACTGAAGCAAGAGCCTTGCTCCGAATCCGCTCGCGCCTTTGGAATGATAGGAATCTTCTTTTTCCTTGAAATCGACCCCGGCGATATCCACATGAATCCAGGGAAGGTCTCCCGCAAACGTTTCCAAGAATTTGGCAGCCAGAATGGACCCCCCGGGCCTTCCGCCAACGTTCTTGATGTCGGCCAAATCACTTTTCAGAAATTCCTGGTATTCCTCCCACAAAGGCATTTCCCAAACCCGCTCACCACTCAACTCCGCTGCACGGATCATCCTTGCCTTCAAGGCCTGGTTATTTCCAAAAATCCCTGCACAGATCGTACCCAGGGCAATTTTGATAGAGCTGGTCAAGGTGGCTATGTCCACGATAGCATGGGGACTGAAGCTTCGAGCATAGGACAAAGCATCTGCCAGAATTAGGCGCCCCTCCGCATCTGTATTCAGAACCTCGATCGTTTTACCTGAATGCGAGGTTATGACATCTCCCACCTTCAAGGCAGAGCCAGAAGGCAGATTCTCGGTGGCGGGGATTACTCCAATTACACGCAGCGGCAACTTCAGTTTTGCGCAGCCGGCCACCGTGGAGAGAACCACTGCTCCTCCCATCATATCACCTTTCATCTCCAGCATGTTCTCCGTGCTCTTTAAGGATAGTCCACCTGCGTCAAATGTTATCCCCTTGCCTACCAAAGCCAGAGTATTGATACTCCTTTGCGGAGACGTATATTCCAAAACGATGAGCTTTGCCGGCTCTTTGCTGCCTGCGGCGACTGCCAGAAAGGAGTTCATCTTCAACTTCTTTATCTCGGACGCGGGCAAGACCGTGCACTTGAATTTGCCCTCCTGCGCAAGCTTGTTTGCTTCATCGGCCAGGTCCGTAGGCGTTAGATAATTGCTTGGTCGATTTGCCAAATCGCGCGAGAAATTGGTGGCCCAGGAGAATATCTCTCCATTCTTCACACCTCTATTGACCTCTCCGATTCCCTTGCGTTTCTCCTTCCAGAAGGTCAGTCTCTCCAAAGTGCTCTTATCGTTTTCGTCTCCGGTCTTGTACTGACCAAGCCTGTAATTGGACAACAGTATCCCCTCCACCATAGCCTGGGAAGACTGCTGCAGTTTCACCGCAGGATGATTCGCTTCGAAGGTCTGAACGGAGACGCTCTTCAGTTTCAGTTCTCTCAGCTTCCTACCGGCAAAGCCGTAGGCGAGACGAATTTTTTCGACTGTCAGGTCACCCTTTTTCCCTAATCCCGCCATGATGATCCTTTTGAAGTTCAATCTCCCCTGGGGGTACAAAACCCCTATTTGTCCCAGTTTCGCCTTAAAATCGCCGGCTTGATACACGTGGCTTAAAGCTCCGGAAAGCTTATCATCAATGGCCTTAAGCGAACCGGCAAATCTCTTGGCTTCTTCAAAGCAATTCAGAACAACCGCCTCATCTTCGGCCAACTCGACTGCTCCTTGCTTCACCTCTATTTGCATTAAGCGCTCCTTTCACTAAATCCTCGAGAACGGAATTTGACCTTATTATTTACTCAAACTTACTCAAAAATTCCGAGGAGTGCAAGCTCAAAAGAATGGTTTTGTGAGCACCCGGAAGCGATTACCTATTGTTGCGAATTCCTGTCGTCACGCTTTCGGTTCGCTGAGAGGTTCCAGGAAGTATACAGAATGGGGAAGACTCAGCATCATTTCGCTGGGTTCAGTGGAGCATGCAGAGATTCAGCTGCCAGGAACGGATCAATTCGAACGTTACAGTAACGGAGGCGGGTGACGAGAAGGCGAGCATTCTGCTAAAGGTTTCTGCTGATTAACCAAACCCAAGTGCAAAAACGAAAAACGGATGTCTGCGGTATCAGGATCGACAGCATCCGCCTCTACTTGAAAGCCCAGTTTACGTAGAGAGATGACGGGAATCTGACTGGATTTCGACCCGGAAACTTATACAATGCTCCTATCAGTTCAAACCGAAACCAATTTATCTGCATGCTCAGCGGAGTCTGGTTTTCTCCGCCCGGTAGCTGCACCCAAAAATTCCTCTAAGTTCTCTTGTATCCGATCTACACCGTTTTCAATGTTCCTGATGTATCTCAGACTGTCCGGACCTAAGTCTGTTTCTGTCAGTTTCAGAAGCTCGGCGGCCCCCCGGATTATAGTGAGGGGATTGCTTATCTGATAGCTTAGATCGGAAAGCCAAGATTCAAGGCGGGCTTGATTCTCTGTGGTTTTTTTGGGGGTTTCGCAATGTTTCAATCTTTCCTTTAGTCGTTCATTTGAACGGTGGAGAACGCCCTTTTCTAAAGCCAGGCAAAGCTGATTTGCTTTATGTTTGACGAAGGCTATCTCGTCCTGGGTCAGAGGTTGTCTGTTCCAATTTCGCATCTCTCCCACGGACAGAATCCCTACTGCCCGATCATGCAGAATCAGGGGAACCAGCAGGGCCGAATTCACTTTCTCGTCCATGATAAGCCTGGCTTCTTGTTTGGACATGGCGCCTTCGGGATCGTCCTGATTGATCAGCATGGGTTTCCTCGCTTCCAGGGTCAAGCGGTGCCAAGGAAGATCGTTTAGTGAGAATCGTTGTTCTCTTTTCAGATTTATCCCCTCGGACCTGATTTGACTGGCTGCGCAGTTGATTAACTCATTTCTTTCTCTGGACAAAAGTACCACCCGGGCAAAGCTTTTTGGCAAATCCGAAGTGAGGCTTGCCGCTGCATGTTGCAGTAAAGTTTTCAGATCCTGCTCTACGGCCAGCTTTTTCTCAGACTCATAAAGGGAATTGCTTAAAGATTCTTTCTTTTTCGATTTCGTCTCAACCCTTTGCTCGCGGATAAGATGGGAGAGCTCCAGAACAAAGAGCCCGAGCCACTTGGCGTCAGTTGCAGAATAAAAATTGGGTTTCCGGTGGCCCAGACAAAGGACACCGTAGAAATCGTAGCCATCGCCCAAAGGAAGAAGAATCCGGGATCTGATTCCGCAGGCCTTCACCAGCGGATCCTTCAGACAGTCTTCATCAAGTTCAAGATCATGGTCTATCCGGACTTCCACCGGCATCATCGCGGTACCGCGGCTAATTCCTGCAGAGGACATAACCGCTTTCTTGTCCACCAGTATTCCTCCGGAGGTTCCGATGGAGATCCGCTGGACATCCTGCCCGCCGCCGGTCATCAAGTCCAGGGAAATATGATCGAAGTCGATTATTCTTCGAAGTTCTGTCGAAATCTTGGGAAATGCGTGTTCCAGCGTAGCGGTTTCTTCATTTATCTTTAAGATATTTTCAATAGCGGAGATATAATCCCTTCTTTTTTTGTTCCTTTTGCAGGTGTAGATTTGTCTGGCCGCCAGCCCCAGGGCCTCACCCAGACTGGTCAGAAACTGAATTTCCTCGTACGAAAAGCGATCCGGCTTGGAATCATAAATTCCAAAAAGCCCCATCACCTTTCCACGAAACTTGATGGGCACGCAGGCAAGAGATCTTACTTCTTCCGAATTCCGGAAAAGCGTTTCATATTCAGGCAGGTTCTCTACATCTATGGTAGTGGCGATTTCCTGGGATTTGAGCGACTCCCTGTACCACATGTTCTTTGAGCACAGGTCGAATAAGCCAAACAGACTCTCAGCCGGCACTCCCCGGTGCGCAACCAAAGTCATTTCGGACGAATTAAAGGCGCGTTTGAAGACCAACCCCACTTCGTATTTCCTGATGTTCATCACCACGCGCAGCGCCTCTTTAAGTATCTCGTCCAACTCGGTCCTATGATCTGCTAGCAACAGAATCGACCTCAAGCAGGCCAGCTGCCGCAGGCGCTGGGTAGCTTTGTTCTTTCCCTCCACGAGCGAACCGCACCATCTGAGAAAGCCAAACAAGATCAACCCCCCTCCAGCCAAGTAGACTGATATCTGACCTACCTGGAAAGCTTGCTCCCACCGTGGGCTGAAGGCGTACTTCCCCTCATACAGTATGAACCAGAGCTTGATTCCTCCAGCCACAGCAAGCAGGATTCCTCCCAAGGTCAGGGTTCTCCAGCTTTGCGGATGGTATAGGAAATATCTACGTTTTTGCGTTACTATAAGAATCAAGAAGCAGAAAAGGAAAAATACCACTGCTAGGTCAAGCGTTAGTTCATACATGTCTCAGCCTCCCGAGGAAAGGTTTTAAGAAAGTCCATCTTCCTGAAAATCTGGTGGGGAATGTAGTTGCTACGGTCATCTGATAGTCCGACAAAAACCATTTTCTCGCGCCTTGAGAAGAGCAAAAGGAATCTTCTTGCGGAGACGGTTATAATTGTCTTTTTCTCGGACGGTCTACCTGAAAAGAGGTGTATCACTCGTTTTGTGTCTTGCTGACTACATTTATATTATCGACAACCAGCCCGGGTGTTTTAGCCTGGGGCAAAGGAGATTCTGTTCGGAGAAGCGGTCTGTGCCGTAGCACACTATTCAAGATGGTCGGAAAACGAGGCTTCCTGCCTTTGGAAGAACGTGAAAACCCTATCTAAAATATATCGTACCTTTTCATCCTCTCTCTCAAGGTATTTCGGGAGATGCCCAGCAGTTGAGAGGCTTTTACCTGATTATGGTTGACGTATTTCAACACCTCAGCCAGCATCGTCTTCTCCAGCCCGGACAAAAGCCGGTCATAGACGTGCCCCCGACAATCGCGAATTATCTGGTCAAAAACAGGGCTCAACACTTGATCAAACAGGTGGTGGTAGTCCTGGTCGTCCGACTGCGAATCCTCAGGAGCCCTCCTTGGATCATTCTCAACTCTGACTCTGCTTTTCGCCTGACCCGGGACTCGCACCGACCCTAAAAGCACCTTCTGCGTCTGTCTGGGCGTTCTTGTGGACAAAGCTTCTTTTACCATAGAAGCGACCTTTTCCATCTGAAACGATGGAGGTATTACCGCATAGTCTTCCTGTGTGGTTTTTCTCCGTTGGCCAATCGGATTCCTGGACAATACGATCAACGGCAGACCCGAATCCACCTCGCGTATCTTTTTCACCATCTCCGTTCCGGACTGATCCACCGAATCGAAATCCAAGATCACCAGATCGGGCTTAGCATTGGACAGGGACGCGATCATACTTCTGCCGTGAGGACACGCCAGAAGCTTGAACTCCCTCGGGTCGAAATATCTGTCCAGATCCTGTGAGATCTTAGGATCTGAGCCCACCACCAGTATCTGTTTCATGGCTTTCAGCATCTAAAGGCTCAAATCAACGTCTTTCGTAAGAATACTATCGGCAGAAAAAGAGCCATCTGAAGCCAGTAGTGGCTACAGCAGAGTATTTTTTGCAAAAAGCGGGAGAACAGATTAGAAACGGTTAGAAAAGAAGGTACGCCACACTAGATTGCCGATATATCTGCTGGTTGTGCCAAGACCGATCGCAGAGAACTAACGATGCCTGAGGGTTATTGCCGCCCGGCACGTAATATTCTTCCTTGTTTCAACTACCTCGCAGTATCCACCGGATCAACTTCGACCCTCCCGCCTTCCCCCTCTCCCTCACCTCCATCTTTGGACCCACGCAGGAACGGCAACTGAAGTAGTATCCTCGGATTTCATTATTAGCCCACTCGCTTTCCGCATTTTGATGAAGCGAGGGACAATCACTCTTGTCTCGAACCGGTGATTCAAACGTTAGCACAAGTCTAAACTCAATCGAAAACCCTGGTGCTCGGACAACATTAGAAATGAGTGCGCGACTCCCCCTGTTTGCAATCAGCTCAGAGGCTTTGCTTCATAGGGAATGTACCGAAATGGACCTGTAAATTCTTGTGTAAGCATTGGTTCTACTTATCCCCTTTTGTCGAAAAAAACTCCTTGACAAAGCCAGCAAGGGTATTATATTAACAACCAGCAATTTTCTCAATTTGAACGCCTCACCTACCTCATTTCGTTTCCATGACAATGGAAATCTGACGGTGGGGAAAGCTAGGGCGTGTCCTAGCTAACTGGTTTCCAACTATGGGATAGCGGGTTGCCTTCCTCAGTTGAGTACAAAACAAAGCAAAAGCGCTGCGGCGGACACTATTCCTTTTCTGAGGATTCGAATCGAGAAGTCCCAAAGCCGGAAAGGAGGTGATGCCATAATAGCTAACCAAGTCTACAGAAAGGAGGTGTTGATTGGAAAAAGTTCTAAGGTTGTTGGTAAACAAAGTTATCAGATGAAGCTATTCACGCTCAGGTACTTAGAACAACGGAGGAAACAAGTCATGTCTAAGAAATCAACTCTGATGGTGATTCTTGCCCTCGCAGGCGTGATCGCAATGGCTGCGCCCCTTTTGGCACAGGAGGTGTACCTGGTGGGGGCTGATTTTTATGGGAGAAGCAACTACATCCTGTGTAACCTCGACGGAACTTTCAGCAGCCAGCAATATATGGGGCAGGTTCCCCAACCCTATTTCTCTTATGGAAACGGCATTGGCGATTTCGACAATGATGGCGATTTTGATTACATCATCGGAACCGGCTATTACACCACCTATGCCCACCACGTTTATCTCTACGAAAAACTAGCGGATGGGAACAACTTTGCGGCGCCCGTATCTGTTGACACCTGGACCGAGGGATATTATCCCATGGACATGGCGGTCGCCGACTACGACAATGATGGCAACATGGATTTTGTTTTGACGCACTACACCAGTTCCAACTGCGAACTGTATCTGGGTAACGGTAATCTAACCTTCACTCGATC
>CAYGCR010000059.1:0-20984 GCA_964348415.1 uncultured Ignavibacteria bacterium | reverse complement strand
GTGCCACCTTTCGGACGAACTCGTGGTAAAATTCGTCGATCTGCCTATTGACCGCCTCCCTTTCTTCATCGTTGAATTCCCGCGTGCTGGTAAAGAAGTCAGCATGCTTTCCTCTCTTGACCGTCTCGATGTTGAAGCCGATCTTCTCATATAGTCCCTCGAGGCTGACCTTGCCTGTTATTACTCCTATGGACCCGGTGTAGGTGCCGGGCATCGAGACGATGGTGTCTCCTGCGCATGAGATCCAGTATCCACCTGAGCCAGCCACATCCGACATGGAGACTATGACAGGTTTTACCTTTTTGGTCAGCACGATCTCCCGCAGGATCACATCTGAGGCAATTCCGTAGCCTCCGGGGCTGTCCACACGGAAAACGATAGCCTTGACCCTGTTGTCTTCTCGTGCTTTTCTTATAGCCTCGGAGATCGTCTCGGATCCCATGACGTCCCCCATAAGGAAATCTCTGCGGCTGTGCCCGGAGAAAATGGAGCCAGTAGCAAAGACTACCGCAATCCTGGGTGGAATCGCCCAGCTATAGTTGTAGTTATGACGTCTTCGGTAATCCTGGTAGGCAAGCTTTCTGAGTTTTTTGCCGGTCTCCTGTCTGATGAGCTCATCAATCTGATCATAGAACAACAAGGTGTCGACCAGACCGGCTTTGAATGCCTCGGATGCGGTGAAAGGTCCCTGATCGATTTTGGATTCGGTCCCCTCCTGCGTCCATCCTCTCTCCCTGGCTATCTGGCTGGTCATCTGATCATACAGATCATCCAGAAGAGAGCTGATCATCTCCCGGTGAGCCGGTGACATGCTCTTCCGGGTAACTCGATCAGAGGCGCTTTTGTAATCCCCTCTGTGCTCAAGATCTGCGACGATTCCCAGCTTATCCAACGTTCCCTTAATGAAGGTGACCTCCGCCGCAAGTCCGGTCACCAGCAGGTAGCCGGTAGGCACCAGAACGATTTTGTCGGCTGCCGTGGCCAGGTAATATTCCTTGTTTCCGCCGGTCTCCATAAAAGCGATCACGCTTTTGCCGCTCCTTTTGAAATCCAGAATTGCTTCCCTGATCTCCTGGGTTTTTGCCAGTCCCATGTCAAAGGAATCTATGCGGAGCAGGATGCCTTTGATTGCGTGGTCGTCCTTTGCTCTGCCAATGTCGGCCACCAAATCCATCAGCCGGGGCTTCTTTTTACCAAAAAGCCCCACTCTGGTGTTTTCTTCTACGATCTTGCCGGAAAGCCTGACCTCCAGGAAGTTGTCCCTTCTCTCCAGTACGGTGCGGTATCTATCCCGTGATAGCACGGCGTAGAGAACTCCCCGGTCGAATTCATAATCTTTTGTGACGGTGTTGTACGTTCCCCCTCCGAAATGGGGTAAATTGATTCTTCCACCCAGGCCAAAATTACCGTCGCTATCTACGTCGCCGAAAAAGATGAAGCCGTCCACCGGTTCGGTCTCTGCTCTGAATCTGGTGGTGGCATCACTTAGTTTCTGGTTTTGAGCGAAGGAAGCATCAACGGAAAATGTCAACCGGTCGCGCCAGAATCCGTTCAAAGGTCTTGCGGCCAGTCCGAAATCGTATGAGACCTCGGTTTTCTCGCCCAGAAATCGGTCACGGTTCAAATCCTTTGCTGCTACTCCCAGAGAGACAAATTCGAAGGGTCGGGCAAGAAATCCTACATTCCACGAGGAGAGATCGTCGTATTCCTTGTGCTTGGAGCCGAACCAGCTATAGCTGGTTCCCCAGTAAAATCCTTCTGCGAACAGCTTGCCTCCGTAGGCCAGAGTGTACTTTCTGTAAGTTCTCGATGTGATGTTCCCCAGCCACTCTGCCGAGAAGCCAAAAGTGCCGGCGGAAATGAACAAGGCGTTGTCTCCTTCAAAGCTGGAATCGAAAAATGTGTGAAAGAAGCCGGTCTGAAAGCATCTTTTCACCCCCAAACCCGCGGGATTGAACCCTATCGCAAAAACGTCATCCGAGCTTGCCACCGAGTTGTAGGGTAGAGTGAAGCTTTCCGTGGGCGACTGGTAGGTAGATCCAGATGAAATAAAAAGGAGTGAAAGAATGCCGGCAACAAAGAGAGTTCTCGTCATTTCGAACCTCCCGGTAAAACAGGCTTTGTTGGTTCAGCAATAAGGAACGTCTCATCTGGTTTGGTGTTCAAGGTCATTCTTACGTTGGCGGTTTCGATCCGTATCTGTCAAAGGACCAGGACCATGTTTTGAAGGGCTTAAGAGGGATTTCAACTCGGGTTATGACGCTTATACGCAAACTCATTGCCCCTGAGTGTTTACAGGACTATTCCTTTATCGTCTTCCGAGCCCATTTTTGGAATATACTCCGCACCCAGCCCAAAGAGTGGAAACAATTGAGTTGGCGGAACGTTTGAGAGACAAAATGGAGCAAGACTATCTTCCCTCAAGAAGGATTTTTCCAATACCACTTATGTCCACTTCAATCTCGGAGTCCCCGTCGCCACAAATACCTTTCAGCTTGGTCTTTTCCAACACCTGCGGCTTTATCAATATCCCGTCGGTATTTATCTTTCCTCCCCGACCTACGGTCAGCGTGAGTCGGGCAGACAGATCTGTGGGAACGGCCAGGTCGACGTTACCGTAGCTATTGTACACGTACAGCTTTGCCTCTTCAAGTCCCTCAAGTTCGAGTTTAACCTTGGAATATACCGTTTTTATCTCGTTTCTTCCACCAAGAAGGGTTATGTTAGAAGCGTAGATAGGGCTGTAGACGGTGTATGCCTCCAGCTGTCCCGAAAAATTCTCCAATTCGATGTTTCCGTAGCTGGTTTTGATGAAAGCTCTTTTCCCTTTGGTGTCTACGTCCTCGGCCGAGATTGAATTGTAACTGGTTTCAATTTCCAGATCCCCCTGCAGTTCGGCCACCTCGACCCGATTATAGCTCCCGGCGATGCTAGTTTCCTCGGAAACGTCACTCAGCTCGATGCTTCCATATCTGTTTTTTATATATGCTTTCCTTAACGGGCCGGAGATATCCAGTTCAAAAGATGAGGTCTTGGTTTCCAGCACGACATCCGGAGGCACGTAAATATCGAGAGTCATTTTCACAGCATAGTTTGTTCCTTCCCAGGGAGCGTTGCGCGGAGTAGCCAGCTCTAAGGTCACCACCTCGTCGATCTTCTCCAGATTCACTTCCACCAGCTCGGTGAACTCCTTTGCCATCTTGCTGTTTTTGGCCCTGGCCCAGCATTCGAAATCGACGTTGCAGATGTCATCTTCACCAACCTCCAGATTCAAAACACCTGCCAGATTGGCAGGAGAAGTCAGGCGAAATTCCTCAATCTTTCCAGTCGTCTGTGCTTGCCCTACCCTGGTGGATTCATCGAAAGCAAAAGCGGTATGGGAGAGAGCGAAGGAGGCAAGAAGGGAGAAAAAAGCGGCGAAAGAAACCCATGCGATTCTTACTCTTTTTGTCACGGCTATCCTCCGGTTTAGAGATCTGGGCCGTTCTCCGGCTTTCATACGCTTTTGGTGCTGTCCAAGTTTCTGAATTCTGCGATTCACCTGGAGGCCGGAGTGCAGCTTCACTCGCCTCACAAGGATGCGGCATTTTCAAATTCTCATTGTATTTTGGTTGATCTTTTCAGACTTCCTTTTGCTCCACACTCTTCGAATCAGCCAGGTACCCACTCCTGCGATTATTATGAGGGCGACAACTACTTTTTCATAGTGCTTGACTTGTCCCATAAGGGCCTGGAGGCTTGCACCGAACATATAACCCAAATTGGCGACTAAAATAGCCCAGATGGTGCAGGAGACGAAATTAAATGGGAGATATCGTCCTTTTCTCACCTTCATAAGCCCCAGAAACCCGGCTGTGGCCAATCTGAAGCCGTACAGGTAGCGGGTGATGAAAAGGGCCCAGATACCGTACTTGTCAAACAGTCCTTTGACCCTGGGATAATAAAACCTTGCTACAGGAAACTTGGAGATTATTCCTTTCCCCTTTTTTCTCCCCAGGAAGTATATGGAGACATCTGCCATGTACGTGCCTGTCAGGGCGATCAGCACCACCAGAACGAGATCAAAATACCCGCTTCTGGCCAAAAAACCAGCCGCGATCAGAGCCGATTCTCCTTCCAATAGAGAACCCAGGAACAACGCCGGGTATCCGAATCTCATAATAAAATCTTGCACGCGGTCAGCCTCCTTGGCCCGGAAGGCTCTCAGCCGCCTTCCTGACAGATCATGTGATACTTGCCTATCTGCTCCAAATTTATCATGCCTCGCAGCTCTTTGCCTTTCATCACCGGAATCACCGAGAGCTTCTCTGCTGTCATCTTTCTGAAGATATCCGATAGAGAGGCATCCTCTGTAGTGGAAACGAAATCTCTCTGCATTATATCTCGAACCAGGGCGGATTTTTCACGCTTGTGAAGGGCCGAGAAGATCGCCTCTTTGGTGAGAATGCCCACCACTTCTCCTCCGGAGACCACAGGAAAGTCCTGTTGAAATCCATGGCAGACATTCTCCAGTACGTCTCCAAGTGTCTGATCCGGGGAGATGGTATGAACGTCAGTAAGCATTGCCACCTTCACCCGCGACTTGCCCAGGGTCGCTCTTAGAGCCACCATTCTCTCCTCACCCTCGGCACCCAGATAAATGAATATGGCGATCAACGCCATCCACCAATTAAAGAATATCCCAAAGAAGAAGAGAAGGATGGCGAACGCCTGTCCCACGCTCACCGCTATCTTTGTGGCTCTCAGGCTATCGGTGGTGGTCGATAGAATGCCTCTCAGCACTCTGCCTCCGTCCATGGGGAAGGCGGGGACCAGGTTGAACATGCCCAGGATCAGATTTATCCAGAACAGATTGCCGATCAGGTTCCCTGAAAAAAGGGACAGGCCTTTTATGTCTACGCTCTGACCCGTGACCCTGGCGATGAGGAAAAGGATGAAAGCCAGCCCAAAGCTCACCAGAGGCCCAACCAGAGAGATGGTTATCTCCTTTTTGGGATCCTCCGGAATATCCTCCATGCGGGAAACACCGCCGATGGGCATCAGGACGATATCTTTCACGTTAATGCCGTAGCGGATTGCCATCAAGCTGTGCCCGATCTCGTGCAGCACCACACAAACAAAGATAAAGACGATGGAAACCATGCCGAAAATGGCACCCGCTCCTCCGGCCTGCCTTGATCCGACGATGCCGATGAAGAAAAGAAGAAGCAGAAAGGTGACGTGAACCCTTATCGGTATGCCGAACAACTTTCCGATCTGAAAAGACCACTTCATGGGAGCTTCTCCTCTGGCGAAAAAGCCTACAGCCTCTGGCTTTATTCTATTTGCCTCAGCGTATCGTTTTCCTGCTTCAGTTTTTTGACCAGGACGTCATAATGCATTATCTGGCGGGAAGCTTTTATAATCAAGTAGATTCCCAGAACCACCAAACCTACACACAGGGCCAGCAGAGGGATCAACAAAGCCAATATGTCAAAAACGTGATAATACCTCGAGGTAGCGACCAGGATGGTGAGAACGGAAAGCGGCAGGGTGAATACAGCAATGCCTGTGCGTAAAATGGAAAGCGAGGTTCTCTTTTCGGCCAGAATCAACTGAATCTGGCTGATGGCGAAATCGTAAGATTTCTCTTCCATATCTGTTTTCCGCGTCTGCATTCTTCTCGTCGGGCAGCCAGACGGCAGCCCCACCAACAGTCTGCGTCACCTTCTCCCGCTAGGGGAGGGGTGCTGGGACCTTCCCTCCCTTGATGGGAGGGAATTAAAGGGAGGGTGAAAAAGTTGCCTTTTGTGCTCCTTTTCGTCAACCTCATCGTTGATCCCTCCCCCATTTCGCTTCCGCCATGGGCGGGTCCGCCTGCGGCGGAAAAGGGAGAGGGGACCAAGCCCTATCGTCGGAGACAAGCTCCGACGCTACACCTCTCCCCCTTAGTCCCCCTCTCCACATTGTGGAGAGGGGGAAACAGGGGGTGAGGTCATTTGCCATGTGTCAGTTTCGCCGTAGGGACAGCCCTTCCTTCGACTTTGCTCAGGACGGTGAGCTTGTCGAACCGTGTGGCTGTCCGCAAAAGGCTCCGGACAGGAGCCCCGCCACCTCGGGATTTCGCAAGCTCAACAGGCCCTGTGCCTACGCTTAGAGATGTCATTGCGAGTCCCGCTATGGGCGGGACGAAGCAATCCCCTCGGCCCCGAGATTGCTTCGCTTGCGCCCGCAGTGAGAAGCAGCCAAAGGAATCCCTTACGGTTTCTCCTTTTCTTCCTTCTTTACTTCCTCCGCTCCGAATTTCCTCAGATTCTCGGCATACTGTCTTAGCTGTTTGTCCACCAGGTAGTTTACGCTCCCCTCTTCGAAGGTGCCATCCTCTTTTCTCTCTCCTGCCTTGACCCCGGTAAGAATTTCGACTCCCTGATCGATGGACTTTACCGGATAGATGCGAAATTTTTCCTCCTTGACCGCTTCCACCACCTCGCTTTTGAGCATCAAATCCTTCACGTTCTGGTGAGGGATCATCACGCCTTGAGTCCCTGTCAAGCCTTGGGCTTTGCACACCTGGTAGAAGCCCTCGACTTTCTCGTTTACTCCGGCGATAGGCTGGATTTCGCCTTTCTGGTTTATTGAACCTGTGACCGCGATATCCTGCCTGACCGGAAGCCCGGATAGGCTGGATAGAATGGCGTAGACTTCGGTCGAAGAGGCGCTGTCTCCTTCCACCCCGGAGTACGATTGCTCGAAAGCTATGCTGGCGCTCATGGTGAGAGGCTTGTCGTGAGCATACTTTCCTCTAAGGTAGCCGCCCAGGATGAGCACGCCCTTGTTGTGGGTGCGTCCGGAGAGATCGGCTTCTCGTTCGATATTTATCACCCCGGCTCTTCCCATGGAGGTTCTGGCGGTTATCCGGGTGGGCTTGCCGAACACGTACTCGCCGAGATCGTAGACGGAAAGGCCGTTTATCTGCCCCACCACGTTTCCTTCGGAGTCGATCATGATGGTGCCGTCCTCGATCATCTCCTGAATCTTGTCCTCCACCAGGCTTACCCGATTGATCCATTCCTCGATTGCCTTCTCCACGTGCTCATGCTTCACCAGCTTGCTGTCTGCATTTTTGGCCCAGTAGCTTGCCTCCCGGATCAGGTCAGCGATGATGGTGAACCGGGTGGACAGTTTTTTCTGGGTACCTGCTACTCTGACTCCAAATTCCAGGACACCCCCCACGCCGGTTTTATCAAACGGCAGCAGCTTGTCATCGTCGCAGATCTTCTTTATGAAGCAGGCATACTGATGAATGTTCTGCTCATCTTTGGACATGACCGAATCGAAATCCGCTTTCACCTTGAAGATCTTTTTGAAATCGTCGTCCAGATGAAACAAAAGATGGTAAAGATAGTTGGTCCCTATCATCACCACATCCACTTTGGTCTCGATCGGCTCTGGCTTCATGGCCGAGGCGCCCAGAATATAAAGCGGGTCGTAAGCCCCGATCTCCACCTGCCCATATTTCAATGACCGCTTAAGTGCCTGCCAAGATCCGGGTTCGATCAAAAGATCCAGCGCGTTCACGACCAGATATCCTCCGTTTGCTTTCATGAAGGATCCCGCCTTTATCCGGGTGAAGTCGGTTCTCCACAAGCCGGTCCGGTCCGCCACCCTCTCGATGGTTCCGAAGAGGTTTTTGTAGGTGGGGTTGGTCTCAACGATTATGGGGACGGTCTTGGTGTCAGAGTTGTCCACCACCAGGTTCACCCGGTATTCAAACAGTTCGTCCTCAGGTTTGAGGGTTGGTAAGCCGGGTATGGGAATCTCCGGTGCCTTCTCCCTTGGTGGTTTGAACCTGTCCAAGTTACCTATCAGGCTCTCTTGCACCTCATCTAAGTAGGTGCGGAGCTTTTCATGCTCGTACTTGACTTTGATGTCTTTGATCATCTCTCTTATCATGGGGACGATTACTTCCTTGTCTAGATTCTCTAAAGCCTTTTCCAGCTCCTTGACGATCTCTTTCCCCTCTTTGAAGATGTCCTCCATCAGTTTTGCCAGGGCTTCGTACCGGGTCTGCAGGTTCTCGAGTTTCTCTTGAGGGAAATTCCCCGCCTTGGCCTGCTTTTCAAGTTTTGCTAGGCTGACGGGTTTGTTTTCAATTACGGGTTGAACATCGGGCTTGACGTAAGGGCCCATCTGAATCTGCACTAAGGCGAAGCCTTCTTTTTTCACCTGCTTATCGAATTCCTCCAGGATGGCCTTCTGCCCTTCCTCGGATTCCCTGATGAGTTCCTTTCTCTTGTTCTTGTAGGCTTCGCTTTCAAAGACAGTGGGGATGTTTCTCTTTAAAGACAGCACCAGATCTTCCATGTCTTTTCGGAAAAGCTTTCCCTGCCCGGGCGCAAGGCTTATCACCCGGGGCATGTCCGGATTCCTGAAGTTGTTCACGTAACATTTGTCGTCGGGGACACTTCCCGGTTTCTCCAGCTTCTCCAAAAGATGTTTGATGGCTGTCATCCTGCCGGTTCCCACGAAACCGGCGACGAAGATGTTGTAGCCGATGCTTTTGATGTCCAGCCCCAATTTGATGGCCTTCACCGCCCGGTCCTGTCCGATGATCCAGTCGCACGGCTCCACGTCGTCGCTGGTCTTTAGATCCAGCTTCTCCGCCGGACAGCGCCACCTGAGTTTCTCTATGGGGACCTCTTCAAATTTCAGATTCTCTGCCATGGTCATCACGCTCCTTCCTGCATCTTACGAAAGAATTCAATTCAAAAATTAAAGCCTGGCGTGCCATTCAAGGCTTGTCTTGGTCAGGCTTCTCATTTTCAGAGACATTTGAGGCCGTACCTGAAACTTCGTCCGAGACTCTTTCTGACTCAAGTATCTTGTTTACTACTTTGCCTGCTGCATCTTTACTTCCCAATCCGAAAGCCAGGGCGAAGCCGAAAGCAATTGCTCCGACGATTATCAAAACTGAATTAACCAGAATCTGGGTGGCAACCCCCAACTGTTCCAGGGCAATTGCCACGGTGAAAAATATTATAAGATATTGCACTATTTTGGCAAGCAATTCTCGATGAGCCAAAGCCTGGCTTGATGTGGTAACCTTGATCACTCCCTTGAAAAAGGAAGATAGTAATACGCCTATGATGATTATCAGCGCAGCGGCGATCAGGTTCGGAATGAAGGATATTATCCTGTCTATCAAATCGCTGATTAAAGTCAGCTCCAGCACGTCGGCAGCAAGATCGATGAAGAACAGGAAAACGATCCAGAAGAAGACGGTCCCCAGAATGTCGGCTAAGGAGTGCTTGATGTCCCCCCTGGACAGGAATCTCGACAACCCAGACCTGGCGCTGAGTTTTTCGAGGCGAACCGCCACCAGAAGTTTGACTAAAGCTGCTTTAAGGATCTTTGCCACCAGCCAGCCCAAGATCAATATTACCAACGCTCCCACTAAAGACGGCAGGAGGCTTACTATCTTCTCGCCGCTGGCTCTTAGTGGTTCCAAGAACAACTCTTTAAGGTCCATTTTCTGCCCTTATCTTTTCAAGTTACGACGATCTGTTGAAGGGACTGAATTCTTTCCAACCAGAATTCTGATAGACTTCTGTCCCGCCAAATCGACTTTGTTTCTGCTTCCGCTTGCATTTAAGTAGCTTCATCAGATCCCTTATCTGACTTGTGCTGTCTTCCCGGCGATTATCTTTTCCACCCAGGTCCTTTTTCGGGGTTGAAATCTCTTGAAGATTATCATGGGAACGGAAATGTGCTCAGCCACCTCCTCCGGAACTGAAGTGAAGAGGAGCTGTTCTAAAGTGCCGCCTTTACTTTGCCCCATAAGAAGAAGGTCCCCTTCCTGGATTTGTCCTCCTATGGCTTGGGCGGGTTTTTCCGCTTTTAGGATTTTTCGCTGGCCTTTGATCTTCAAGTTTGCCTTCTCCACGAAGGAGTCGACCCATATCCGTGCCTGATTCTCTTCCTCGGGACCAGAATCCTGAGGAACTGCGTGCAGCAGCAACAGATCAGCTTTGAACTTGTCCACCAGAGCAGGGGTAAGCTCCGCGGCCAAACGAGAGTTGGTATTGTCGGTAGCCGTAACGATTACTCTTCTGACCTGCTCCAGCTTCTCCCCGTGCACGATAGCTACGTTGCAGGGGGCTTCCTTTAGGACAATATCCACGACAGTGGTCAATATCTTCTCCAGCATCTTCTCCGGCCCGGAACGTCCCATAATGATGAAATTGCAGTCCTCCTCCTGTGCGGTCTCCAGTATTCCATACGAGAGGCGGTGGGTAAGTTTGATCATCTCGTCGAACCTCACCTTTTCCCGCCTGGCCATGTTCTCCGCCCGGGCCAGAAGCAGCCTCTGTTGAGAGAAATCGGCCAACCCCTTCCTCAAAGGGGTTCTATGAGGAAGCTCCACCACGTGAAGCGCGATGATCTCTCCGTCGAATTTCTTGGCGATGGCACAGGCGGTAGTCATGAGCATCCCCAAAGTATCGGGATTGGCCACCGGCACCAGAATCTTGTATTCTTTCCTCTCCTGTCGCTGCAAAATCTCTTTCAGCCGGCGGTGCTCCTCCACTGTCTCCTTCTGCTCCCTGGAATAAGCCAGATAAACCAGACTACCCAGACCCAGCCAGGCAGCGCCCAGAAGATAGGTACGTGGGCTCATGAAGGACAGTATTAACACGTTGGAGGCGATGGCCAAAAGAGGGATCACCGGATGCCAGGGCAGCTTGAAGGGACGCTTAAGCCGGGGTTCCTTCTTCCGCAGCATTATAGCCGACAGATTCACCAGGATAAGAGCGAAAAGATAACAGAAGTTGGCCAGGTGCGCTACAAACTCAACTTCACCGGAGAGAGTGAAGAGCAGAACAATCACCCCTACCGCAGCAATCGCTGTGTAGGGGGTCTTGAACTTGGGATGCAGCCTGAAGATTTTTCCCGGAAGGTATCCGTCCCTTCCCATGGCATAGGTCTGGCGCGCTGCCGCTAGAACCGTCGCATTCAAAGCGGATATGGTCGACAGTAGCCCGGCGATCAAGACAAAGAGCAGCCCGTAGCTTCCCAGAACCTTCTGGGCGATCAACACCAGAGGGGCGGCAGAAGTTCCCAGAGTTTGATAATCCAAGATCCCCACCGAGACCAAGACCACGGCCACATAGATGAGTGTGGGGATAAAAAGAGAAAGCAGGATGGCTTTGGGGACTGTCTTTTTGGGGTTCTTGATCTCCTCGGAGGCTGAGGAGATCAGCTCGAATCCGAAGAAGGATATGTAGATCAGAGCGGTTGCGGAGATGATGCCGGTAAATCCAAAGGGAGCAAGCGGCTTGAAATTTTCAGGCCTGAAGAAGGGGATGCACAGTCCTATGAAGATGATGAGCATGACCACCTTGGTAATGGTGAAGAAATTCTGCGTCTTCCCGGATTCCTTGGTCCCCTTTATGTTGATCAAAAGCAGAAGCAGAGCGATGGCAAAGGCGCTGAACTTGACTGGAGGTGAAACTTTTACAACCAGGTCCAGAAGCGGGTTGAAGTGCTCCGCAAAGCCAAGTGCATAGAGCGCGCACGCTACCACGCTGCCGAAGATGAGCGCCCAGCCGTTCAAGAACGCTATGTAACCCCCCAACCCTTGGTGAACGAAGGTGTAGCCACCTCCGGCTAAGGGAATGGAGGACGAGAGCTCCGAATAGGAAAGTGCCGTGAAAAGAGTCATCAGGCCGCAAAGGACATAGGAGATTATGGCCGCGGGTCCGGCAATACCTGCTGCCATTCCGCTCAAGATAAATATTCCCGCCCCGATCATGGCTCCCACACCCAAGGTGGTAGCCTCCAGAAGACCCAGCTCCCGGCTGAATTTTATCTCTGCTTCGGTGGATGGGATATCTGCTGTCTTGCTCGTATTCATAAAGCCATACTCCCTTTTTCTCTCTAAAGCGTCGGTAAAATTGGTCTCCCGTGGCTGACCAATTCATTCGGTATCTTTGAGCCCCATGGATTGAGCAACCACACACGGGCTGTGCTTAAGAATATAGAAGTCCGGGGTCTGGTTTTCAATCTCAAAATGCAATCACTGGAAGAATCTTTTGCCTTAGTCTCCAAAGCACGTTCCCACAGCTTTGGCGGCTTGGATCAAGGGGAGATCTGGCGTCACTTTCTTGAGTGCTCTAATCCCGGATCCAATCGGAACGGAAGTTATTCTCCCGCCCTGGATGCTGGTCATTCGGCCGAATTTTTTGCTTAATGCAAGGTCCACCGCTTTCTTGCCGAATTGCGTAGCCAGGATGCGATCGAAATCAGTAGGCTTTCCTCCTCGCTGAAGGTGGCCCAAGATGGTGACCCGAGTTTCCAGACCTGTGTGTTTCTCAATCTGATCTGCAAGATGATAGCTTACGCCGCCCAGTCTGATGGGATCTGTGCTCCCTTTCACGGTTCTTTTGACGACCAATTGTGAATCCTGAAGTCTCACCCCCTCTGCTACCACCACGATGCTGAATCTCTTTCCGAGTTTGCTTCTTCTTAACAGTTCTTTACAGGCCTTTTGAATGTCAAAAGAGAGCTCGGGAATGAGAATAACGTCTCCTCCGCCTGCCACGCCGGCATACAGAGCCAGCCAGCCGGTATACCTTCCCATGACCTCCACGATCATCACCCGATGGTGAGATTCGGCTGTGCTGTGGATGTTGTCGATGCATTCAGTCGCCACCGCTACCGCCGAGTCAAAGCCGATAGTAAAATCCGTAGCCTGCACGTCATTGTCTATGGTTTTTGGTATTCCCACCACCGGGACTCCCAACTTGTGGAACTCATAAGCTATATTCAAGGTTCCATCTCCGCCCATGCAGATCAGAGCGTCCAGCTTCAGATCACGGAAGTTCCTCAAGGCCTGTTTCGATACATCTGTCTTTTTCTCTCCATAGGCGAACGGATTGGCCCGATTGGAGGTGCCCAGTATGGTCCCGCCCAGGGTAAGAATCCCCGATACGTCCCCCCACTCCAGCTTTCGTGTCCGGTTCTTGATCAATCCTTCGAAACCATCCTGGAAACCGATTACCTCGGCGCGATCGGAGAACAAGGCGGTTTTAGCAACCGCCCGGATTGCCGGATTCAGTCCGGGACAATCCCCGCCACCGGTTAGGATTCCAATCCTCTTTCTCCTTTTCATGTCCGCTCCTTCAGCACGAATTTTTCCACCTTTTTCAGGTCATGATAGCTCAAAACCTCAAGTTTATCAAGCATATTTTGGGCAAAGAGCGCCCCTGGTCGTTTCCTGAGTGTAAAACGTGAGCCAAGGACGTCTTTCTGGTGTGAAGATTCAAGCGGGGCTATCGGTTTGGGACCTACCGGTAGAGGATTTACCTGATTAGTCCCGTTGTGCGAGGAAATAAAACCTTGCGTGAGGTTGAACATGCCCGTATATTTGGTTTGAAAGGAAGGTTTTCCATGAAAAACGTGGTGATTCTGGGCTCCACCGGATCGATAGGCAGGAACGCTTTGGAGGTTTTGTCCAATTTCCCGGATAGATTCTCGGTGCTGGGACTTTCGACCAACAGGAATACTGAATTGCTGGAACAGCAGGTCAAGCAGTTTCGACCGAGAGTGGCCGTAATTACTGACCAGGAGAGCTTCAAGCGGTTTCCCCGAGATTACGATACGGAGATCCTCTTTGGTACCGATGGCCTGAGAAGATTGTGTTCTCATCCACAAGTCGATCTGGTGATAAATGCGTTGGTCGGATCGGTGGGACTTTTGCCCAGCTTGGAAACCTTAGAGGCGGGAAAGCACCTGGCTATCGCCAACAAGGAGTCGCTGGTAATGGCCGGCGAGCTCTTAGTCAACAAGGCCGAAGAGATGGGTGTGGAGATCATACCGATCGACAGCGAACATTCCGCCATCAAACAGTGCCTTGTAAGCGGGACAAAAGAGGAGGTAAAAAAGCTCATATTGACCGCCTCCGGTGGACCGTTCTTGACAAAAAACAAAGAGGATCTGAAGGAGATCACGGTCGAAGAAGCCCTGTCCCATCCCACCTGGGAGATGGGAAGGAAAATTACCATAGATTCTGCCACTTTGATGAACAAAGGGCTGGAGGTTATCGAGGCGCACTGGCTTTTCGGAATACCCTCGGATCGGATTGAGGTTTTGATCCATCCCCAATCGATCGTCCATTCCATGGTGGAATTCGTGGACGGATCGGTGATTGCCCAGATGAGCCTGCCGGATATGAGGCTTCCCATACAGTACGCTCTGTTCTATCCTCAGCGAGTATCCAGCAACAACACCCGCCTGGACTTGAGCAAGGTGGCTCAGTTGACTTTTCTTGAACCGGACTCAGAGAAATTCCCCTGTCTGGGATTGGCTTATCAAGCCTTGGAGATGGGAGGAACCGCTCCGGCGGCTTTGAACGCGGCAAATGAGGTGGCTGTGGGGGCGTTTTTAGCTGGGGCGATACGTTTCACTGACATCCATAAGATCGTACACAAGACCTTAGAACGGCACCAGTTAAGAGTCAGTCCCAACCTGAACGATATTTTGAATGTTGACAAATGGGCAAAACGAGCAGCAAAGCAGCTCTGCGTTGAAAGTGAGATAACCAGATGACGACGCTGCTTTTCTTCATAATAGTCATAGGTCCCCTGATCTTTTTCCACGAGCTGGGTCACTTCCTGCTGGCGAAAAGGTCGGGAATCCGGGTGGAAAGATTCTCCCTGGGATTCGGGCCCAAGATCGTCTCGAAAACTATCGGCGAGACCGAGTACCGCATTTCCTGGCTTCCTTTCGGGGGATACGTGAAGATGGCGGGAGAGGATCCGGACGAGGCGAAACTGGAGGGCAAGCCCTGGGAGTTTATGTCCAAGCCGGTAGGCATCCGGGCTCTGGTGATTGCGGCGGGTCCGGTCATGAACGTCATTCTGGCAATCCTTATCTTCTGGGGGATTTTCTTCTTTGCCGGGCAACTGAAGATTCATGACGAAACCACCCAGGTGGGAATTGTATCTCCCGGGGGACCGGCAGATCAGGCGGGAATAGTGACGGGCGACGAGATCGTCTCCGTAAACGGCGTCGAGGTGAACACCTTCTCCGAGATGGCGCAGATAATCCACCAGCAGGTGGAAAAGCCAATTGAGGTCAAATGGATCCACGAGGGCAAAGAGCTTTCTGCCCGGATCACCACTTTTAAGGACAGGGTGCTGAACGAAGAGGGGGAGATGCAGGATATAGGGAAGATCGGCATAGGTCCCAGCTATACCACCATCAAGGTGGGCTTTTTCAAGTCGTTTGTGGAAGCAGTGGGCTGGACCGTTTTCATTCTGGTCGAGACCGTGAAGTTTTTAGCCGGGCTCATAGCCGGAACCGCCTCCGTAAAGCTTGTGGGCGGCCCCATTCTCATCGCTCAGATGGCTGGAGAAAGCGCCAGATCCGGGCTGATCAGTTTCCTTTCCTTCATGGGGCTTTTGTCGGTGAATCTAGCCTTGATAAATGTTCTGCCTATTCCGGTGTTAGATGGCGGTCATCTTATGTTCTTGAGCGTAGAGAAGCTCAAAGGTTCGCCTATGAGCCTGAAGCAACGGGCCACCATGCAGCAGATCGGACTCGCCTTCCTGATTCTGCTGATGGTATTCTTCACCTATAACGACTTTCTGCGAGCGATAAGATAACCCATTTCCCCGGATCACGCGTTCTTTTTACCCCAGATCGTAGCCTGCGAATCCGTCCGCCCACTCTGAAAAGGACGGGTGGCCCGGCCTGCTGGCCAGGCCGGGTTTATAATCTTTGGCGGGGCCGGGTTTATCATAGCTTTTTCCCTTCCTTGTCCGGCAAAGATGGTGAATGGGAGGGAACAAAAGGGAGGGTGATGAGATTTATTGTTTCAAGAGGTTGGTTCGGGGTGCCCTCACCCCGAACTAAAGAATTTACTCGCGGGGTCGGGGTATCCCGCAACAACAAGATAGCTTAGTTGGTGGTCTAGCAGGTGATAACCGGCAAAACTAACTGAGGCCGAGTGCAACCCAAAGTAAGGCTTGACATAGGTGCTGCCAGATGTTATGATATTCTTGAAAAACACCGACGAGATAATTTTTAAAATCAACGGAGAGGGGGCCCCATGTTGAAAAGGATTATGTTGAGACGATTTGCTTTGGGGGCTTTGTTGTTGGCGGGGCTAGGAATGGTATTGTCGGTTTTTGTGTTTGCCCAGGAGGCAGAACAGATCAAACCAATTCCACCATCTGAATCGCAAGACACGGTGCCCCAGGAGACATATGTGTCCGAAGTGATCCTCTCTGCCCCATGGGCTAAAAAGAACTTGATTTATGGTGGTGAGGAATCACCGCCAGGTGAGTTTGGGCTGGAGACGTTTATATTTCCGCAGGACTCATTAAAGGAAGAATTACCCGATCCTCCCTTGCCAGAAGGACCAACTTCGTTTACTGTGGCGCCTAACGGGGACATATACATTACGGATCCTCTGAATAAACGAATTCAAAGATTTGATGCAGACGGAAACTTCGTCTCCGTTAGTCCCATTCCGCACTTTGAAGGCAGTAAATACGTTCAGGCGTATCAATACGAATGGAGTTTGATTTGTGCTGACCGCAGCAACAATATCTACCTTTTATGGTGGGAAGATTATACAGAGCAAACCCTGTGCAAATATGACCAACAAGGTAGATTGCTGGCTACCTATCCATTTTTTCCAGAAGTCCGAAGCCGAGGGGCAGGTAATAAGTTGTATTGCGACCGTTCCGACAGATTATTCTTCGAGTACTATAGAAAACTCACAGACGAAGTGATACTTTCACGCGAAGAGGAGCGGTTATTAAAGAGACCTTATGCGTTATTCCACTTTCAAATTGGCACTGTAGATCAGCTATTTACCCCTGAAGAGCAGAAAGCTAGTCTAGGGAGGGGAGGTAGAGAAAACTCTGACTTTAGTAAAATTAGGGAACGGGCTTGGAAAGAACTACCTGGCAAGTTTTGGGGTCCAGAGATTTGGGATTATGAGTATGTTGATCAAAAAGGAGACTTCTATCATTACTGGCCAACCAAACAAGGAATCACTATAACCAAGTGGTATAAGCCATAATCACAATTTGGACGGGTGGCCCGGCCCCGCCTTTGGCGGGTCCGGGTTTATCATAGCTTTTTCCCTCCCTTGTCCGCCAGAGATGGGGAATGGGAGGCAACAAAACGGACGGTGATGAGATTTATGGTTTCAGTTGCGGGGTGAGGACGCTTGTAACAACTGGGTCCGTTTGTTTTTCCTGGGATTGTAGCCGCAGGCTTTCCGCCAAAGGCGGATCTACCTATGGCAGACAGCCTGCGATTTTGTAATCGCACTCTAAAGAGTGCGGCTACAACTCAGTTTCTTTTCAATTCTTTTGCGCGTCGGTAAGTGGATACGGCCAGCCCCAGCATAATCAACACTGTGCCCAGCCAGAGGAGGTTGATTAGAGGCTTTCTGCTCACCTCCAGCACCAGAAGGTCCTTTTGTGGCTCGTCTTCCGGGGCGAAGATGGTTAACTTGACCATCTTCCGGTCGGCATCTATTTGCTCCAGAACCACACCGTGTTTTCCGTCCGGCAGATAAACCTTCTCCTTGATCTGATCCTCACCAGACACATCCATGCTCATTGACGGAGTGAGAGTGTCAACCGCACCCTCGTGCTTCACTTCCAGAGTTGCCCCCACGCTTATTTGTGACTCTGCCTGATGGGTGGACATGTCGAAGCCCAGGAAAGCGATGGTATAACCCTCGACGGTTTTGCTTTCCCCCTTTTGCAGGACGAAGGTGTTCTTGCCTGCTTCTTCCGCGCCCAGGTGTTCCGCAGGTGCCAGATAGAGGTCCTCAAGTGGGGTGATTTTTATGTGAGGAGTCCGCATAATGCCCTGGGTGTATTCACTGTAGTAGAACTTGGGCCGTGCCAGGAAACTGATTCCTCCCTTTTCCACTTTGAGGTTCAGGAAGTTTTTCTCCGCTGAGGGGTCTTCTTCCATTCCCAGATAAGTAAACTGGTAGCCGAAGGCCTGATGCGGTTCGTCCTGAGGGAGGTTGACCTTGACAGTTTGGTCGTACCCGGAGGAAGTAAGAATTCCCACGAACATCATACCCACGCCGAAGTGCGTTAGATATCCCCCCGCAAATCTCAACCCGGTTTTGGCACGCCTGGTGAAAAGAAGCAGGTTGCCAGCGAACGCAAACAATGAGACAAGCAAGAAGATCAGGTAAAGAGGAAAGGTCACCTTCAAGGCAAAAGCCAGAACGGTAACAATTACTGCGGCGCAGACAGGTGCCAGTAGCGCTCTTTTCAAATCCCTCCAGGAAATGCCACCAAATCGCAACAGAGGCGCAAATCCCAAGATGCTCCCGAGGATTATTCCTATGGGAAGCTGGGTATTGATGTAGTAGGTTGTGTCGACGTTGGACGCCTGGCCAAACAGGCTGGTGATTATGGGAGCAGAAGTCCCCAAAAGCACCATCACCGCTGAGACACTCAAGAACACTATGGCTAGGAAGATGGAAAATTCGGAAGATAGAACGCTTTTCGCCGCTTCGACCTGCTGAATACCGGATAGTCTATACACGAAAAGCCCCAGAGAAAGCAAGACGAAGAAAATCATGTACAGGATCAGATAGGCATTGATGCCCAGGTCTGCAAAGGAGTGGACTGAGAAATCGCCCAAAACGCCGCTGCGAGTCAGGAAAGTGGCATAGAGGACAAGGATAAAACAAAGCATGGCTAAAAGAAAATTGCTACGGCGCATGCTTCCTCTGGTTTTCTCCATCAGGAGACCATGGATCAGAGCGATGGAGAACAGCCACGGAACCAGGGAAGCGTTTTCTACCGGATCCCAGCCCCAGTAACCACCCCACCCCAGAACCTTATAGGACCAATATCCGCCGATGAAGATGCCCGCGCCGAGCGAGAGACAGGAAAAAATCGCCCAGGGAAACGCAAATCGTGTCCACTCCCTGTATTGATTCCTTGTTAGAGCCGCCAGGGCAAAAGAGAAAGGCACCCCCAGGGCGGCGTATCCGAGGAAAACCACCGGGGGATGGATCACCATCCAGAAATCCTGAAGCAGGGGATTCAGACCTCTTCCTTCGTCCGGAAAGTAAGGCATGAGCGAAAAGGGGCTTTTCTTCAATAGCAGGGTCAGAAGGAAGATTTGAATCAACAGGAAAAAGGTCATGGTGTAGCCTTCGTAGGGTCCGGATCTTTTGATGATGAAAAGGCCCAGCAGAGCCCCCAGAAGGAGCCACAAGAGGAACGTCCCCTCCTGCCCGGCCCAGAAGGAGGATATCAGGTAAAAGAGTGGAAGATCGGATGAGCTGTACGCATAAACGTATTCCACCTCGAAACGATGAGACAAGAAAAGATACATCAGGTAGGCGGAGGCAAAAACGCTGAGGCCGAAGAAAAAATAGAAGATTCTCCTTCCCTGTCTAAGAAGCTTTTCGTCTCCCTTCCTGCCCGCAAAAAAGAGGATACCAGAGAATATGGCCGCTATGAAGGTTAGGGTCAAACAGAGGTTTCCCAAAAACATTCAGCCTTGTCCTGTCTTAGAGTGGCTCTTTGGGGATGGATTCGGGATGCTTAAGTTGGGCTGAATCGCCCGCAGTAGGTCCCTGATATTTGGACGGACATTTCACCAGAAGCTGGTCAGCCACAAAAACTTCATTTTCGTATTTCCCTATCACCACCACCCGGTCGGCTTGATCGAAATTGGAGGGTTTTGTCCCGTCGTATACCACCGTCATCCTTTCACCGTGTTCGTTGGCTATGGGAAATTGAAGCTGGTGAATCTCTATGTCATACTTGACTTCCGTAAGCACTATATCGCCGATGACCTGAACTGTAGCGCCCGATTTCCGCGCCTCATCGAAGGTGACGTAGGGGGTCAGAGTTTTTCTGAAGGAGAATGCTCCGAAGACAACGAACACTATGATTATGGCTATGCCGATGACGTATTTGGGCTTCATCAATTCCCACCATAGCAATAGTTTATCAGCATTAATTATTTTACGATCATTGGCAACGGATTTTGAAGGAATTCCATGTGGGTTTTGGCTTGAACCTTTCATGCCTCAAGCCTCGAACAAGCGAAACCTCGTCCCAATTTGAGCTAATGATGTGCCACTGTCTTTTTTCTCACGGGATTAAAGAAGTGCGAAGAGACTTACCCACGGGTTCTTCGAAGAGGATTTGAAAGAATCGTCGGTGGCAAGCACTTGCAGGCATTGGTTCGCCCAGCCTATTCCAACTCTTGTGATAAAACCTTTTCCATCTCTCCCTGTGCTCTGAAGAATTTTCCCTCTCCTTCGGCTACGATTTGACCCTCCTGGTTGGTTATCCTGCCCTCAGCCACGAGAAGCCTACCATTAGCCTCCAGCAGCCTTCCCTCCATGTGCAGTTTCTCTCCGATTTTGACCATTCTCTTGAACTTGACCTTTATTTCACTGGTCAGAGTGTAGATCCCTTGCGCCAAAACGGACCTGATCATAATCTCGTCCAGGAGGGCGGAGAGTATTCCTCCATGTAGGACGTCCTTATATCCCTCGAAGTGAGGTCCGGCAGTATATTCAGCCACCACCTTATCATCCTTTATGAAAAAGGGAATATTCAAGCCGATGGGATTTTTGTCTCCGCAGACAAAGCAATGAGGATATCTTTTCATCAGTTTCATCTTGTCATCCACGCAAACAAAAAGGTGGTGACTCTCAAGCCACCACCCTTGACATTGTTCTACAACTTAGCCACCAATGCCCAGCCCGGCTATTTCATTCCAGACATGTCCAGAAGTTCAGGCTCCTCAGTTATAGCAGTTTTGGCATCCGTGCCGTAGTCAACCAGTTCCATGTTTGTCTCCGGGCTGGCGCTTTTCACCACGCCGAAGAGCGGTATCTGGTCATTAGTCCACGCCTCAGCAGTGCTTTTATCTTTGTAAGTGTATTTGAGATGTGTGCACTGCATGGTCGTGTCCTTGATTCTCACCTTCTC
>CAYGCR010000058.1:0-21057 GCA_964348415.1 uncultured Ignavibacteria bacterium | reverse complement strand
TACCATGCCCGCAACGTTCTCCGGATAGGTCTGGCCATACGCCAGGGCCAACGTTGCGCCCCACGACCCGCCGAGTATGATGATTTGCTCAAGCTCCAGGTGCTGCCGCAGCCTCTCAATATCTTCCACCAGATTCTGCGTGGTGTTCTCACGAAGCTCAGCATACGGTTTAGACTTGCCGCAGCCCCGCTGATCGTGCAACACGATAAGAAACTTATCCGGATTACAGAAACGACGCATAAAAGGCGAAGACCCACTTCCAGGCCCGCCGTGCAGCACGAAAGCCGGCTTGCCTTTCGGATTTCCGCAAAGCTCATAGTAAATCTTGTGTATGTCCGAAACCTTGAGATGACCCGTTTGGAACGGCTCGATCTCCGGCCAGAGCGTTATCTCCTCTTGGGTGCCCTTATCCACACAGACCAAACTGAACGCGGAAATTACGAGTAAAAAGGCCAAAACCAAATGCGGACAATTCTTCATCGGTCAATCTCCTTTCCTACGATTAACCTTTTCAACATCGATTATGAAGAATTAACTCAATCCCTCTGTCAAGTCAAGGGCCTTCGAAGAACAAGGAGGAGTCAAAACAGAGCGCTCTGGCAAGGGCTTGCCTTCAGGGGGTTACCCGAAGGGTGCCCGACCTACCTCACCCCCTTTCAGTCCCCCTCTCCATCCTATGGAGAGGGGGACCGCAGCGGGAGAGGTCATAAGAAAACGGCGAGGATCATGACATCCTCGCCGTCTGTGATTGCTTTTGCGCAATCAAGATCATTTGCTTTTCTCCCCCGGGAAATCCTGTCCTGCTTGATGCAAAATCAGTCCGGTCACGGTTCCACTTTCATCAAGCACAAAGGTAATCTGCGCATCCACTACCTTGAGGAAGAACTCGGTCTCCGACTTGGGAAATAACTCTGCCTCGGGCTGGCCGGTGCCCTGGGTGAATATCTTGCCTTCCCTGGTGCTGACGGTAAGGTTCAGCCCAATGGGAAGCTTATACTCGCCCACGTACCTCTCGTAGATCGCGGGATCGACATCGGCCACCTGCCATTCAGCCTCTCGCTCCGCCAGCACCTTCTGGGCTTCCTCTGGCCCCAACCTCTCGGCAGGTGTGTCTTTGCCGGGTTTGTGAATGACGTGCCTGATCACCTTTCCGTTTTCATCCCGAACAAACTTCAGCGTGGTCATATGATCGTGCTCGAAGTAGAATTTATCTTCCGCTTCGGGGAATATCCGGAAACGCGGACCGGCGCTGTGCTGCGAGTACAATATGCTGTCTTCCGGCGTGATGATACGATAAGCTCCTTCCTCGATCTGATAGACTCCTTCATAATCGGCAAAGATCGCCGGATCGACCTCAATAGGCTCTTTTATTACGGGCATGTCATATGGTTCACCAAGCGCAACCGCTCCCAACCCGCTGGCGATGCCGTCCACCGGAGCACCGTCATTGTTGCTGAAGACCACAACGCAGACTTTATCGTCCATCCAGCGACTGAAGGAGGTGTAAAAGCCGAAGATCCCGCCATTGTGCCAGATTCGCTTGTGACCGTAAGCCTCGTCTATCACCCAGCCATAGCCGTAATTGTCCTTGACCGGAGTGAACATCTTTTCCAGCGAACTCTTCTTCAGTATCTTCTCACCGTACAGAGCCTGATCCCAGATGAGCATGTCCCCCACGGTGGAGTACAGCGCCCCGGCTGCATACGGTGTGGACATGTGCACGAACTCGGCGTTGATCAGCTCCCCATCTTCATTCCCACTGTAACCTGCAGCCCGGTTCTTCATGATCCGGTCGCGGTGATCATAGCCGGAGTTGTTCATGCCCAGCGGCTTGAAGATGTTCTCCTGAAGATAATCCTCGTAGGTTTTACCGGTGACTTTCTCGATGATGGCACCCAGAACGATATAGTTCGAATTACTGTAGACGTACTTCTCTCCCGGCTCGAAATCGAGCGGCTCGTCTTTGAATATCCCCATCAGATCGTCGACCGAGGTTGGCAATGCCTTGTTGTCCATAACTCCGGGCATGCTGGTGTAATTGGGAATGCCCGACGTATGCGAGAGAAGATAATGGATGGTTATTTTGTCTCCCGTCTCTTTGGCATAGTCGGGTAGATGTTTGGTTATGGGATCACCCAGGCTGAGCAGACCTCTTTCTTCAAGCTGCAAAATACCTGTAGCGGTAAACTGCTTGGTGATTGATCCGATCTGGAATATCATCTCTGGCGTATTGGGCACGCCCAACTCGATATTGGCCATGCCATAGCCCTTTTTGAATATGACTTTGCCGTCCCTCGCCACCAAAGCCGCCCCTTGAAATTTCCAGACATCCTGCGCAGCCGTCAGGTAGTCGTCCAGCTGCTTCTCCAACTTCGCTGCCTGAACCATCGCCAAAGAGGTAAACAGCGAAAAGACCAGAAAGATGAGAACCAGAAACCTGGTGATCAAGCAGTGCCTAGGAAGTCTCAACTTTGACATAGGGCCTCCTGGAATCGGGTGAAAAAAAGATGAAGCCGTCCGTGGTCTATCACCCAATTAGACGAGTCAGCCGACAATTTGTTTCAGAGCCAGAGCGTTTTCCAGTTGTGCAGCTTTGGCGCAGCTCACCACCTCTGCATTATCTCACCGAAACACTCGAGGCCGCTGTAGAGAACCCCTCCGTAACCGTGACCGGGTTGAGTCCAGGCTCCAGCGAGATATAGATTCTCAATCGGTGTGGAATGGGCTAATCTGCTCGGGCCGGAGTTGTCCAGGGTCTGATCCCAACCGTATGCGGCGCCTCGATAGTTGCCGGTATAGCGCAGGTTGGTCAGTGGCGTGCCAATCTCCTTGATCTCTATAGCATCCCTTAGTCCCGGCAGCAGCATCTCCTCGACCTGGTTGATCAGGATATCCGCCATCCGCTCCTTTTCTTTGCGGTACGCATCCTTCTTGCCCTTGAAGTAGTCGGCCTCGAACCTCTTCCAGTGATCATATCCCTGCAGGACAATGATGTTTACCGTGTTCTTCCCCTTTGGCGAGTAACCCTCGTAAAGGTTATCGTAAAGGGTCAGGCCGAAGCCGCCCTCCACCTCTGCCTTCAGAGCGGCCTGATACTCTTCCTCGGGATCGTATACGGTGGTGCAAAAGATCTCGGTGTCTTCGATTCCGATTTCGCCGACTAAGTCCTTCTTCAAGCCCAAGAACACCTGGAAACTCGAGAAGCTGACGCTGAACTGATCCATCCTAGCCAGGTATTCCCTGAGACGTTCATCCTGCCCTTTGATCATCTTGTGGAAGGTATCGTGGGCATTGGCGTTTGACACTATCACTTTGCCTTTGTACTCTTTGCCGTCCGCAGTCCTAACACAACAGGCGGTGTGATCTTCTACCACAATTTCCTCTACCTGGGAATTGAGGATCACCTTGCCGCCGCGATCCTGGATAAACTTCACAAAGGCGTCGCTCATCTTCTGCGACTTGCCCACTGGATAGTAGCCGCCCTGGTAGAGATAGCCTATCACCGGCATCGCATAGTAATAGCTGGCAAGCTTGGACGGAGGCAGGCCGAAATATCCCCAAAGGGATGACACGATGGCTTTCAGCTTCGGATTCTTGATGTGGACGTCCATCATCTGGCCCCAGGTCTTGGAGTAGCAATTGAACAGGTGTGGAAACTCTACCGGAAACTTGCTCATATCCACCTGGCCTCTGGCAGCGGACAGTTTCTGGATGTCGGTGGCCACTCCCGTCATATCCTCGATTAGTTTCTCTATGCCCTCCTTCTCATCCGGGAAGTATCCTACGAGCATATTGACGTAGCCAGGAATATCCTTTTGAGGCACGCGGAAATCGTGTTCCGGGAAGATCGCCCGGTACAGGTTCTTATGGGGGACGAACTCCACGTCTTCGATTTCGGGGAACCCTGGTATCAGATTGTGCATTCCCTCCCTTTCTCCGACCGTTGTGGAGTGCAGGGAAACGTCAAACACAAAGCCGCCAGGCCGTTTGAATGTGGTGGCATATCCGCCTGGCCTGTCGTGCTTTTCCAGAACCAGCGGCTTGAATCCCTGCCGGGCAAATGCGGCGGCGCAACTCAATCCACCTAGTCCCGAACCGATGATAACCGCATCATACTCGTTCTGGTCGAGCTGAGCGCCTGAGCCCGTCGGGAACAGGCTCCAGTCCAGCGCCAGCATCGAGGTGCTTGCCAGTACACATCTGATGAAATCCCTTCTTTCCATCCTCGACATGATCCCTCCTTTTAATTCGGTTAAGTTTCCAAAGATCGCTCTATCCTGCATCTTGGCGGCAGCGGTGTCTCAATTAAGTGAAAAAGCTTCGATGAGATTTAGGCCGTTCTTTAAAACCTGGTATCCGGATATATCCGTGGCACCGATTAAATCTCCATCAGCATCCAGGAACTCGACGGTTAGATCATAGGTTCCGGGCTCGATTTCAAAATCACCCACGTAGATTTTTCCGGGAAGCAGGCGGGAGCAGCGAAGGTCGGCGTTTTCCGAGATGTCCGTGGCAACGTCAATTGCCGCCTTTTTCAACCACCCTCCCACACCGCCAGTATCTGCCTTCTTCTTGGCCTTATATGCGGCCAAGCCCTTGAAGACCGCACGGGCGACAGTCCGAAGATAGATCAGCGATTTCTTGGCCTCGAAGGTCTCCTGGGCCACCTTTGCCACGTCCTCGAGAAGCTGCAACTCCCCGATAAACTCTGTGTTGGCATACACCCTTATCCGGCTGACATATGACGGTCGAGAGACAATCTGCGGAATGGAGAACTTGAAATAGAAATCCTCTGATATGCGCATGGGCAGGTGTCCGTACTCCGACTCGCCGTATTCCGGATCAGTGTACAACACCTGCACCAGATCCAGGTCCTTATCCGTTCTGATGCGCAGATTCAACGCTTCCTTCACCGGAGATAATCCCGCCAACCCGACCACGCTTAGGATGGCTTTGTCCCCCGAGAAGTATTTTACCTCCGGGACTTCAAAATCATATATATGAGGCTGCTCTCTAAATGCCTGAAGGAGGAGATTATGGTCAATTCTGGCATCATCCATCTTGCCCTCGGCGGCATACACGTGCATGCTCAGGTATCGGGCAAAGGCATCGTTGTTGAACCTAACCTTCTTGGCCTGGTATTCTATCTCGACGTCAGCGGTATCATCCACAGACCCCTCCTGGAATCTCCGTGATACGTCCGCGTACTTCTGTTCCAGCAGATTCAGTTTGTCGTTCGCCCGTCTGATTTCGACGAAGGTCCCATCGAAGTCATCCTTACCTATGTAATTGAGAGCTTTGAGCAGGTTGGTGTACAGGATCTCGTAGTCCTCACCTGCATATTCCAGGACGTTGTCATTGAGCATAATTGAGGCAGCCGCACGCGAGATACTTTTGGTGAAAAGCTCGTCTGCGGCGTCTTCTGCCTGGGTCAGCTTGATATTGCTGGTATCAAAACGGGAAGCGTAGTGATAGGCTAAGCCTGCATCCAGGTAATAAACAAAGCGATCTTTCTTGCCGTATTTGTGGCTCGCTTTGGCTTTTTCGATCTTTTGGATAGCGGCCTCAAAGTTGTTTCCCCTGAGATCCATCGTTATCGGTTGATAAAAGTCTTTTCTGGTCGCTACCGAGCCGCACCCAACAGACAAAAAAAGGCACAGGAGCAGCCCAAAGGCTGCTCCTCTGGCGCCCTTTGCTCTGGACCCGTTCAATTCTACCACTCGGTCTTCTTTTTGGATATTTCCTTCTTGATCTTCTTGGAGCCGATCCAGACTTTCTCGATGCTCTCGATATCAATCATCTCCAGATCGGTCTGGTAGTATACCACCCTGGTCCCCTCGATCTCGTCGGTTATGGACTTGATGGCGCCAACCAGGATGAAGTCTGCACCGGTTTCCGCCCTGATTCGTTTCATGGTCTCGGGAGATGCCCATTCCTGCTGATCGAAACGCTCATCACGTATCTCATCTCTCTGACCCCGGCTGGCCACGAATCTCACCTGGCCCGAGTTGATCAACTCCCTTTCAAAGTCGCTGGTAAAAGTTTCCGTATCGATGTGCTCGCTGCTCCGGTTGCGAATGGTCCCCACTGTCACTACCGGCTTGCCTCCCGTGTTAGCCACCCAGTCCATCAGCCACGGCCGGGAAAGGCAATCTGAAACCATCTCCTCTGCCACCAGGCGAGCATCGGTATCGTTCCATCTGCCGCTCAAGTCGGTCACCGTCTCCGGCTCAATCCGGTAAACCTTTCTGGACGAGCCGCATGCCACCGCCAGGCACATCACCAGGACGATTACGAACGCTCTCTTCACTTTCTCTCCTTTCTTAAAGGGTTTAACGGTTTCTTCAAAAAACGGTGATACGAAATCCCTTTCCAAAAGTTCACAAATATCATGAACCAGAATTAACCCATACTTCTTGTGATGTCAAGCGGTTTATTCTGCATCCAATATCTTACAGTCGACCAGATATGGTGAATTAAATGCGGTCATCTCTCCAGCTCTCTTTCCCGGAACAGGTAGTAATCTTGCTGAGAGGGGCTTGTCAAGCGTTATAGCTAAGGTGGCCAGGTCGAGGAGTATTGCCTCAATCTTCTCCACAGCTATGTCTCCGGGCAGCGGAACTACATCCAGTCCGCAGCCGCAAACTGCCGAATACAGCAGTAGATCAGTAACGCCAAAGCATCCCTCGCTCGCTCTTTGCGCTAGTCCCGAATCTTCGCAGATTGGAAGCATGAGGCCAGAATAGCCGCAAGTTTTGAGGGATAAGTTCTTCAGCACACGTGTGATCACGGCGGAAATCGCCAGCGTTCCTGTATCGCCGAATCTGCCGATCCCCAGCTTCTCATACGCAAACGCGATACTTTCGTTCTTATCAAGGGATGGGGCAAGCGACGCGTCAATGCCCCCGAACCGGATTCTGAGCCCAGCCGAGATCTGCCGTGCAATCTCCTGGATTTTGTCGAGCTCGTCTTGCATTGTCGATTTCAGGTTTTTTTCGGCCTCCAAGAGATTCTTGGATTTCGAAAATGCTTTCATGGCCAGATCGCTGCACTCCAGTCCGATGGAAAAGGACGTCTTCCCCTCATGGTATCCCGCCGGAAAGAACGGTATTCCCGGTTGACAGTTTGCCCAGGCACAGAATCTGAAGTTACCATCTCCATTCTCCGTCCCTCCCGAGATGCGTTTGATCGCCTCCGCCGATGCCGTCGCATTCTGATAGTTCAAACCAGTCTCCGAGTCCCCGATTCTACTGGAACAAGAAATGAGGGACGTGTCGGCCACTATTTGAGAGCAAAGGCGAATTCTGTCGGGACGGCTTGCATAACCAATATTGAAGAAATTGACGTCTGCGTCTCGACATGTCTCTTCGATTCTTTTGACTCCACCCAGAATTTCCTCAGATGATGAGCCCGGAAGATATTCTTCCCACGAGTTCGTAGTCACTCTGGTGGTTTGAACCTCGTATCCTTGTCGCTCGAACAGGACCTGAGCCTTCTGGTTGAATTCAGCGACCGGCTTGATCTTTTCGAAGTCTACCGAAGACTTGATGGTAATGCCGGTGGTGATGGTTCTGATCTTCATGGCAACCCCGTGAGAAGATTGAGACACATCTTTTTCGAGAAACTCGAATTCAGAACTCAGTATATGTAACAATCTCGGGGTTACAAGTCAAGGACTAAAGAGGACAACTGGATTGGTGAGAAGTTGGGATGGTCGGGGAGAAACAACTTTGGGCAGCGTTGAACCTCACCCCCTTCTTTTCCCCCTCTCCATATCACCGAGAGGGGGACTAAGGGGGAGAGGTGCCAAGAATCCTTCACTGCGGTCTCAGGTTAGAATCGTCGTGCTTGTGCTTTTCCATCATTTTGTTGGCAATCGCGTAGTAGATAACCAGCGCCAGACCGCCGAATATGAACATACAGCCGATGGTGACCTCTTCTCGCATATCGTACTGTACCATCTGCCCGATGAAGATGGCGATTCCGATGCCAATGGCAACCATACCCCATTTCAGAGCTGAGAGAATCGGACTCTTTTGTTTGTCCAGGTATAGATATTTGACGTTTTCATCCACCATGCCTTTGTCAATCAACTTCCGCCTGGTAGCATTATCCAAAATGATCTTAACAATGTAGGCTGCAGCCCCGAAGAAGACAATTACTGGCACTACCTCCCAAACGTTTTCCATGGCCTTCTCCTTTCTACTTCGTCTTTTTCTTCATCTCATTCTCAGTCACATCAGACAGGTAACATTCAGGAATGTTGCATCAAACTGCAAAAAAAGTGTGCAACATTCCTTTCTCTCGGGCTGTCTAAAGACTGTGGAAGCAGAAACGATGGACAGCGAGCTCTTGGTCAAAAAGACGCTGGCTGGCAACAAAAAGGCCTTTGAGTCAATCATCCAGCAGCATCAGCGGTTGGTCAGCCACGTTGTCTTCCGGATGGTGCAGAACCCGGCGGATCGGGAAGATGTCTGTCAGGATGTTTTCCTGAAGGTGTATGAAGGTCTGGGAGGGTTTAAATTCGAATCGAAGCTATCCACCTGGATCGCAAAGATCGCCTACAACACGTGCTTAAACTACCTGGAGAAAAAGACGGTACCGCTTTTTGACGATCTGACTCCGGAAGAGCAGTCACTGGAAAGTTTTCCCTCAAGGGTCCAGGGGCCTGACCGAATTGTTGAGGAAAAGGAGGCTTCTGTCCTGTTGCGATCCGAAATAGACAGAATGCCAGTTCATTATCGAACCATATTGACACTTTACCACCTGGATCAGATGAGCTATAAGGAGATTGGGGAGACCATGGATCTGCCGGAAGGCACTGTCAAGAGCTATCTCTTTCGGGCAAGAAGGCTTTTGAAAGATAGATTGATGGCCAAATACCAGCGGGAGGATTTATGCAACTCAAGCATCTAAGCGACGAAGAAATCCAGGATTATCTGGATGGCAATCCGTCACAAGAAATTGCCCTACTGGCACAGCAGCATCTGCAGGTTTGCCAGCGTTGCCGGGAAGCTTTGAAGCGATACGAGAGTCTGTACCTGGAGCTTAAGGAAGATAAAGGCTTTGAACTGTCCAAAGGGTTTGCCAAGGCTGTGCTCAGAAGGCTTCCGGCAGAAGGCGAGGCGGAGTCTCACTTCGGTTTTATCAATACTCTCCTGGTAATCTTGGGGATCATCATCTCAGGGGGGGTCACGCTTTATTATGTGGATTTAAGACCATTGGGAAAGGCTTTTGCTCATCTTCTGCCGCACAGGGAATTTGGCTTGGGGGTTCTTGATTTCATCAAGGGGGTCCTGGTGGGTCTAAACGGCAACCTGGGTTTACTGGTTCTTGCGGTGTTAACCTTGCTGATCATCGGCGGCCTGGATCGTCTTTTCTTTCAGCCGAAACACAGGCGGATATCGTTTTGAAATCCACTGAAGCCCAGATCAGAGTGATTCCCACCGCAGGAGTGACGACAGACGGGCGCGTGTTATGATCACGTACTTAAACTCAATTGGTCGGGAAAACAGTGTCAGCCTGATCGCTGCAAACCTGCGTGTCCTCCCCAAGATCTATCTTTCTGCCAAAACAATCTGGAGATATTCCCAACAGGTCGTATCGGTCCGAACTATCCTGAACCCGGCCAGTTCGATCTCAGTCGTCAGCCCGCATCTTAGCATATCTCTGTAAGTCGGATATTCAGGATTAAAACGCTCCATGAAATCGAACAGATTTGCCTTCCACTTCCGGTCTGGCTTGTTGTGCTCAATGATGACTATCCTGCCCCCCGGTCTGGTGATCCTGTGAGCTTCCGCAAGAACATTTTGTCGTACCTGTTGGGGCATCTCGTGCAGCGCACCACAAATAACGCTCTTGTCGAAATAGCAATCTGAAAAGGAGATATGTTGGGCATCGCCCTGGATGAAAAGGGGTCCGTTTGGCTTTTCCTTTTTTCGGGCAATCTTTAGTTGATCGGGAGAAAGTTCAATACCCATCACCTCTCCTTCTCCTGCAAGCCTTTCGGCAAGCATTGTGGCTAAGGTACCCGTGCCACTGCAGATGTCCACTACCTTTTCGCCCGGCTGAGGGTCGATCCATTTGATTATCAGCTCCCGCCATCTGCGTTCACCGCCAAAACCTCCGTTAAACAAGAAGCAGAAAACTTTGACAAAGGGATCGCATATGTGGGCAAACCAGCTATACCAACTTTCCCACACCGCGCGATAGTAATCTGGCATTTCACTTCGATTCTTCATCCAGCATCACGCCCCACAAGCGAGGCACTGTGTTCTTCGTGGCCGCCCGGTCTCCTGACCCGGCGCATGGCTCCTGTCAGGTCGCCGGGCCCGCCAGGCCCGGAAATTTAGCTCTTCGTGGCCACGCTCACTTCGTCGCACAATATCACCGGGACCCATCCCCCGCCGTGGGCTGGGGCGAGCCTATCACCGATGTCCACCACTTTCTTCAGGGTCTGGTAAATGTTACCCGCCACCATGGCGTCTTTCACCCGCCCCACGATCTCGCCGTTTTCCACATATAGCCCCGGGTTGAGGCCCACGGAGAAATCTCCGTTGGGTATGTTGCCGCTGTGAAATCCCAGCGCATTCTCCACGATCACGCCTTTGTCAATTGACTTGATTAAATCGGAAAAGGACTTATTCCCCGGCTTTATGGTCAAATGGGAGAGTGCCGGTACAGGCTTTAACCCGACCGGATCGCCTCCCCATCTGGTGGTCCTGTATCCGTGACCGGTGGGCTTGACATTCAACTTCTTGCCGTAGTCCAGATCATAGTAAAAACTCTTCAGCACGCCGTTTTCCACTAGAGTCAACGGTTTGCACTCAACGCCCTCATCATCGAAGGAGCGCGCTCCCGGATGCTCGTCATTTAATGGATCATCATAGATGGTTATCTTCTCATGGAAAACTTTCTCTCCCACTTTTCCGGCAATGGGGGATATCTTCTCGTAAACACTTTTCGAACTTGTTCCGCTCAGGATTCTCCAGTTGAGGGTAACCATGCTGTTGGGCGTGAACATCACCTTCATCTTGCCGCCTTTGGGAGTCACCACCTTTGACGAGGCATGGTACAGCTTTACTAACTCGTCCACAGTGCTGTCCGGCATCTTTTCGAATCTCTTGCTCTCAAAGGGTCGCCAGATGCCGAACCCCGACCCCGGGTACGCCACCTCAACCACCATGCCGTATTCTGCGCTCTTAATTGAGACGTCCGTCCCCTCGGTATTGATAATTCGCGTGCTTCCGATATGTTTAAGCGAAATCGCCGCAATCTCAGCGTCCGTTTTGGACCTCAAGATGTCGCACACTCTGGTAGACTCTTCCACCAAGGCGGAGCCTGTTAGACTCTCGATCGACGGATCGTAGGTATCAAGCCGGGGCAGCTTTTCGGTCAGCGGGAGATCGTAACTTGCCTCCACTCCCCCCTGCAATGAGTCAAGCGCATTCTGCAAGACCTCCTGACGATCCATAAGGTTTCTGGTGTAAGCGAATCCGAGCTTCTTATCCTTGATTATTCTCAAGGAAAACCCCGACTGAAGTTTGCTCTCAATCCTGTTTAGTTTGGCATTCTCGAAGATGACAGAGTTGTCGGAGTGCTCGACTGAGAAAACCTCGGCTTTATCACAAACCTTCTTTGCCATTCCAAGCAACGCTTCCATCACACGCCTCCTATCACGAGATTGTTAGCAAGTATGTGTGGCGCACCGGAACAGGAACGAACATTAGTCTGCATCACGTAACCCTTTCCACATCCACCGATTTTTGATAAGACAAGGTCGTTCCCTACTGCAACTATATTCATCAACGTCTGATACAGATCGCCGGAGATGTTTATGTCTCTTATCATGCCGGCCACTTTTCCATCCTTTACCATATAACCGTACTGTGCACCGAAAGTGAAATTCTCGCCGGAAGTGGCTCCGCCCTTGGCATCTAGAATATACAGTCCGTTGCCGAGCTGGGCCAAAAGCTCTTCAAAGCTGTGTTTTCCCGGTTCAATGAAGATGGTTCCCATCCTTATGAGGGGAGCAAAACGGTAATCCTGTGCCACGCAGTGCCCGGAGAGCGGCTCTCCGAACTCAGCGGCGGTTCTTCGGGAATGCATACGGCCTGTGAGGACTCCGTTTTTCATAAGTTGTGTCGGCCGGGCTTCAACACCTTCGTCATCGTACTTGTAGAACCCAAGCTGGTTGGGCAGAGTAGGATTATCGATTATGTTCAGGATGTCGTTGCCGAGTTTGTTTCCTATGCTCATCTTTTCTCGCATGGAGGGAAGATTCTCTATCGAATCTGCTTCGGAGTAATGACCAAAAGCTTCGTGCGTAAATACTCCAGCCATACTCGGATTCAGAATACAATTGTAAACACCAGCTTCCACCGGTTTCGCCCTTAACAGATCAACCACAATCCCGGTTCGTTTCTCAAAATACTCTTCCTGATTTCGGATGGTCGAAAATCCATTGCTTCCTCCGGCTGCCACCCTCAGATTTTGAGTCAGATTGCCGTCCTTGCTCACGATCTCACCGCCCAGCCTTGTCGTCACCAGGTCTTCCCGTATTTCACTGCCCTGGCTGCTGAGAAAATACTTTTCTCTAATGATTTCCTGGTAAGTGATTGATGTCGTCGCTAATTTCTGATGGGCAAGCGGAATATCGTTGTACTTGCGGACAAGCTCAAGTTTTTCACCGATGGGGACCTGCCTGGGGTCTTCCTTCAATGTGGGGCTGAAGGTATCCTTGATCACCTCTGTCTTGGCCAAACTCATCGGCTTTTCGACGCTTTTTCCAATCAGTGTTGCGTTCTCCGTGGCGGTTCGCACCGCCTTCTCAGCATCGCCTTCTCTGGTAAAAACAACCGAGGACATTCCGCCGTGCTTTAGCGCTCTGACTACATATCCGTCGGTGGAATTAGAGCCGATCTCGGTCAATTCCTTTCCGGCAAAGGAAATGACGGTATCTTTCTTAATCTCGTACCGAATGTCTGCGTAGTCGGCGTCCATCTTTTCGAGCATTCCCCGTAGTCTGTCAAACATGGTACCTCCTTCTTTACTTATTCGAGCGAAGCCATACAAGACAAAATGCGACGATTGGGCTGATTTCGAAATCGCTGGTTTTGTCCGTGTCCTTACACCCACAATCAATCCTAGCCCTAGAATTTACGTCAATTACCCTGCCAAGTCAAGTCTCACGGCATCGGCGCCAGTGAAATGATTCATGCTCCCTGCAACGGGAATTCCCTCAGCTTTGACTCAACTAGATGCTTCGGATTTTTTACCTGAGGTTTGAACACCATCTGTATCCAGATAAGCTTCGTTTTTCCCGGTCCTCAAACACATCATCAAGATTTTCAGAGTTCACCATTTCGAACTTGACTTTTGAGACGATATTTGTTATTAGACACTGGGAACCAAAAAGGGAATAGACATTCTAAGAGGAATTTTGCGAAAGGTTTAGGGCGTTGACGATTCGCCTCATGCGCCCATCTATTTACTGCATCTGGTAGACGCGAGATGCTATACTAAACCTTGATCTAAAGCAAGCGAGAAAACAAGACTCTTGACTGGCAAGATTGATGATGACTCATACCGCTGGGAAGGGTGCTTAAAAGATTAGACTATAACCGATAAGGGGGGACAAACCTTGAGACGAACCTTAGTTCCCATATTCCTGCTCGGTCTATTACTCGGCATTATGGACACGCCCAGATCTCAGGCGAATATAGAGGACGAGCTGTGTCAAGCGGTGGACTATGCTCTCAATTTTGAATACACAAACGCTCTAACTTTGTTGGAGCGGCTTCGGCAAGAAAACCCCCAGGATGTGAGACCGTACCTATTCAAAGCTGTGGTTTATGTTCAGCTTTTGGTAAACTGCAAAGGTGTGAAAAAAAACAAAGCCCTTTTCTTTAAGAATATGAATGAAGCTGAGAGAATCGGCAGAAAATTGGCAGAAAAGGATAAAGATGATTGGTATGCCAATTTTTTCCTGGGAGCAGTTCACGGCTGGAAGGCAAAATATTATCTGGACACCGGCGACAAATGGAAGACTTTTGCAAATGCAAGAAAAGCCAAACGATATTTCGAAAAAGCGGTGAAGAAGAATCCAGATTGCTTCGATGCCTACTACGGATTAGGAGTGTATCACTACTATGCTGGAACCTTGCCCAGATTGCTACGTTTCTTCCTTCCTCTTCTTAATTTCGAGGGGGACATCAAAGGAGGAATCAAGGAATTGAATCTGGCAAAGGAGAAAGGAAGGTACAGCAGGGACTTTGCCGCCTACGAATTAGCGCTCATCTATTTGGATAGGGAAGAAAAAAGAGAGGAGGGTCTGGAGCTGGTTATACAGCTGCACCGGAAATACCCTCAGAATTTCAACTTTCAGCTCTTACGTGCTCAGTATTATCGCTACCTTGGGGAACACCGCCTGGCTCGATGGACCATAGACCAGCTGCAGTCTAAAATTCAGAATACATTCTACGCTGAACTTAGTGACAACAAGAAGGCCGAGTGTCATCTCTGGTCAGGATTGGTTAGCCTCTCCTTGAACCAAAATGAAAAGGCTCAGAATGACTTCCAGACCGCTTTGGATTTCTGTGATTCTGATGCTCTAAAAGGTCAAGCCCACCTTCTGATTGGTCTTTCTTTGCATGAACGCGAAAGACACCAGGAGGCTTATCACCATTACTCGAAGTCCTTGGCACATAAGGACCACCTTGGTTCGCACCATAGGGCCAAAGAGCAGATGAGAAAACTAGAGAAAAAAAACTTGATCACTGAAGATAGGCGCTAACAGGGGGCAAAATAAACGCACCATACCGAACTGTTACGTCTCCAGAATACCACATAATAGTAAAAGGATGTGATTAAAAGTGAGGAGCTGGTCTTTATTGCAGGTGCTCTGTCTAAAAGATAGCGGTACAGTCGGAGATTCTGGTTGTGGAAAGCTGAGCATTATACTTGAGTTTGAAAGGTTCACGAGGGGGCTCGCCGCTGATTATCGGTGCGGACGAGATCGATCTGCCGTCTTCAAAGGAAGAGTATCGCGTTATATGTAATCTTTGCAATCCTGAAATTGGCTAAGAATAGGACAAAAGGAAAGATTAGTGAAGATTGTTTCAGTCAGCGTAGCCGGCATCTATCTTATCGACGACCATGCGTGCCTTTTCAGACGTAACGTCTCCTCCCAGAGCCGATTCTGGTTGCGAACTTTGGGGAATAAGAACGCATCAAGATCTGGATGAAGAAGTTTATGCCTTGGCTCTCGTGCTGTTTTCGAAAACCCCAGCGTCACTGAATCTGGTTCAACTTCGCTGCCAAGTAAAGCCTCACCACTTTCACTGGCCAGATTCCATCCGGTGACATTCACAGCGCTCGCACCATGATTCGCCTCAGGGTTCGGCAACCTATTTTCTCGTAAAAACCCAAAGAACCTTGGCCAAACTCCCAGGTGTCCAGTCGCATTTCGGTGGCTCCTTGCTCTTTGGTCCACCTTTCTGCAGCCTCCATTAGCCGTCTCCCGACGCTATGTCGCCTGAATGCCTCATCTACCATTAAGCTCTGCACATACCCGTACCTGTATGACACCCTGGCGGGATCGGGCGTATCCTCGCGTACATAGACCTCGGCAAATCCCACCGGTCGGCGCGTAACTTCAGCGATAAAGAGCACGGATTCATCGCCTTCAATAATCTTCTTGAGACTGGCCCGCAGCTTTGAATCTTCCGGTGGATCGGATTTGCTCAGGGTCACCAGGCGATCGGGAACGCCGCGAACGTGGAACTCGTGGAATTCGCAGTATGTCTTACAGAGCCATTCCAGGTCTTGCAGACCTGCCGGTCGAACTGTAACGTCACCCATCATCCTCTCCGCTTAAACAAACTACGTGGTTGGCTTTGACGGCCATGATCATTATTTCCATCTCATCTAAGTCGACCTTGCGCCGCCCCCAGTTGCCCGCAGTCCCTCCCCAGATGTTCTTGACCTCAAATCCGCTCTGCTGAAACATCAAGACAAGTTCTGTAGGCACGAACCCTCTTTCTCGTACCGTCAGAGTTTCCTTGCCTTCGGGGGTATTGTATTCCACCGGGTACACTTCAGCCAGAGTAATTGGATCGAATCTTCCTTTCTCCACATCCTCCTGGCTAAACTTTCGGATCAAAGCCAGTCCGTTGGTTGCGGTTAGAATCAGCTTTGCTTGAGGCTTGACAGCTTTATTGATGTTTCGCAATATAGAAAGGCTGTGCTCAACGGCATCACCCTCCATTCCTATCAGCCCGAAGGCTCCTTCGCATAGACAGATGGCAGCGTCAAATAAATTGTCGGGTTTGAACTGGGTTGCGTCTGCCTTTACCCATTCGACCTTAACGCCTGCTTCCTTCGCGGCTTTTCTCGCCTCCGCCAGCATGCCGGAAGAGATATCAACGCCCGTCATCAGGTAACCGCGCTTGGCAAGCTCAACTGAGTGCCGTCCGGTTCCGCAACCTACGTCCAGGATATGGCTCCCCGCGCGAAGCCCAAGTTCTTCGACAATGAATTGAGCCTCCTCGAAGGTGTTCTTGGTAAAAGCATTGTTCATATAATCGGGAGCATATTTATTGAAAAACTGCTCCCATTCACTCCTGACTGGCATTTTCTGTTACCTTCCCCGTTTTTTCGGTATTGGCCTGGCAACTTTTATGATATCTACTTTCCATTCGTCAAGTCACAAAGAAACCGGTTCTCCGCCTTCGCTCGGCGTAGACTCCGTACTGAGCTCTATTTGATTGCTGTAATCATAGGATCGAGGTCCAGAGGTGCAACCATCTGCACTACGATTCTCACAAGCGGCTTCAACAAAGTATCCACGGAATCGATATTTTTCGGGCGCTGCCTTTCAGGAAGCCGATCGAACAGCAAACCCGCGAATTCACCCCCGCTGGGTGACGGCTGTACCTCACTGAACCCGACATCCTTCAGCCAGGAAACCAGAGTTCTCCCCGAGGGGTGTGCTAAGGAGCAGACTCGGGCATCTACTACCGCCGAGCGAACTTTCTCCAAAAGCGGAATGCTAATCGTATCGAAAGAGACAGAACCACCGTCTTTGGAGAGGGAATTTATTGCTTCACGCCGCGACATGGCCAAAGTTATTCCATACTGCTTGGCGCATTCGTCATCAATTTGACGATCGTACAGGATAAATCGACACGTATGATCGTTGAGCTGACACAGCCGGGTTTCCCGCTCTCGACCGTTTTGGTATCTTCCCAAGGCTTCATAACCTATCCGCAGGCGTCCCCCGGGACGCAAAACCCGAAAAAGCTCGTGCAGGGTGGCCTTTGGATTAGAAGTCTGCTCTACAGAAGAGGCGGCCATGACCCCGTCAAAGCTGTCATCTGGAAACGGTAATCGACCCCCAGGCTCAACAAAGAGGAATTCCGTATTCGGAATACCGAGACGCTCGGCATTCTCAGCACAAACTTCAACCCGGCGACGCGATCCCTCTACCCCCACAACTTGGTCGACAAAGGGCGCCACGATCAGGGACGGCCAGCCGTCGCCTGGGCCGAAATCCAGCAACTTTCTTCCTCCAGTTGAGTAAAGGTAATCGAAAAGCGATCCCCGGTCTCGCCAATGAGACTTCTTTCCCGCATCGAATGGCTGATACAATATGGGCAAGGAGCGGTCGGACTGGGAGGCCATGTCGTCGTAGATGAACTCCTCCGAGTTACAGGATCTGGGCTTTAATTCTCTCTTGATCCATTCGAAAATGCTCGGCTTTCGATTCATTCTCCTGCCCCTCTGTGAACCAGGATAAACCCCTTCGCCAGTTTCCCGATCTCCTTTGCCAGATCCTCAGACAGATGCACTTTCTCCAAGGTTTCCCTGTCCACGTCCTTGCTATTTTGATGTGTCGCTTCTATTATTGCAAGGTCTACGCCTTTCACTAATTCTTTCAGACTAGGGCAGAATCCCGTGTCACCGGTTATCGCAATAGCCTCCCCTTTGTGTGAGATCCTGTAGCCCAAAGCTGGTACTGGATCGAGTATTCCCACGCCTTCTATACTTCCGCAGTGTAGCACCGAGAAAGGTTTGATCTTCATCTCCGCCATTTGGAAGACCTCCTGAGGCTCTATCTCTCTGAGACAGATTCTGAAAGGTACTGTATCCCTGCACAACCGCGCGAAGTTATCAACAATCGAAAATACCTCTGCGCATCCCTTCGGAGCACAAATCGTCAGTACTTCTTTTCTTCCTATCATCCTCAGGAACCCAAGCAGCGAATGCAGACCTCCTACGTGGTCAAAATGCCCGTGAGTGAAGATTATTCCTTTTAGCTTATCCAGATCAACCCCAACGGAAACAAGATCTCTGAGTGTTCCGTCGCCCGCATCGATGAGAACAGAACCAGTTGCGCTTTCTATCCAGATTTGCTGAGCTACACCCGCCCTTGAAAATGGAATTTCAACTTTTACCTGCTTCCCTTGCCAGAATTGGGAATTTGTTCTTCTTTTCTTCATCGTTTTGACTCTCACATTAATTCAGCGGGCCTGCGCAACACACTTCAGTCAGATTTTTCTGCAAACCAACTCTCCCCTCCCGATGGGGACTATCAAAGCATCTACGCGTCTGTCATCTAAAGCCCTTTTGATCATCTCCTCCAGTTCCTCCTTATGACTTATGGCATTGTCAGCCACGAGCAATCCGCCTTTGACCATGTTAGGGACTATCTTTTCGTAGCAGTCATAATAGGCATCTTTCTCGGCATCGAGAAAACAGAATGAGATGTCTCTGTAGTTCTCCAGATGTTTTCTTGCGTCGCCTCTTACGAGCTTAACGACATTCTCCACTCCTGCTACTTTGAACGTTTCTTTGGCCAATCCAGCTTTCTCTTCAAGCACCTCAAACGTAACCAGCTTCCTTCCAAGTTCTCTGCACGCCAGCGCTAACCAGAGAGTCGAATAGCCCCCACTTGTGCCAATTTCCAAATAGGTCCCTTCCGGAGCGGCAGCGGCAAGCATAGCAATGAATCTGCCTGTCTCTGGCGGTATTTGCCGAAGTCTTTGAAGAAGCGGTCTTTTCTTCTGTCTTTCTTTCCGATCAAGCTGCTCCAAATAACGCATTCTCTCTTCAATTTCTCTGGGAATCTCGTGAAACATTCGATTACCCTCTTCTTATGGCCAAATCTAAGTTGTTCGGGGAAACACGCAATTAAAATCTCCCTTGCCAAATACCGCAAGCAGCCTGGTGGCCGATTGCTAGGCGCCGAGAGTATTTGTCGAAGCGCTGTTGTCGAATTATCAAAAACGCTCTTTTGTCAGACTCTCCAGCTCTTCCAGTGTGAAGACGGAAGCAAGAGAGCAACCTATTTCTTTAAGGTTTTCCGGACCGCCCTGCTGTCGATCTATCACACAAACCACGTCTTTGACTATTAGTCCCAATTCCCGCATCTGCTGAACGGATCGACACACCTGCCCGGCTACAGTGATTACGTCCTCCACTACCACCACGGTTTCACCTGCCCTAAATCCACCCTCGACCAGATTGCACGTGCCGTATGTCTTGGCGGTCTTGCGAACACATAGAAGAGGCTTGCCGGTCTTTGAGGAAAGGCACGTCGCCAGCGGAATTCCACCCAGCTCTAAACCAGCCAGCTTGTCAAAGGACTGCGGCATAAGCTTATGCAGTTCATCTGTTATAGCATCCAACAATCGTGGGTCGCTCTCGAAGCGATACTTGTCCCAGTAGAAAGAGCTGATTTTGCCGGACCGCAGCCTGAATTCTCCGGTCAAAAAGGAGACTTCTCTTGTCCGTTTTGCTAATTCTCTTTTTTCCATAGATCTCTCACCTTTCGCCGCTTACGATTTGCAGTACTCCTCTATATTTCGAAATTTTTCCGACGTTGTTAAAACCCACCTTCCTGACTTCATTGACGAGCCCATGCTTCAGCATGTCCCTTCTTGTGGGCGTTTCAAAATTAAAGGGTAGCCAATAGAAAAACCAGAAGCCAATAAACAGCCGAACGAAAAAGCTTTCCGGATTGTCTACCTCCAAAACAATTACTTCCCCTCTTTCTTTGAGAATCCTTTTTGCCTCAGTCAGGACTTTCAGCCGGGTTTCTCTGGTCATCTCATGCAGCGCATGGGTAATAAACACTTTATCGAAATAAGCGCCATCGAAGCCGGTATTCACGACATCGCCTTGCATAAATCTAACGTGACCGAAGCGGTTTTTCCTCCCCGCTACACGTATTTGTCCCCGGGAAAGGTCCATCCCTATTATTTCACACGTCTCCCCCGCCTTTTCGGCAATGACAAAGGTGGCTCCGCCGGTTCCACAACACATCTCAAGAATTCTCTCTCCAGGAGAGAAATCAATGTATGCTATCAGTTGCCTTCTGCACCTCTTTTCTCCGCCAAAAGGTAGAAAGCACCATTTCATCGCGAGATCGTAGTAACGGGAATGAATATTGTCGTAGAACCACTTGTATGACCTTCTATCCACCAACTATACTCCAGTGCCAGATTTGTTCTCAGATCAGATGCTTTCTTATCTGCTTGGCTATTTCGGCATACTCATCGTCAGATAATCTGACTTCAACGTAGCCCTCGCCCCAGATCGGCCAGCCCAATTTAATCGGATCGGTCTTTTGGCGTGGAATGATGTGCCAATGTAAGTGAGGTACTACGTTGCCCAGAAGCTCATAGTTCATCTTATGAGGATGATATGCGTCGTATATGGCTTTGGCAACCTTAGCCAAATCCTCTGAGTACGCTATCAGCTCTTCCCTCTCCAAGTGAAACAGTTCAGTGATATGTGCCTTGTTGTACACAAGTATGGTATAACCTCGACATACTTGATTGTCGGACACCAGCGCGGTTGATACCTGCAGGTCGGCGATCCATCGAGGGTCGTTTCTCTTGCTCTCGGCGTCCGTCTTCTCGCAAAACACGCACGCGAGATTATTGTCTCTCATTTTCTCACCTCTTGTCTTGTCACCTTCGGGTGAACCGCACGGCAGAACGATAAACGGATTTGGACAATCGGCGAACAATCAGTTCCTGAAAGCGGAAGACA
>CAYGCR010000057.1:0-21097 GCA_964348415.1 uncultured Ignavibacteria bacterium | reverse complement strand
GCTCCAGACAAACACCTGCCCTCAGAAGGTTACAGCTAGAAGACCCCCCCTGTCATTTTCTCCCACTTTTTGCTTACCTTTTTGCCCTTTTGGATGTATAATATTATGGAGAGTGAATCCGAAACCGCAAGGGAAAATTGTTCGAGGTAGCTAAACTTAGGACGAAAGAAAAAGCGATTCTGGTGGGAGTAAGACTCCCCTCGGCGACCAGGTTCTCCGTCGAGGAATCCCTGCAGGAACTTGCGCTTCTGACGGAAACAGCCGGCGGAGAGGTCTTGGAGACGGTAATCCAGGAACGCCAAAAACTCAACCCCGCCCGCTTTATCGGAAAAGGTAAGACAAATCAGGTCAAGAGCCTGGCTCAGAGATTGGGGGCAAACCTTATCATCTTCGATGACGATCTTACTCCGGCTCAGGTATATAATCTGGAAAAAGAGCTGGATATCAAGGTTATTGATCGGAGCTGGCTGATTTTGGACATCTTTGCAAAAAGGGCCAGATCCAAAGAAGCAAAGGTGCAGGTGGAATTGGCCCAGCTGCAGTATCTGCTACCCCGATTGACCCGGGGCTGGACCCACCTCTCCCGACAGTGGGGAGGAATTGGAACCAAAGGTCCGGGTGAGACCCAGCTGGAGATGGATCGAAGAAGGGTGAACAGAAAGATTCAAGAGCTGGAAAAAGCACTCCTGAGAATCGACAAGGAGAGAACGGTACAGAGAAAAAGAAGGGAGAAGATCTTCAAGGTCACCCTAGTCGGCTACACCAACGTGGGAAAATCCACCCTTTTCAATCAGCTCACTTCCTCCTCGGTATTTGTGGAGGAGAAGCTCTTTGCCACGCTGGATTCCACCACCCGGCTACTGAAGATCTCCGAGAACGGAAAGCTTCTGGAAGACGTGAAGGTGGTTATCACCGACACTATCGGCTTCATAAGGAAGCTCCCTCATCATCTGATAGCCTCCTTTAAGTCCACCCTGGATGAGGTAAGGCTGGCTGATCTCTTATTGCACGTGGTGGACATCAGCCATCCCGACTTTCTGCAGCATGTGGCCAAGGTGAACCAGGTTCTCTCCGAACTGGGCTCGCTGGACAAGCCCACCCTCTTGGTGTACAATAAGATCGACAACCTTCCCGGGCAGTATCCCTTCAACCTTTTGCCCTACTCTGAGCAGCAAGGCAACCCTATCTTAACCTCCGCACAGAATCAGATCGGAATCTCTGATTTGGCAGCGAGAATCGCCGAGTTCGCAAAGTGCGACTGGGCGGAGGCCTGGCTCTATCTGGGGAATGGAGACTCCGACCTGCTTCCTCACGTTTACAAGATGGGCGTGGTAACGGAGAGCAAGTTCGACAAAGGGGGCATGCGTCTGCGGATAAGAGGAAGAAGGGAGAATCTGCAGAGAATAAGAAAGCTAAATGGCGAGTTGAAGCTGAGGTTCCTGGCATCTTAGCCTCTTGACCTTATCCGCCACGTCATTTTGACGGAAAGCCCAGGCTTCATTCTCCAAGTCCTTGTAATGGTGGGCTTTAGGTTTCCACTTGCAGTCCAGGAAACCTGAAGGTTTCCGCTACAACGTCCCCCTGCCAAGCCTCACTCTCCCTAACAGAAGAATTCTGGTCCAGGGAACAAAAAAACAAGAGCCCCCCGTGCGGGGGGCTCTTGAACTTCTCTAATCCTCAAGTCTGAGGGTCAGAAAGTTTATTTGCGTTCCAACGGCTTCGGCGTCGGTGTCCGAGGGAGCGTCTGCTGCTGCTTCATGATGGTAGGCTGACGTATCTCTGGAGCTGCCGTTGGCGGCAATCCTCCCTGATACAGGAACTGTATCAGGTACAGAACATCCTCCAGGTCCACCACGCCATCATGAGAAGGAGCGCAGTCGCCCATGCAGAGAGGATCAGGAGCAGGTCCACCCCTCAACACGAAGTTGATCAGGTACACCACGTCTCCTTGGTTAACCTGACAGAGGGGATCAAAAACGTCTCCTCTGCCGGGCCACATGTCGACCTGGACCGTCACCTGCGGCTCGTCCGGATCGTTGGAGTTGATCATCAGATAGCAGGTAAGGGTCTCTTCAGCACACTCCGTAAAGACACTTCCGTCGAAGGTCAGGGTCAGGTATTCGAAGCTCTCCGGATCGACCAAACCATCCTCCGGGGTTACGGAGAACGGACAGCCAGCACCCAACATCCAATCCAGGACAGCGGACATGAACTCAACCCTGTAGCTAGGCGAGCCGTCCACCAGACCACAGAACTCGGTGGTGGTGAACACCGTTCTGAAGTTGGCACCTTCGAACTGAACTGCCGTGGCGTTGCCCATAGTCTCGAACACGTTCACTGTCTTAGCCTGACCGTACAGGTAATCGGTCCACAGGGGAACGTTAGGGTTATCATAGCATCTCAGGGCATCGAACTGCATACCCTCGGCGACAGAGCCCATTCCGCCGACAACGGTATACGGATCGTTGAGAGCGTCCTGAGAGACTGAAGCCAGACCCAGGTAGTCATAGGGGAACTGACCCGGTGAGAAGCTACCTGCAGTGGGATAGTTGGCGTACAGGTAATCCTGCGCGGACAGGAACAGATTCCCGCCTCCGCTCAGATAGCTGGCCAGGTTAGACTCGTCGTTCAGCGTCAGGACGTCATAGCCGTAATAACCCCAGGTCTCTCCGGTGAACCAGATCACCACCCTGTAAGCCTGCATGGTAGAAAGCGGTGGTCCATCCGTCAGCGGATCGGTCCAGTCCACAACATAGTAGTCATAAACGTAACCGCCGTCGTCCAGAGCGTTCAGATAAGCGTACTCGATGTCGGTGTAAGTGCCGCCGGGAAGACCACCGTCGTCGTCCACCAGAAGGATTTCCGCCTGCTTGTCATCGCTGGCACGCAGAAGCAGTCCCTCTGAGGTGCCGCCGCCGACGTAGTCAACCGTCGACCTCTGACCACCGACCACCTTGTAAGCCTCTTCTGGGGTCATCTCAGGATTGACCTGACCAGCTTGGCGCAGAGCCTCCAGAGCTTCGCGCACGTTGCTTTCTCCTGGAGCAAGTATGGGAGGATTCTGCCCGATGGAGATCTCAAATGCCAGATGTCCTCCACCCAGGTTGCCGAGCATCATGGGCACGGAGTACTGGCATCCGGGAATGACTCCGGCTGCATAGTAAGGATCAACCTCTATGTCCGGATCAGGACCGACGTTCACGTACACCGGAACTGTGACTTCCAGGAAGTTCCAGTCGTTGGTCTCGATGGTGATCTCCGTGTAGTAATGTCCGGCAATGAGAGAAGTTGCGTCAACGGTCACCGTTACGTCTTGCTGCTGGTCTGGCGGAACGCTTCCGGCATCCGGGGACTCAGCCAGCCATGCCACTGGATCGGTCATGCTGTAGATCAGATCGCCCTCTCCACCGAAGTTGCCGATGAAGAGATGCTCTTCTAAGACCTGGCCCTCCAATATGTCGACCACCAAGCTCTCCGGTGTCATGGAGAAGTTGGCGCCCAGAAGCGCCAAGTGTACCGGCACGATGGTCTGGCCCTTACCCGGAGCATTGTGGTCGATTATGATGTTGGCGTACCAATCTCCGCCCGGCAGTTCCGTGGCATCGAAGGTCACCGTCACGTCCGTGCTGTCATGCGGTGGCACAAGGCCAGCCTCCGGCGACACAAACAGCCACTCTATTTTTCCGCCGGACCAGGCAATGGCATTGTAGACCAACTGGTAGTCGTCGTGACCGGGTGTCCAGTGGTAGCTATTCTCCGGGATATGTGACCAGTAGACTCTTCTGCTTCCCATGGACTCGTCCACGGTGATGGCACCGTAGAAGGTTCCGATGTCGGCGGCGATGATCTCCGCCGTGGTCACTGCCAGACGCCAGTCACCCGAGGCCGGGGTCGCGGCATTGAGATCAGGATCCGGACACATATACGGTTCGGTCATGTTGGCCAACACCGGATGCTCAGGAGCAAGGAAGTCATAGTCGGTGAAATAGAATCCGCCCTGATACCAGCCGGGCCACAGGTAGGTCTCGGTGGGATCAAATCCCAGAAGCGTCGCAAAATTGGCCGGGTTGGTGCCAGCATTGTAGCTGTCCATGGTTCCCGAGGTTACAACCAGACCGCATCCCTCATCGCAGTACTGGGTTATGGCGGCTATCTCGTCAGCCGTAAAGATCCAGTAGAAATCAGGCGGAACGTCACGCCATGCATTGGACACGATCAGAACGTTTGCCTCGCTGGTGACCAGATCATGATAGGCGATGTAGTCGAAGTCCAAGGAGGAGTAGTCAATCACGATCTCCTGGTCACCGTAAGTGCTCCAGTTGGCATTCAGATAGTCCCAGAACGGCCAGTTGAAGTCCGTGCCGCCCCAGCAGTCCAAGACGCAGGCCTTGATGAAATCTTGCCTACCCGGTAGTCCAGCGCCTGCAGCAGCATTCTGCCTGGCGGCCATTATCTCATCAGCCGTCATCCTCTGCAGATCTCCTGCGGCAACCTGCTCGGACCCTGAGCCGGACAGGCTCGCCTGCTCAGCTAGGAAGGAGGCAACCCTCTGCTCATTGGCCTTGAGGATCTCGTAAATCTCCTGCTGGTTCTCTGCCCATTTCGAAGACAGAGGCGGAGTAACATCCTCAATGGTTAGCTCAAATGACAGAGTACCGTCGCCGTCGTTGACGATGGTCATGATGCTATCCTTGACCGTGCCGGGGAACATCTCCACAAAGAAGCTATCCGGCTTCACCCTGATGACGGGATCGGGTCCCACATGTACGTTGACCGGTATGGTGTCGTACTGCTCGTCGAAATCGTTGGTCTCGATGTATATCTCGGCGTAGTAGTCTCCCGGAATCAGCTGGTTACCGTCAACTCTCACGGTGATCTGCTGATCGCCGCCGATAGCTACGGTTCCGGAGGACGGAATTTCCTCCAGCCATGGCACTTCATCGCTCATCTCGAAGTTCAACGGGGCCTGACCGGTGTAGTTACCCACCGTGAGGTAAGCATCGGTGAACTGGCCCTCCAGAGCGCTGATATTCAGTAGCTCAGGATCGATGGAGTATTCCGGACCCAGAATCACCATGTGCACGGGAACGGTCGTCTGTCCTTTCGGCTCGGGCACATTGTGGTTGATGACGATGTTTCCGAACTTCTCGCCACCCAGTATCTGTGTGGCGTCGAAGCCGACGCTTACGTCAAAGAACGAAACCGGATCAACCACGCCTGAGTCTGGATTGACAGTTAACCATCCGCCGCCGTAGCAGGTCAGCTCGACATCGTCGACGATCCATATCCACCACAGACCATCGTTGTCTGGCGGGTCGTCCGCATGGAAGGCTATGTTGACCGTCTGTCCCGAATAAGCGGACAGGTCGATGGTGTACGGGAACTCCCACATATTGAAATCGCCGAGATCAGGAAGCTCGGTCAGATCAAACACAGGATCCCAACTGCTTCCACCATCCGTTGATACCTTCACCCAGTAGTGATCTCCGTACGGTGACCCCTGATACCCGTAAGTCCAGAAGGTCAGCGAACAGGTTCCGGCAATGGTGACCGGCATAGTGATCATCCACTCATCCTGGTGTCCATAATCCCACCACAGTCCAGCCGCATAGCTGCCCGAATGCACATCGTAATCGGTCTGCGACCAGTAACTGGGGATGGGATGACTGGTTCCGGTATGAGTCTGGATGAGGGACCAGCCGGGAGGAGGCCAGGAACCTTCAAAGCCCTCGGTGAAGCTCTGCCTAATGCCGGTCTCCTCTATCTCGATGTCAAACACCAGGTGTCCGGCTCCATCATTGATCAGCCTCAAAGTGGAATCCCTGTAGGTTCCCGCGTAGATCTCCACGTAGAAGCTATCCGGCTGAACAGCAATGGAGGGATCCGGTCCCACGTGCAGGTAAACCTTGTAGGTGATTGACGGATAGAGATCCGGGTCGTTGTTGTTTATGGTCAGCAGGCCTAGGTAATCACCGGCATACAGATTGGTGCAATCGATAGTCAGATCAACAGCTGTCGGCGGACTGCCTGCCGGCACGGTGCCGGAGGAAGGAGCCGCGGACAACCAATCAATATCCTCATCGATGCTCCAGATTAAGTCTCCGGGTCCGGTGTTGCCCAGATTAACCGTCTCGTGATGAACCGCACCCTCGGTTCCGGAGCTGACTATGCTGTCTGGCGAGACGGTCATGTCAGGAGCCAGAACCGTCATATGGGCAGGAACGGTATCAGCCGGGTTGTCCGGGTCGTTGCCGGTAATGAGGAAGGCACCGAAGAAGTCTCCGCTCAGAATTCCGGTGGCGTCAAAGGTCACATCAATAGTGTCCGTCTGACCCACGGGAACCGAACCAGACTCCGGACTGAAGACCAGCCAGGCAGGGGCAGCCGAGAATCTGATGGCCATGTTGTCATGCACATAGTAGGCATTGTAGACCACTTCCAGACCATCCGTTCCGTCGGCATTCTCGATTCCTATGGTGGCCTCATCCAGCCGATCACCGCCCATGGTAAGATACTGGTAGAAGATCTGGCCGTTGGGATACAGGATGATTTCCATGGTGTAGAGGCACGCGCTGCAGCCTAGCCTCTGCACCTCGTCGTATTCGATAATCAACCTGCTGCCATCATTGTAGTAGTAGATATCGCCGTTACCTGGCGGATACAGGTCATCCCAGAAAAGAGCCAACAGATTCTGGGGACCGGTGGGATCGGGGATGGAGTCATTGGTATAGGTTGTCACCGTGCTGGTGAAGCTCACCCACCCGTTGGAGCATACGCGAAACTGGGTGAAATCATTGTCGTAGAAGCTGAAGGTGAACCCGATGTCAAAAGGTCCAGCGTTCTGATCATCGCTCAGATCCAGCAAAGTAGCTCCCGGTTCTCCGGAGATCTCCACCCAACTGAAGGTGGGTCCACCCGGCTCATCCGAGTCGATCCAGCGATAGCCAAAGGCATCCGGTCCGCCCTGTCCCTTCTGGGGAGGAACGCCGCGGGTGAAATCCGCCTGACCCTTTTCCGGCTCCCTGTCAGCGGGCTTGCCATGATAGAGATTGCTGGAGTGAGAGGCAGGCTCGCCCATGAACATGGCGTCTTTCTTGCCCCATTCCTCGGTCTCGATCTCATAGTCCAGTTGTCCGCTTCCGGTGTTTTCGATGTACATCTCATCGTCTTCGGTGCCGTCAGCAGGCACTTCGACTGCAAACGAATCCGGAGATACGGACATTCCGGGGATTAAGCGTACCCAGATATGGACCGGTACCTCCACCGTATCTCCATCCTGCTTCTCTCCGGAGTTGGAGATGATGCGGATGGTGTTGTAGTAGTGTCCGTCCAGGCCGGTGGTATTGAAGCTCACCGTGATGGTGTCTTCCTCACCGCCCAAGGCCGAACCTGAGGTGGGGTCGACCGACATCCAGCCTACCGCGCTTTCCAGCTCTATGTTGTAGTCGAGCTGGCCTCCACCCACGTTTCCGATATACATATAGACGTCAAAGAAGCTATCCGGAAAGGGTTCCTCATAAATGCTGTCCGGACTGACCGCTATCTGGGTGGGGAAGTATGGCCCGGTCACATCATCGATGGCAAAGCCGTAGTTGTTGTAGTTGTCATAATGCCAGGCGATGTAGATGTCCTGACCCGCATAAGACGACAGATCCACCGTCTCCAGATGCCAATCTTTAGAATTGCTTATAATGGTATGAATTATGGCATACGAAGTGGTATCTGAGACATCCGCGTTAGTCGAGACCCTTACAAAGACTGTCTCCTCATATGAGGACGAGTGTACTCTCCACCAGAACTTCAGCTTGTCGCCATCCTGGGCTTTGAGTCTGGGCGTAATGAACCAGTCATTGTTCGGCAAATCGTAGTAGATGCGAGCACAGGCTGGGGCAGTATGATAGTAACTGGTATATCGCCTCCAGGCGTCGCTTCCATCAAAGTTGTATACCGTCCATCCCACTGGCGGGAAGTCGGTGTTGGTGAAGGACTCAAACAGCCCACCGAACCGATAGACATTCATCACCTGGGACAAGGTGTCATTCTCGGGCATCCCGTCGCCGGCAAGTTCGGTCCATATGGTGACACTATAGTTACACAGGGTATCCGGAGCCAACCAGTTCGGGTCAAAGATTATCTGCTCTGTCTCGCCTGGCGCCAAGCTCAAGGTGGTTGCCTCCTGGTCGGTATAAACATAACCTAGGGGACCATCAATCCTGAGCTTAACCGGCGCACCAGGGCTGACAGTCGAGCCTCCCAGATTCTGAACCGTGGCTTTGACCGGCAAGCTGGTGCCGGTCTGGACATCCCCGGGCAGATCATCAATGGAGATGGTTGCCATGTCGGCCGCCGGCACGTAAATCGGCGGCATCATAACGTCATCCACATAGACGTAGGGACCACCGGTGGCCTGATAGTGGAAGGCTAAGTAAATCTGACCCTTGATGCGCGCGTATGAACCCAGATCCACGGTTTTCTGCACATAATCATAGGTTAGTTCGTCGGTATGGAAGCTGTCCACGGCCACGAACGCACTGGTATCGCTACTGGTGGTTGAGACCTCGATGAAGAACCAGTCGTCGGTGTTTCCAGAATAGTATCGCCTTGTCCAGTAGAGAAGCTGGTCGCCGGTAGTAACGTCCAACTTGGGCGTGATCAGCCAGTGAGAGCCAGTAGAGTAGCTGCCTCTGGCCGCAGCCGCCCCAGTATGAGGGTAGGACGTATTCCGGGTCCAGCCCGTGCCTGCCGTGTGGAGCTCCAGCCAGTCTGTAGGCGGGAACGTGGTATCTTCAAAGCCCTCTATGGCATATCCCTCCGGATAGCCACTTACACTGATGGAAAGGGTGTCATCCGGCGCATATTCATCGCCCGCAAGCGCGGTCCACACTTTCACGGTGTATCCGGCAACGGTGTTGGGAACTGTCCAGTCGGGCGAGAAGGTTATCTGCTCGGTCTGGCCTTGAGTCAGGGTGCCGGTGTACTCCACATCTGTGTAAGTATAACCGGCGCCGTCCGATATCTCCAGGTTCACGGGAACATTGCTCTGAGTGTTGGCGCCCGTGTTCTGAACGGTGGCCTGCACCGTAACGGCGGTACCGCCTTCCAGAACTGCACCGTCGGAGGGGTTGTCTATGGACAGCGTGGCCATGTTGTCTGACAGCACCAGCTCCTCGGCCTCGAAGACATCCCCCGCGCCCGTGACGGCCACTTCCAAACCGGTGCGGTGCCGATTCAGATTGCCGACTGCCACACCGCGAGTGGAGCCACCGGCCCTGAACATCTGTTCCGAGTACCAGTTGTCGCCTGATCCGTAGACCACCCTGGCCTCGTACGAGGAGCCACCCCCACTCACCACCGCAATCTCTGCGCCTGAATTGGCCGCCAGGAAGTCGCCTACGATGATCTCCCCGGAGCTTCCCCAGCCGGTTGAGGGGGTGTAAAGGGCTCTTAGAGTCCAGCTCGCACCCGAACCGTACAATTCAAGCACTGCGCCGTGAGTGGAATAAGCGTAGCCGTTGTTGATAGCTATCTCCTCACCGGGGTTGCTGGCGTCGAAATCACCCACCGCCACGTCATACAGGTCGATGTCGACCCCATGATCGTACAGCAGGTCCGTTACCCAGGCAGCTCCGTCCCATCTTATCCTGAGAACACACTCCCCGTACGTCACGGCCACGATCTCGTTCCCGGCATAAGTGGCGTCGAAGTCGCCGATAGCAACCCCATACACACTTCCGTATGTGCTGGAGGTGCCATGGAATAACCTGGTGGTGTCATACGAACTCCCGTTCCAATGGGCCAGAAAGACGTGATAGCTGTTACTAAGCACTATATCGTCCGCGTAACCATCGTTATCTGCGTCACCGACCGCTATGTCGTAGATGTACCTGGGAAAACCACTGACCAACTCCGTCACCCATGCGGACCCGTCCCAGGAGACCTTCTTCAACTCGTAGGGAGAAGAGGTGCGTCCGTACAGCAGATCATTGTCTCCGTCTCTATCCGGATCGCCAATTGCCTTTCCGCGACTCCCGCCGGTCTCGACGCCCACAACATCCGTCCGCCAGATCATCGGCGGCGTGAAAGAAACGTCGGTGAAGAGCAGAACATTGTAAGGTGAGCCGTACTGGGTGGTGAAGATTCGGACGGTATCATCGGATGCGCCCATCAGTTTGTCACCGACGGCGACGTCGTACATTGTCGCAGTCCCGTCGTAGACTCTGGTAGTGTCCCAGGTTGCCGCCTGCGCAGGGACCGCCATGACCCACAAGGCCGCCACCATCACCAGCGCGCCACAAAGCCTTTTGGTTTTCTTGTTTTGTTTCATGTTACATCCTCCTGTGTCAACTCACAGATGCTATCTTCTTTCAGTTAAAACTCCCCCTCAAAAGAGCCGAGATAGCAATTGTTCAGAATTTATACTCGATAGAGCCTCCTTTCATACATATCGGTTGAGCAGTTCCGTTTATAACGAGTACTCCGGTATTGTACCTAAACAACTTGTGTCTGGGGATATAAAAACGGACAGACCTATTAGGTTCGGAAAACTACGATTTTCCGTTCAGTCTGCCTTTCTTTGCAGAAGGGGTAAGCCTAAAACTTTTACAATTACTTTGCTACTATGGCTCTTTTCAATTACAATATATCACGTATTCTACCCTTGTCAAGAGAAAAATAACATTTTCCCCTAAATTTTTTTGGGCATACAGGACAAAACCCACCCGCTTAGCCCCCTTACCTAATCTCCAAGTTGGTCTGTATCAAGCCCTAACCCTTGCCTTCTCTGCTCCGCGCCATACAGTATATTGGGACATCCCAGTCAACCGTAGTGGCTCCCGTTACCCAGCAGCCGCCCCCCGGGTTACTGGGGTAAACCCTTACAGCCGCGGACATGCCAGTCGTTACGATCCAACCCAACTGACGCCTGCTTCATCCCAAAACCAAATTGGAAGATTTGCCTTGCCTGCTGTAGGGGTACACGCTAAATTATGGACGAATGCCGAGTCTCTGCGTGGTTTACGCCTAAATAAGCGGTGAAGTTCAATGCAAGAAGGCTATCCCAGATTCCGTGACGACCTGATCATCAGCCAGCAGGAGTTCGAAAAGGTCACCTACTTCGTGATCAAAGATCCGGTCACCCAGAAGTTCTTCCGCATAAAGGAGTTCGAGTACTTCATATGCCAGAATCTGGACGGAAAAAGCTCACCCGAACAAATAGCTCAGAGGTTTGAGGGGCGTTTCGAGATTCAGCTCCCCCTGGAGACCTTGAACAAGTTCATCCACCGCCTGGAGAGCCTGGGATTTCTGGAAGGCCGGATGTCCGAGCGAGAGCTTGCCCGACTTCAATATCAAAAGAGGACTTTCCCGGGGAAGCTCCTTTTCATAAAGCTGAAGGGATTCGACCCGGATCGCCTTCTGAACGGACTGGTAAGGTACTCCAGGTTTCTTTTCACTCCCCCCTTCCTGATCTTTTCTCTGGTTATAATCTTCCTGGCCTTGGTCATAACCATCTCCAGCTGGGCCGATCTGGGTTATACCTTCCGGGGGATCTTCAAGATCGCCACCATCTTCAAAGTCTGGATAGCCATATTCTTGGTGGTGGTGTTGCACGAGTTTGCCCATGCGTTGACCTGCAAATACTTCGGAGGAGAGGTCCACGAAATGGGCTTCCTTTTGCTCTATTTCCAACCCTGTTTCTTCTGCAACGTAAGTGACGCCTATCTGTTCAAAGAGAAATCAAAAAGGCTGTGGGTTACCTTCGCGGGGGCATACTGTCAGATATTCGTCTGGGCGGTGGCTACGATTTTGTGGAGAATCACCGATCTGGATACCGGTTTGAATAGTTTCCTTTTCGTGGTCGTGATCACCTCGGGAGTAACCGTTCTTTTCAACTTCAATCCCCTCATAAAGCTGGACGGATATTATCTCTTGGCTGATTATGTGGAGATTCCCAATTTAAGGAGAAAGGCATTCGATTATATCTCGGCGGCTCTAAAGAGGAGGTTTTTGAAGCAAGACGCACCAGGAATTCAAGTCTCTCCCAGAGCAAAGAAAATATACGTCCGCTACGGAATCCTTTCTCTTCTGTATTCGGCCTTTCTGCTTGGCTTCATCGCCTTAAAGGCAGAGCGTTTTCTGGTGACCCAATTTGGATTGCTCGGATTTATCTTGTTTTTGGTTTTGGTTTTTCTTATTTTGAAAAGACCGATAAAAGCAACTTTGTCTGGAGCGACTCAATTTCTCTTTTTTGAAAAGGAGAAGCGTTTGGTTGCCAGAAGGATCATCATCTATACCGCTGTGCTGGCGGCACTGGTTCTGGCGCTGGTGCTGGTCAAGATGGAATTGAAAATAGGCAGCCCCTGTGAGATCAAAGCTCTGGAATACTTTGTCCTCAAGAGCTCGCCCAATGGAACCATAACCTCGGAGCTCTTTCAGGGAGGAAGCGAGGAAAAGAAATCGATAAATCTGCTCAGGCTCTTTGCAGACGATTACACCAGCTTGAACCTGGTGACCAGGGTCAAGGAGGGGCAGAAGGTGGGGCCCGGCCAGATCGTGGCGGAGCTTTCCTCTCCTTCCTACCTTTCTGACCTGAACCAGACCAAGGCAGCTCTGAATAAAGCCGAGGAAAACTACGCGCTCCTTCGGAAGGGAGCAAGAACGGAGGAAGTTCAGCAGGCAAAGGACTTGGTGGCTCAAATCCAAAGTGAGCTCAAACTCAAAGAAAAGGAACTTTCCAGAATCTCCGACCTTCACGGGAAGAACCTGAGCAGCAACCACGAACTGGAGCAGGCGCAAACCGAGGTATCGGTGTTCTCAAACCGACTCAAGATTGCCAAGAACGAGTTGAAGATAAAGGAGGATGGCGCCAGGCCCGAGGAGCTATCCATGGCGGAGGCGGAGATAAACAGGCTGCAAGCCAAGGCCAAATTCCTGGAAGACCAGATATCCGCCTCCCAGATAAAAAGTCCCATCCGGGGAGTGGTTACTTCTCTGAGTTCCGGTGACAATCTTTTGAGCATTGCCAATCTGGATACCATGCGGGCCTTAATCGAGGTGTCGGAGAAGGACTTAGACGTCCTGGAACAAGGACTTCCGGTCAAGCTGAAGGTGAGAAGCTATCCTTTCCGTTCTTTCGCCGGCACCGTGGCGAAGATTTCACACCTGGCCGAATTGGAAGGGCCCAAAAAGATCTTTCCGGTTACCTGTAAAATCGAAAATAGAGGTTATCTTTTAAAATCTGGAATGTCCGGGCACGCTAAAGTGTATTGTGGTAAGAGAAGGCTGTTCTCGGTCTTGTTCCGAAGAATAATCCGTTATCTCAGGGTCGAGGTGTGGTCCTGGTGGTAAAGAAGCGCTCTTTTGCTTCCCGGTCGGGCCGGGAGAATAAGTAATCCTCCCTGGCACGGCAAATGCTCAGGAGATGGGAAAGCAGGTATCGGAGGAAGGTGGTCATGCTGCAGGAGAAAGAAAAAAAGCTAGTTGCAGAGGTTTTGAAGGGTCTGGCAAATCCGGTTAAGTTGATCTACTTCACCCAGGAGCTGGAATGCCCCATGTGTCGGGAGACCCGGGAGCTTCTGAGCCAAGTGTCCGATCTTTCAGACAAGGTGTCTCTGGAGGTTTATAACTTCCAACTGGACAAACAGAAAGTGGAGCAGTACCGGGTAGATAAGATCCCTGCTACCGTGATAGAAGCGGACAAGGATTATGGCGTCAGATACTACGGGGCTCCGGTAGGATATGAGTTCGCCACCCTGCTGGCCGATATGGTGGATATATCCAAGGGTGAAACGAGCCTCAAAGTCGAGACCAAGGACGGCTTGAAAAACATCGATCAGAAGGTCCACCTGCAGGTATTTGTTACGCCAACCTGACCCTACTGCCCCCGGGCAGTTAGCCTGGCACACAAGTTCGCAATTGAAAGCAATTTGGTGACCGCAGATATGGTCGAGTCGACTGAGTTTCCTCACTTGGTACAAAGATATCAGGTGTTCGGAGTACCCAAAACGATAATCAACGAGGATCATTCCGTGTCTGGAGCGGTCCCCGAGGAAAAAATGCTCTCGGAGATTATGAAAGCCGTTCAAAAACCCGTATAACAGGGATAATGTTGAACCAAAACCCTCACAGGATAAGGAGCGTGTAAATGAAGTCCTTACGGATCACCCTGATATTGGTGTCACTGACCTTTCTGACAAGTGCAGTATGGGGGCAGAAGCCCGATAAACCCCGATTCCCCGCCGGCACGTACAAAACCACTGCTAAGATCCATCTGAAGGATGAGTACCGGATGTACGACAGCGCGGTGGCGATACTTGAAGAAGCGGTGCGCTTTTACGAAGATGACGCTGAATTGCGTTTCCTGTTGGGGAAGGCCTATTATCATACCAAGAATTTTCGGGGCATGGGAGAGCAGTTTGCTGCCGCAGAAAGCCTGAAAGGCAAGAAAGCCAAGTGGCTGGACGAGCTCCGTGCAGATAGGAATGAGGTATGGACTCAGGTCTTCAACCGGGGAGCCACCGCTTTCAACGAACAGAATTACGACACAGCTTTAGTCAGGTTTTCGACCTGCCAGGTAATCGATCCTTCCAACGTTAAGAGCTACTTGTACAGCGGCCTTGCCTATACCGTTAAGCGAGAATATGAGAACGCGCTCTCCTCCCTTGAGGCTGGGCTTGAGTTAGAGCCGGATAATCCCGAGATCTTGAGAGGCTATGGAGATGCCCTGTTCTACGCCGGAAGACAGGACGAGGCCTTGCAAACCTACAACAGAATCCTTGAAAAGGACTCCACGAACGCAGATTTGTTGTTCAACGTCGCCACCATTTACTACAACGCCGGGGATTACGATCAGGCCATTTCAAACTTCCAGAAACTGGTGGCCGAAGTTCCTGATCACAAGGATGCCTATTTCAACATGGGATCCGCCTATCTGCGCAAAAAGGTATGGGTGGACAGGGCGCTTGATTCGCTGAAAGATGAGTCCGGGGAATACCGAAAGGACGAAAAGTCCCAGGCCAGACTGAAGGAGCTGACCCAGGAGAAGAATGAGCTTCTGGCTTCAGCTCAGCCCGCCTTCCAAAAGGTCATGGAGCTTGACTCCACAGATCTGGAAACTCAGAGTGTTCTTGCTGAGATATACCAAGAACAGGGGCAATTTGATCAAGCTCTGGTAATACTCGAATCCCTGGTGCAAAAGGACAGCACAAACTGCAAGGCCTGGCAGCAACTGGCATTTATTTATGCCAAGAGTGACGTAGGAGAAAAGGCTAAAGAAGCCTTCCAGACAGCCCAAGACTGCTTCAAGTCGCAAGAATAGTATAGACTTAGATGTTCCTCGATTCGTCCGGGAGCATTTAGAACGATAAAAAAGTCGATTGACCTGTGGTTCAACGAGGGTGGAGTGAAAACTTCACCCGTTCGTTTTTCCATCCCACAGCGAAAGTCCCTGCTTGACCTGAGCTTGCGCTGGGGACCCTGTCTTCGACCCTGGGCTTCGGGGGCGGGCTGAGTGTCGAAAGGGGACCAAGGCGTGAACCGAGCTCATTTTAGTGGAATTTCGGATTATTCCAGGCGGGGTCTGCCAAGGCGCCGTGTATCCCGTAGATGCTACGGCAATCCAAACTTGTGTATGCCTCCCCTCCTCATGTATGGCCTTGCAGTAAGTATGAACCAACTTGCATAACAACATTGGACAGAACCGCTTGGGACGTCCCCACCGTTCTGTGAAGACTGACGCCTGCTCGAAGCACCTCGCATCGTCCTGACCGTATGTCATTACATATTAATCAGTTCCCACCCGGAGGTTCTTGATGGAGCATCACGTCCCACTCCCGCTCGAATCCCTCTCTTTCCCGTTGAACCGAAGCATTTCTGCGGCACATAATTTGCTTTTTTGTGAGGACAGAAACAATAACAAGCTGAGAATAGCGGCTGATCGATAAGGAGGATTCGATGCAGTGCTTCTTCTACGGAACGACTCGAGATGGGGCTTCTAAGGATGGTCAGAACGGGGTGGTCTCTTTTTCTGTTCCCGACTTAGGAATAGTTTTCCGGGCGCAATTCAAGGGTAACCCGGTTGAATGTGAGTACGCCGGCCTGCTGGCACTTCTGGAATTCATCGAGATCAATCCACATCTGTTTCAAAACAAAACCGTGGAGATCTTCAGCGATAGCTTTGTGGTAGTCAACCAGGTAAACCTGCAGATGGTTTGCAACAAGGATCTGGAGCCTTATCGAAACATGGCCCTGGTATACAAAAAGAAAATCCCTTTCAGTTTGAATTTGATTCCGGAGAAAGAAAATCCGGCTCAAAACGAGCTGGCTCAAAGATAGAAAAATCCTCCTTCATCCCCTTCTGCCAAAGAGAGCCTCCAGTGTTCCCTCGGAGGCTCTTTTTTATTGACAACCAAGTTCTGATTGCCTAATTTAAAAAACGATCTGCAGAACCGCGCAAAAATAGGCAATGGCCTTATCTTGAGAAAGACGGCAGGCACCGATCAACCAAACACCGATTCAGAAGAGAACTTATGGCGACGAAAATCACGTATGCTCAGTTGCTGAGCAAGCTGAAGCCCGGGCGGTCGGATCCCCAGGAGAAGGTGGAGCGGCTGTATCACTTCACCGGAGACGAAGATTTCCAGAAGGAGGAGGCCTGGAGGAAGATCGTTTCGATTCTGGTTCCTGAGAATCTTAGGATCTTCAACCTGGATATGTTGTATGGCGCAGAGATCAGTGCGGACCAAATCATCAACAGAGCCTCTACGTCGCCCGTCAACGCAAAAAGGCGCGTGGTGGTGGTGTTTGACCTGGACAAGCTTTCCACCTTCTCCAAAGATGTGTTGTTATCATTCTTGCCCAGGCTCCCGAAGTCGGTTTGCGTCATTCTTCTTTCCCCAAGGATTACTCTTCAGACGAAGTTTTATAAAGCACTGGGACGGCTCGCCGCCACAGTTGAGTTTCCCAGACTCTGGGAGAGTCAAATTTCGGCCTGGATAACGAACAGGATAGAAGAGCAGGGCAAAAAAATCGAAAGAAATGCCGTCCAGATATTACAGGACCTTATTGGAAACGATCTCTACGCACTGGCCAGGGAGATCGACAAGCTGGTGATCTATGTGGGGGCGGATGAAACCATCACTCCCGCGCACGTGGAATCAGTGGCAGGACTATCTCGAGCTCACACTGTCTTCCAGCTAATCGATTCCGTTGGGGAAAAAGACTTAAGCAGATCGCTTCAGGTGTTGAGGAACCTGATTCTGGCCGGCGAAAGACCGGGGGGAATAATCTACTGGCTTACTGCGCACCTGGAGAAGCTTGTTCTGACCAAGGAATTCTCGCCAAGCCAGGGCACAAACCTTGCTTCGTTTCTCAGGACAAAGCCATTTCTGGCATCGAAATACCAGAGGCAGGCTCAGAATTTCAGCGTGGAGGAATTGGAAAAAGGCCTGATTCTTCTGTACCGGGCGGATGTTGATCTAAAATCCAACCGTATGCCGGATAAGATAATTCTGGAGCTATTAACATACAACCTTTGTACCCTGTGAGGCCTAACCTCCCCCTTTGACAGCCTCTCCATAAAATGGAGAGGCCGACGGTGTTGAGCAGAAAACGGTGCTTCATCTTGTTTTTTTGATGCGAACCCAAAAATTTTGGGAATAATCTTGAAATTGGTCTGTATTCTATCAGGCGGTAGCGTCGATGAGCAGAATTGAGGGGCAGACGCCTTTCAATGCACAAAGTGACGACCAGCTGATCGCAAGAGCGCAGGAAGGTGATTCACATTCCTTTGATCTCTTGGTAAGACGTTACCAGAGAAAAATTTACTTTCTGGCCTATCGTATGGTCAAAAATCACGATGCTGCCGATGACGTAGCCCAGGAGACTTTCATCAAGGCGTATTTCGCTATCAAGTCGTTCAGGATCGGGTATAGTTTTTATACCTGGCTGTACCGGATATGCATGAACTTGAGCATAAACTTCCTGAAACGCCAGAAGCTGTTCATACCGGAGAGCCAGTTTGAAGAACAGGTAAGCCCCTTGGAGAAGGAGGCAAGCGGGGCTGATCCTTCCAGCCAACTTGCCTTAAAGGAGATCGAAAGCAAGATAGAGAAGGCTATAGATTCGCTCCCGCCAAAGTATAAGGCTGTGTTAGTCTTGAGGTTATACGAGGACATGAGCTACGAGGAGATTGCCAGGACCCTCAAAATATCTGCAGGAACGGTGATGTCCCGGCTTTTCCGAGCGAGGGAGAGGATGCAGGAGATGTTAAAGGAGTATAAGGAGTAAGCCAGTTGAGTTGTGAAAGATTGGATAGGTTGATTCACCTCTTTTTGGATGGGAGATTGGATCAAGATCAGGAAAGGGAGCTGCAAGAGCATCTCTCCAAATGCGAAAGATGTGCCAAAAGGCTGGCGCTGTTTCAAAAGATAGAAGGAACGGCAAAGAGAATCCCTGCAAAAGAGCCTTCCCAAGAATACTGGAATTCTTTCTCCAGCCGGCTAAGAGCCAAAATCACTGCTCGGGAGCAGGAGTCGCCTGGTTTTGGTCTGAAGAAAGCTTTGGAGAGCATCTTCGCCTACTCTCCCCTGAAGATCAAGGTAGCCGCCGGTCTCGTATCTATAGTGTTGGTCTTCATTATCGGAAAACTGTATATCGATTATAAGGGACAGGAAATAGTCCCCAGCCAAGTTACGGTTCAGCCTGAACAACCACCGCCGCTTGAGATTAAGGACATGGAGGAGGAAGCTCTTCCTGCAGCCGGAACCAAAGAGAGAGCACAGCCCATTCCCGAAAAGCCCGAAGTTCAGAAGGAACGTGTTGTCCCCGTTTTCGAATCAGAGAAAGTAAAGGAGGTCCAGGAGACGGCGAGGGGCAAAGCAGACGTACTGACCAAGAAAGGAGAACCTGCTCCTGAACCCGAGGCTGGGGAAGAAATGCCGTCGGTTGGCATCCCTGCCCCGCCAGAGAGACTCGTAGAACAGGCTGAAGAACTTCCCAAAGCACAGTTGGAGACCGCGAAAGCGGAACCGGTTGGCGCAGGAGTTGAAGAAAAAGCCAAGGATAAGGAATCCAGAGACATAATGGCTCCCAGAGAGGAAGCTGCCAAAGTTGTCGGAATTCCCGAGCCGGCGGAAGTTGAAGAACCCAAACCCAGGCAATTCGTTGTCCGCGACCTGAGGGCATCCGTCCGAGCGGTTGCGCCAGCGGAGCAATATCTGGCACGCGAGATGACAATTCCGAGGATCGAAGAAGATGATACTCTCATGCGGGCGGAGGATTTGGCACAAGCAATACAGGTGTGGAAAGCTTATATCGAGAAAAATCCAGAGGACTCGTTGACCAAAGAAGGATATCTTCAGGTAGCAACTGCATACTATCTTCTGGCAAAGCTCACCGCTGACACTACAAGAATCTCCGAGGGCTCCAAGACTATAGAAGAATACATTCAGCAGGTTAAAGACAGAGAGATTAAGGATGAATTGAACGATCGACTAAGAAAAATCGAGGCGCTGAAGCAGAGATAGGATTTCTTCTGGAATATCTCCTTTCATGACTTGTATAAGAGCTAGGAGGGCGCATTAGAAAGTTGACCTTGAACTTTAAACGCTTCTTTCTCAAAGGAGGTCGGTCATGAAGAGGATATTTGGCTTGACTTTAGTCTCGGTGCTCTTTTTCAGTGCCATAGCGTGTGCTGACGGTTTCATCATCCCTGTGCCGCCGCGCCCCGATGGCCCTTTCCCCCCTAATCTATCAATAAAGTATCACCATGTAGACATAGAAATCGACAACCAGGTCGCGCAGACCTCGGTGGATCAGGTCTTCCTAAATAACCATCATCGAGATATCGAGGGGACCTATATCTTCCCGATACCAGAGGACGCCTCCATCTCAAAGTTCTCCATGTTTGTGGGAGGTGAGGAGATAAAAGGGAAAATACTGGACAAACAGGAAGCCCGAAGGATCTATCAGGATATCGTCCGAAGAAAGAAAGATCCCGCTCTCTTAGAGTATTTCAAGGACGGCATGTTCAAGGCTTCGGTCTATCCCATCCCTGCTCATGGCGAAACGCGCATCAAGCTCTACTATTCGGAGATTCTAAAGTTGGGCGGAGGAATATGCGGTTATCGCTATACCCTGAACACGGAGAAGTTCTCCAAGGATCCGCTGCAGAGCGTGAAGGTCAACGTCGACATAAGCTCGAAGACGCCGATAAAAAGCATCTACTCGCCATCGCATAACATAAAGATCGACAAGGAAGACGATTACCATGCCCGGGTGACCTACGTGGAGGAAAACACCCGACCGGACAAGGACTTCTTGCTGTATTATACTGTTTCCGATAAGGATATCGGCTTCAATCTTCTTCCTTTCGAAGATGAGGAGCACCAGGGTTATTTCCTGGCTATGATTTCTCCTCAGGTGGAGGTTGCCGCGGACAAGACGTCCAGCAAAAGCATAATCTTCATTCTGGACACTTCGGGAAGTATGAAGGGACAGAAAATCAGGCAGGCTAAAGGAGCGCTTTCTTTCTGCCTGAACAGCCTGAATGAGCGGGATCGGTTCAATGTAGTCGATTTCGATGACGAGATAAGGAGCTTCAAGCCGGGGCCGGTTCGGGCAGAGCAGGACAACATCAGGGAGGCTCTCTCTTTTGTGGATGAATGCGAAGCAGAGGGCGGAACCAACATAAACGATGCGCTGACCACTGGTGTCAGGCAAATCGAAGATGTAGATGGAGCTTCTTTTGTCATCTTCCTAACGGACGGTCTTCCCACCGTGGGGCAGACGGATATAAACACCATTCTGACCAACGTGAAAGACGCCAACCGGTCTTCGACCAGGATATTCGTATTCGGTGTGGGGTACGACGTGAACACCCGCTTGCTGGATAGGTTAGCCCAGGACAATCACGCCACCTCCGATTACGTCCGTCCGTCCGAAGATATCGAGGTGAAAGTATCCGGCTTCTACAAGAAGGTCTCTCATCCCATTCTTACAGATATTAAGCTATCCTTCGATAATGCAGAGGCTTATGATCTCTACCCCCGAGAGTTCCCCGATATCTTCAAGGGCTCTCAGCTTCTGGTCCTGGGCAAATACA
>CAYGCR010000056.1:0-21606 GCA_964348415.1 uncultured Ignavibacteria bacterium | reverse complement strand
CTTTCTGCGGTGTCGTTTATTTTCTCCGCGTAATCCAGATCCCTTGTCAGGTGATGATCCAGGATTATGGTCTTGGTCTTGGCTCGAACAAGAATTTCGATCAGGTTCTGATTGCATGTTTCGAGTACTCTTTGATCTGCGTGTTGCCTCAGATATGTGGGATAGCCTGAGATTATAAGCAAATCGGGATTTTCCCCCACTATCCAGTCGACGACCTCACTCACCTGGGGACCCTGAACGTCCGACGCAAAGACCAGTTTCTCTCCTGAATGCGAGATTGAACACATAATCACAAATCCGGACTTGGAGAGAACCTCACCATGTGGATATGCCGAGGAGATTCGGATTCTGGTATTTAAAAATTCGAATTCTGCTCCATCTGCATACTCTATTCTCTTTAGTTTCTCCCTATAGGATACAAGAAAGAGTTTAGCCCGCTTTCTCTGGTTGTGGTTTATGTTGCTTCGTGGGTGTTTCAATATCAATGTCTTACCTTGGTAAAAGTCTGCATCTGGAAAGTAGTGGTCGTGGTGATAGTGTGTGATGATGAAAACGTCTGTCTGTTTGGCATATTGATTGATCTTGGCGGACAGCTCTTTAGCTCTCTCCTCTTCGGTCTTTGTTGGAGGCAAGCCGTATCTCAACGGTGCGAGGTCCAGGCCCGGATCGATCATTATTTTCAGGTCCGTCTCCACAAAGGTTGCCATGGACCTGACGCCAAGAGAGTCAAATGCCAGGGGAATTACTTTCACCTCTTCCTCCGGTTGCCTTAGTCCAAATTAAACCGCTAAGTGACGATTTGTCAAACAGTTTCCAAAACCGGGAAAATTGTTAAAAATATTATTGACACCCTTGGATTCTTTCGTATATTATAGTAGGTGCACATTTGTGCAGTTATGCCGATAATATAAATCATGAGGCTGTTTTGCCTGGAAGCGAATAGGACCCTTTTAGATTCAGGAGAGAATCTTTGTCTTCTGTTATTAACAAAACCCTTATTCAAAAGTTGCGGGAACAAGTTGCCACCAAATTTCACATCCTGACAAAATGGGATGAATACGTCCCCTTACCTACCGGGATCCATTTCCTTGACCGGAGAATGTTGTATGGAGGGCTACCCCGTAGTCACCTGGTTGAGATGGTTGGTTCGAAATCGTCTGGCAAAACCTCTCTGCTTTTCAAGATAATTTCCGGACTAAACAAACAAGAAAGGTTAACTGCATACTTTGATTTCTGTCAAACCTTCTATCCACCCTCTGCCCAAAAAAGCGGAATTGATTTGAGAAGCATTTTAGTTTTAAGACCCCGGAATATCCAAACTGGGTTGAGAGCGGCGGAGATTCTTTTCAGAAACGGAAGCATCTTCTTAGGTGTTTTCGATCTGGTCGGCACAAAAGATCAGATTCCCAAAGCCCTTCTTCTGCGTTTGAAAAGAGCTGTTAAACAAGCCGGAGGAATTGGGATTTTTTTGAGAGAGCCGGATTCAACCACGATCCAAAGAAATCAACTGGCTCTTTGCCTAAGGATCGAAAGACGTAATGATAAACTTCGAATCAAAACGGAAAAGAGTTTGTTCGGAAAAGAGAATCAAGCTGTGGAGTTGAAATTAAATGAGTAGAAGAGTCGCCTGTGTTCTGATACCCGATTTCCCTTTAGTGGTTCAATTAATCAATCAACGAGAGCTATCAGAAAAACCTGTGGTTCTGGCTGAGGGTTCGAGCAATAGATCGATCGTTTTACACACCAACACCCATGCAACTAAAAAAGGGGTTGAAACGGAGATGACAGTTGTTCAGGCAAAAAATGTCTGCCCGGAACTTACCGTCTTGATCAAGGATGCAAAAAAGGAGCAACGCAGATTTGACGAGCTGCTAAGAAAATTACAAAAACTTAGCCCCTTCATCGAAGAAGCAAAGCCCGGAATCGCATACCTTGACACCTCAGGTTTCACCAGAACCTATCCTGAAGAAAAGGATCTGGCCCAAAAATTAATCTCATTCGTCAAAACTCAGGGCTACCCAGTTAGGGTCGGAATAGCTAGCAACAAGTTTACCTCACTGGTTGGGGCTTCAATCAGTGGAATTTATTCTTTCTCCATCGTCCCCTTTGGCGAAGAAAAGACTTTCCTGGAAACTCAGCCTATACAGCTTTTGCCAATCGATCAAGACCAGTACGAAAAACTCTACCGGCTCGGCATAAAGACTTTGGGACAGTTCGCCCTCTTACCCGATCAAGAGGTAATGGAGAGATTTGGTTCAGAGAGTGTCACGCTTTTGAAAATGGCAAGGGGTGAGGATGATGAGCCAATCCAACCCAAAAGATTGGACCAGAAAGAAAACCAGGTTCAAGATTTTGAATCGCCGCTTGAAACCCAAATCGGCATTCTCTTTTACGTCAATTCCATCCTTGAAAGACAACTCGGTGAGCTCGCCCAGAAAGGATTGGGCTGTGAAAAAGTTCTGGTGACTCTGAAAACCGGCAACAACAACGAAATACCCATTCCCATTTCCTTGGCTAAGGAGACCAACAAGCCTAAACCCTTTATCGATTTGCTCGCACTGGAACTAAAAGACGTCATTCTGCCTGATCCGGTAAAAGAAATTCAAATTAGCATTCAAACAACTTCTACCCTATCATCGGAGCAAATCAGTCTTTACCAGAAAAAGGAAGCTAACCCTTTAGGTCAAATTCTCACCCGTCTGAAAAGAGTTTTAGGTAATGGAAACATCCTTTCTCCTCGGGTCATATCGTCAAACAAACCTGAAGGTAGATTGCAGTTGATCTTGTATTCTCCACCAAAAAAAGAAAACTCAAAGGAATTTACCGGGGGAAAAAAGAAAAGGGGAAAATCTGTGCCTGAACCGACAAAAACCCAAGTTAGTTTTTCCGAAAATTCCATATCTGGATTCAGGCTGTACGATCCGCCCAAGCCGGCCACAGTCAGGGAACAAAACGGCTTGATCAGATTTGTAATCGCTGACTCCTGGTATGGTGAGGTGGTAAGACAAAGAGGACCCTGGGAGATATCAGGCGAATGGTGGTCCGAAAGATATGACAGAGATTACTTCGAGATCGAGCTTTCTGAAGGAGAACAATATCTTATCTTTTTCGACAATTCCTCAAAGAAGTGGTTTTTGCAAGGCATCTTTGATTGAGAGGCTTAGAAATGGATTATGTGGAACTACACTGTCACTCCAATTTTTCCTTTTTGGATGGAGCAAGTCATCCTGAAGATTTGGCTCAGAAGGCTTCGCAGCTTGGATATAAAGCCTTAGCCCTGACAGATCACAATGGTTTCTACGGTGCGGTCCGATTTGACAAGGCTTGTAAGGAAAAGGGGATTAAACCCATAATAGGCTCAGAGATCACCCTGGAGAACAGACATCACTTGCTGCTGCTTGTCAAAAACCAACAAGGTTATTCCAACCTATCCCAGCTTCTCACCCAGGCATTGTTATCTCATCCAAAGGGAGAGGCAAAGATAAATGTAGACCAACTTTACTCCAGATCAGAAGGGTTGATTGCCCTTTCCGGTTGCCTTCTTGGTGAGATACATTCTTTACTTTTGAAGAATGATTCTAAAAATGCTGAAAAGATGGCTTTGAAGTTCAAGGAAATCTTTGGCGAGGATTTTTTTCTGGAACTTCAGTATCATAACCGTCCTGAACAGGCCAAGCTAAACTCTCAATTGATAAGTTTAAGCAAGAAGCTGAACCTCCCCCTTGTTGCCACAAACAACGTCCATTACATAGAACCGGAAGGTCGGAAACTACAGGACGTTTTGGTCTGCATAAGAAACCGCACTAATCTGGATCAAGCCGGAACGCTTCTTTATCCTAATGCAGAAAGGTATCTAAAGCATCCGCAGGAGGTAAAAAGAATTTTTGCCGAGCATCCCGAAGCTGTTGAAAATACCGTAAGAATTGCGGAAGGTTGTAATTTCTCTCTTGATTCTTTAAAGCCGTCTTTACCCGCCTTCTCTGTGCCCGAAGGAGAAACTCCTTTCAGTTATCTCTACGAGCTAACCTATGAAGGGGCCAGGGAAAGATATAAGCCCATGACACCGGAAGCAGCCAAGCAGATCGCCCATGAACTGGACATAATCCAGAGACTTAATTTGGCGGGATATTTTCTCATAGTCTGGGACGTAGCCAGATTCTGTCGGGAAAAAGGCATCCTTTGCCAGGGCAGAGGTTCTGCTGCCAATTCCGCCGTCTGCTATTGTTTAGGAATAACCGCAGTTGATCCGGTCAAGCTCAATTTGCTCTTCGAAAGATTCCTTTCAGAGGAAAGAAAAGAAGCGCCGGACATTGACATCGACATTCAGCATAACCGCAGAGAAGAGGCAATTCAGTACGTCTATGAGAAATACGGCAGGGAGCATGCCGGAATGGTCTGCGAGGTGATAAGCTATCGGGGCAGATCATCGGTTAGGGACGTGGGCAAGGTTCTGGGTTTTTCCTTAGAGCAGGTGGATAAGTTAGCCAAACTTTTAGATCACTATTCAGATGCTGAAGAGATAATCGAGAGGGTGCAAGAATCGGAGCTTAAGCTGGACAGCAAAAGGGTAAGGTTCTTGACGGAACTCTGCAGGGGGATTGAGCGCTTTCCTCGACATCTGGGAATACACAACGGCGGGATGGTGATTACAAAAAGACCTCTTTCTCAAATCGTTCCCATAGAAAACGCCACCATGCCGGACAGAACCGTAATCCAATGGGACAAAGACGATGCCGGAGACGTCGGCTTGGTCAAAATCGACCTTTTGGGCCTGGGCATGCTCTCTCTGATCGATTATGCCATCAAGCTGGTTAAAGAACATAAAGGAATCGAAGTCGATCCGGCACATTTGGATTATGCCGATCCCAGAGTCTACGATTTGCTCTGTAGTGCCGACACCGTTGGAATCTTCCAGGTGGAATCCAGAGCACAGATGAATACGCTTCCCCGGATGAAGCCCAGGTGCTTTTATGATCTGGTCATCGAGGTGGCCTTGATCCGCCCTGGACCCATTCAGGGGGAGATGGTTCATCCATACTTGAGAAGAAGAAAGGGCGAAGAACAAGTTACTTACCCTCACCCCTGTCTGGAACCAATCTTGAAGAGGACACTAGGAGTCCCTCTATTTCAAGAACAAGGCATGAGGGTAGCCATGGAGGCATCCGGATTTACCGCCTCCCAGGCGGACGAATTGAGAAGAGCAATGGGGCACAAAAGATCCAGAGAAAAGATGGAAAAGCTGAGCAGGTCTCTTATTCGCGGCATGGTGAAAAACGGAATCGACCTTGCATCTGCATCCAGAATTTACAAACAACTGGCAGCATTTGCGGATTTCGGATTTGCCGAATCTCACGCTGCCTCATTTGCACTTCTGGTTTATGTATCCGCATTTTTCAAAACTTACTACCCTTCTGAATTCTACTGTGCTCTTTTGAATGCTCAACCTCTCGGGTTCTACAATCCTTCCACCATTGTTGAAGATGCAAAAAGGCATGGAGTGGAAACTCTGCATGTGGATGTGACTAAAAGCAAGTGGGACTGTACTATTGAGAATGAAAAAGTCCGCCTGGGATTCAGGTACGTCCGGGAGCTGGGGCCATCTGCCCAAGAGAAAATCGAAAAAGCACAAACTCAAAAACGATTTGAATCCTTAGATGATTTCGTTTTCAGAACCGATCTTCCCCAATCAGGACTGGAACAACTGGCAATGGTGGGGGCTTTTTCCTGCTTCGGCTTGGACCGAAGAGAAGCAGTCTGGAAAGTCCAAGGATTAGCTAACAAAAGCGCAGGGGAGTTGAGATTAAGAAATAATCAGACGGAAAAGATCGCTTTACCTTCGATGAATCCTTCAGACGTTCTGGTTGCAGATTACGATGGATTGGGGCTTTCGCCAACCATCCACCCAATGATATTCCTCCGTGACCATCTGAATAAACTGAAAGTGAAGCGGGCTTGTGATCTGAAAGAAACTAATGGAAATGATATAAAAGTCGCCGGTCTGGTTATCATAAGACAGAGACCGGGAACCGCCAAAGGATTCGTCTTTTTGACCCTGGAAGATGAGACCGGTTTGATCAATGTGGTGGTGAAACCAAATTTGGTGAAGAAATCCAGAAGAGCAATCGTTACCTCATCCATCCTTTTAGTGAAAGGGAAACTGGAAAAGCACGAGGGAATAATAAACGTGATCGGAGAGGAATTTACTCCCTTAGAGTTCCCACAAAGCGCAGTGAAGTTCCAATCGAGAGACTTCAGATAGGGGTTCGCTGTTGTTGCGATGTACCCTTCGGCCTGAATCCTCAGGGCAAGCTCTTAGCCCGCAACACACAAGGTTCGGGGTGAGGGCACCCCGAACCAACGCTCGTACCCAGAAAACAGAAGGACAAATAACCATTCCGCACTTCACTTGTTGTACTGTTAGCTCTTGCCCAAAGGGTCTGACCTGACAGCCTGTAAGTCGCATATAACCGACAGGCCTATCCGACATTTCCAACAGATTCCACCGCATTCTTGGCCTCATCCCAGGAAGGTATTCGATCAAACAGCGTTCTCCCGTCTATTCTCAGGCCGAAGGTAAGCCCGAACTCTTCAACTGCTTTTCTCTCGTTAGTATTCACAAGCTTCAGTTCAAGCTGCGCCGTCTTTCCAAATTCTCTCTCTAGCCTTCTCGCCACCCACCACGAATATGGGCACTGGGTGCTCCAGAAGAACTCCACGTTAGCCCTTGCCTGATTCGAGGCTGCACTGGAATGAGACAGAATCAATTCGGGCAGTTTGGCGTTGCCATAGTTTTTGAGCATCAGAACCGAATTGCCACTTCTCCGTATCTCTTCAAAACCGAGCTTGGCGAAAAACGCCTTGGGCATATAATCGAAGAATCCCCACCAGGATTCTCCCTCATAAGCAATCACCGCCGCCCCGGATAGGCGAGAGGTTCTCGCCACGAAATCTTCAACAAGGGCTTTCGCGACCCCTTTTTTCTGAAACGGCGGAATCACCCAAATGCAATGGATAAAGGCAAGGTTCTCTCCTTTGACCGGGAAGTTGGTCTTTTCGATCGGAGCGTACTCGATCAAACCGGCAGGTGTTTTTCCTTTCAAAGATAAGTCCGCGACCCTTACTTCGCCCACTCCGGGATAATCAATTGTTTTATTCTTACCCACGTCGTGGAGGGCGACCAAAACAGAGAGTCCTTCTCCTTTCATCTTCTTCAAGAATTCCAGTCGAAGATTCATTCCCTGCTTCAAGGTTCTTCTGAAACCCGGATCAACGCAAGGAAGAACGGCGTAGTCCAGTTCGTCTGGACCCAACTCTCGGATTTCCATCTCTCACAAACCTTCTTGGCTCTCGCAGCTTCTAAGCCGAAAGGGTGGCCCGACCTGTTCATCAGGCCGGGTCTATCCTAATCACCCTCAAAGATCAAAATTCAAAATGAAAAGTTCAAGGTTTCAATTCAAAAATCAAAATGTGTCTTTTATTTTCCGCAAATATCGAATTTCGGCCTTTAATTTTGAACCACAGACATTTTTGTGTGAAACTCCTAACGGACATTTCGGACCTACTTTTTGCCGAACAAATCCTCTTCACCCTCTATGTTAAGCGGGAACTCCTTCAGTTCCGGATATTCTGCAATCAATTGCTTCCAGAACGGGGCATCGATGGGGAGATTCAGCTTATACCTGATCATTATCGCGTTGGCCACAGCCTTTGCCGCGTAGTGGTTGTTCATGTAAACGTAAAGCCTCTTGGTCATGTCCTTGATGTCGCTTAAGCCCTTGACGAACGGCTCCAACTCGTCCGACGAGTACAGATAGTTGTACTTTTCCGCCGCTGACTTGTGCTTGAACCACTTCTCCACGTTCCTTCCGTGCATGCGCAGATAGAAGATGGGACCGATGAGCTTAAAATCCTGCTTGATGGAGAAATAGAACTTGGGCTCGTCTATGTAGACCAGACTCGCATTATGCTCGCTTAGTGTGTCGGCGGTTACGTTGAGTTGATCGCTCCAGCTTCTGTGGCGCAGCTCGACCGCCATAGGATAATCTTCGAAGTAGCCAAGAATTCTATCCAAGCCTTCCTGGTTTGGCGCGTTGAGCTGGAAGCTTGGAGGAAACTGTATCAGCAGACATCCAAGCTTTTTGGTCTTCACCAGCGGCTCTATCCCCTTTTTGAAGCTGTCCACATCCTCCTGCGTAATCTTGGAGTCCTGACCCGTTTTTTCTTTGAACATCCAGGGATGGGTAAACTTCTGCCATAGCTTGACCGTGAAATCGAAATGCTCCGGAGTTTTCTTGGCCCAGTTCCAAGCATATCCCGGAACCGGCGGCCGGTAGAAGGTGGAGTTGATCTCCACCGTGTTGAACCTCTGGGCATAGTAGGAAAGCTCGTCCACCTTGCCCGGAGGATAGAAAATGCCGGTCCAGGTCCCCTCAGCCTTCGCCGGATATGACCAGCCGGAGGTTCCTATTCGGAAAACACGTCGATTTTCATTCATGGTCAACTCCTACCCCTTGAACTCTCATCTTACGCTAGAATATCGTCGCCGCTCCCTGAAAGTCAAGACATTTGTAAACTGGAGGACGAGCCAGAGCGTTCCGGGAAGATTGGTCAGAGCTAGGTTCCCCGCGTGTCCAATCTGCTTACTTTCCGGATTCAGCCTTGAGTTAGCTCCCGAGCGTCAACTCATTTAGTATTTACAAAATCGTCTTTTTCGATAAATTAGTCAAAATGAACTGAGGGCGACTAATCTGATACCAGAGGAGGAATGATGCTAAGCCTAGAAGGCAAGGTCGCGGTCGTCACCGGAGCATCCAGAGGAATTGGAAAGGCGACAGCGCTTTTGTTTGCACAAGCCGGCTGTAATTTGTTGATAAATTACCACGCTAATGAAAAAGCTGCCTTGGAGGCTGTCTCGAATGCCGAGAAACTTGGTGTTAGAGCAAAGCCTTTTCGGGCAGACGTCTCCCGAAAGACACAGGTAGACGAGATGATCAGATATGCTATAGCAGAATTCGGCGGGATTGACATATTGGTGAACAACGCCGGAATCTGGAAGCATGCAGCCATTGAGATGATGACCCCAGAGCAACTACGCGAAACCTTGGATTTGAACCTGTCAGGCGTTTTCTATGCCATAACCGCCGCAGTGCCGCATATGATAAAACGTAAATCGGGTAACATCATCAATATCTCATCCACCGCCGGACAGCGAGGAGAACCTTTCCACTCGCATTACGCGGCTTCCAAGGGAGCCGTAATAAGCCTGACCAAATCATTGGCCGTGGAGTTAGCACCGCATAACATAAGAGTAAACTGTGTCGCTCCTGGCTGGGTGGATACAGAAATGAGTCATTCATCTCTAATCGGCGACGAAAGAGAAGAGATTCTGCGAAAGATACCTCTGGGCAGAGCCGGCACTGCGGAAGAGATAGCGGGGACCATACTCTTCTTGGCGTCCGATCTCGCTACGTACATAAATGGTGAGGTAATAAACGTCAACGGTGGCTCGGTCCTATGTGGGTAGAAGTGCGCATGGGGGACAAATCCTAATGGACAACCCAAAATCGCCACATACCATCTACGGGTCAAATAAAGCTTGCCAAAAGGGCAAAACGCCTTAAATTGTATAAGGGGAGTAAACCTTCGCCCTCGAGAGGAGGAAAGTTATGCGTTCTCCTTCACTGACCGGGAACCGGCCTGTGCTTGCCGGCTTTTTTGTTTGGCTTGGGGTGCTTTGTTTCTTCACTGCGGTGCAGGCTGACGTTCCCGATATGATGATCAACACCGACGGTACGTCGCAAATACATAACGAAGAGCAAATCTGGGTCTCTCCTGTAGACTCAAATGTGGTCATGATCGTATGGCGAGACTTTCGTCTCGGCTACAGGCGGGTTGGGCTCGGAGTCTCATATGACGAAGGTCATACGTGGACCGACAGCCTTCTGTCCGGTGGCGCTTTTTTCTACTATTCTGACCCCGCTATTTCAGGCGACCGTTTGGGGAATTTCTATCCCTTGACCATGAACTACAATGGTTACGGGTTCAGCGACTTCAGTCTGTGGAAAACCACCGACAATGGAGCTAGCTGGTCAGGTCCTTTCTATCCCATTGGCTCATACGCTGACTATCTGGAAGACAAGGAGTTTCTTGCCATAGACAGAACCAGCGGAACCTTTGACGGAAACATGTATTTGGCCTGGGCTCGTTTCCCAAACCCCACGAGGATAATGTTCGTTCGCTCTACCACGGGAGGTGTCACCTGGAATGATACTCTCGTCGTCGGAGACCCGGATGACTTCGGCGGCTACGACGCTGGACAATTTGCGTTTCCATTTGTCGATGCTGATGGAAATGTCTACGTCATCTGGGCTGGATGGGAACTGATCGGACCGGACTGGTACAGGGTCCAGAGGATGGTGAAATCCACAGACGGAGGACTGAGCTTCACAGAACCCGAAAGGATCTTCATCAATAACTATATCTCGGAAGCGCCGGGTGGAATTGATGTTTACAACTCCGTTTGCGTGGACGTAGACGTCACCAACGGTCCTTACCGCGGCACTATCTACCTGACTGTTCCGGATGGAGTTCAGGATGGGCCTTATTATCATTCTGATGTCCTCTTCATGAAGTCGACTGATGGCGGACAGAGCTGGACCACGCCGCTTCGGGTCAACGACGATCCTTTGGGCCAGCCGGTCTGGCAATTCCATCAATGGATTACTGTTAATCAAAAAGGGGCGATCATCATTCTGTTCTATGATCAGCGAAACGATCCTCCCAACTACAGAAAGTTCGATGCCTACATTACCTTCTCTTTTGACGGGGGAGAAACCTTCACCACAAACTACAGGGTTTCCGATGTTTCGTCTGACCCGGCTGATGCTTTAGGCGGGAAGCAGATTCCAGATTGGTCCCAGAAAGTGAATGCGCCTTCTGTGTCATTCTTGATGCCGGAAGAGCCCAAAGCCGGGCTCATAGCAGAATACATCGGAGTGCACGCTTACAATGATCAGGTTCACTGTACCTGGACTGATACTCGGGATGGGAACCAGAACGTGTATTATTCCAATTTCCGCATTCCGTTATTAGCACCTCGGCCTATGGTTCCGGAGGATGGCACCTATCAGTTGACCCTCTTCCCTACTTTCAAATGGGCCGCCTGCGGATATTTTGATGAAACCACCTATGGTCTGGAGGTCTCCACCGACAGCACATTTGCGAGCATCGATTTCGCGTATACCGGCGTCGATTCGAACGTCTTCACAGTTACCGCTCCTTTAAGCGAGGTGGAGTATTTCTGGCGAGTAAGAGCTTTCTGGGGTGCCGACACCAGCGAATATTCCGAGGTCTGGAGTTTCGATGTAGACGCCAGCGCACCTGACGTCCCAACACTCTTGGTTCCAGCCGACGGTGAGACCCTCGGGGTGTACAGTCCCACCTTCTCTTGGTCAAAGGAAAGCAAGGGTTCTCCGGTATTCTATACCCTTCAGGTAGGGGACGACAGTCTGTTTCCTGGTGGACCTGAGTTTTATGAATATGTTGGCATCTATGACACCAGTTTTGTCATAGCCGATTCTCTGACAGATTCAACCGCGTATTACTGGAGAGTCAGAGCATCGGATGAAGCCGGGCATGAAGGCGATTGGCAGGGACATCCATTCGGCTTTTACCTGCGCTATTTCATGTGCGGCGACGCAAACGGCGACGGAGCGGTTGCAGCGGCTGACGTGGTTCACCTGATAAACTACCTATTCAGAGGCGGTGATGCCCCCGATCCGTTGGCGGCAGGAGACGTGAATGCGAACGGCGTAGTTGATTCGGGTGACGTGGTTTACTTGATCAATTATCTGTTCAGAGGTGGGCCGCCGCCCTGCGAACCATGAGGATGAATGTGTAGATTTCTTTGTAGAGAGGTCGCTGTGCCAAAAATCAAAACGTTGGTTCCGATAATCGCAATAACCCTTTTGATTTTGTCCACGCTACCGGCCTTCGGAGAGATAATCGTCGATACGGCTTGGGTAAGAACGTACAATGGGCCGGGAAACGATAGAGATTGGGCGCGGGACATGGCCGTGGACGAGTTCGGCAACGTTTATGTGACCGGAGAGAGTTACGGCGACACATCCTTCTATGACTACGCCACCGTCAAATACTATCCCGACGGAGACACAGCATGGGCAAGAAGATATGGCGGACCGGGGAACGCCGGGGATAGAGCTTATGCCGTAGCCGTCGATGGTTGGGGCTGCGTCTATGTGACCGGCGAAAGCTGGGCTGGTGAAACAGGCTATGACTACGCTACGGTGAAGTATTATCCCGATGGGGAGACTGCCTGGGTGGCAAGATACAACGGTCCTGGAAACGAAAACGATGCAGCCCGTGCCATAGCAGTCGATGATTCCGGTTATGTGTACGTAACCGGGTGGAGCTACGGGGACGGGACACACTCCGACTATGCCACCTTAAAGTACTATCCTGATGGAGATACCGTCTGGGTGAGAAGATACCACGGACCGGGAAACGGCGGAGATTGGGCCTGCGCCATAGCGGTGGATGATTCCGCCAACGTCTATGTGACTGGACAGAGCTACGGTGGTTCGACTGTTTACAACGACTATGTCACCATAAAGTATGACCCCAAGGGAGACACTGCCTGGCTAAGAAGATACAATGGTCCAGGAAGCTACCAGGATCTCCCCTATGCAATGGCCGTGGATGCCCTCGGCAGTGTCTATGTGACTGGAGAAAGCATAGGCAGTGGGATAGAACCTGACTATCTGACCATCAAGTACGATCCTGATGGTGATACTGCCTGGACGGCAAGGTGGGACGGGCCTGTGCAGTGGTGGGACGGAGCTTATGCGGTGGCGGTAGACAGCTTGGGCAATGTCTGTGTCACAGGAGGGAGTTTCTGGAGCCTGGTTGATGCCGACTATACCACCATAAGATACTATCGCAATGGAGATACTGCCTGGGTGAGAAGATATGGAGGTTGGCCAGAAGGGGGGGATTGCGCGTACGATATAGCCGTGGATGCAGAGGGTAACGTGTATGTGACGGGATTAAGTTCCAGCGCGACAGATATTGACTGCGCTACCATCAAGTACTACCCCGGCGGAGACACTGCCTGGTTGAGAAGATATGATGGCCCGGAAAACGGCAATGACGGGGCTTCTGGTTTGGCCCTTGACGGTTTTGGCAACGTTTATGTCATGGGACACAGCCACGCCGGCATGACAGCCGAGGACTATCTTACCATTAAGTATTTCCAGGCTCTCTGCGGCGACGCAAACGGCGACGGGGCGGTCGCACCATCTGACGTGGTTCACCTGATAAACTACCTATTCAGAGACGGTGATGCTCCCGATCCGTTGGCGGCAGGAGACGTGAATGCGAACGGCGTAGTTGATTCGGGGGACGTGGTCTATTTGATCAACTATCTCTTTAGAAACGGTCCACCGCCGTGTGAACCGTGAGGCGGAATATATCAGTCCTCCTGCAGGAGGGAGGCGCTTATGTGCAGACATAAGATCTTCGTTCTCGTAATCTGCATTGGGGTTTTAACCTGCTGGACTGTGGGTACAATGGCGGAGATGATTGTAGATACCGCCTGGGTAAGAAGATACGACGGGCCTGCGCACGACTATGATTACGGTTATTTCTTAGCTGTAGATGGCTCTTCTGGCAGTGTCTATGTAACCGGGCACAGTTACGACAGCCAGACATTAGAAGATTTTGCTACCGTCAAATATGATGCTTCAGGCAATGAGATTTGGGTTCGAAGATACAACGGTCCCGGAAACGATTACGATTTTGCCCATGCCATAACAGTCGATGTTTCTGGAAATGCCTATGTCGTCGGAAAAAGTTGGGGTGACGGAACAGGCTATGACTATGCCACAATAAAATATTACCCAAACGGTGATACTGCCTGGGTGAGAAGATACAACGGTCCAGGAAACACCGGGGATGCCGCACATGACGTAGCCGCGGACGCGTCTGGCAACGTCTACGTGACCGGGGCGAGTTGCGGAATTGGGACAGGAGACGACATTACCACCATAAAGTATTATCCCGATGGCGATACTGCCTGGGTAAGAACATACCACAACGACGCTGAATCGCCTCTTGCCACAGCCGTAGATAGTGCAGGCAACGTCTATGTGACCGGATATACTTGGCCGAGCACCGGTACAGATTCAGACTACGCCACCATTAAGTATTACCCAAATGGTGATACTGCCTGGGTGAGGACATACGACGGAACGGGAGAGGGGCATCATGATGATGCTTGTGCCGTAGCTGTAGACGGCTCCGGAAATGTCTACGTCACAGGATTTAGCTGGGGCATGGGGACGGACCAAGACTGTGCCACCGTAAAGTATGATTCCTCAGGCAACCAGATTTGGGTTCAGAGATATAACGGGCCGGGAAACGGAAGTGATAACGCTTATGCCATTGGTATAGATGGTTCCGACAATATCTATATAACCGGGCCTAGTCTTGGCAGTGGAACGTACCAGGATTATGCCACCGTGAAGTATGATTCTTCCGGCAATGAGATTTGGGTTCGAAGATATAACGGCCCGGAAAACGGTTATGATTATGCTCACTCCATAGCGGTAGATGGTTCCGGCAGCGTCTATGTGACAGGGGTTAGTTATGGCGGGTTGACATACTGGGATTGCGCTACAGTGAAGTACGATTCTTCCGGCAGCGAGATCTGGAGCAAGAGATACAATGGACCGGATAACGATTACGATTACGCCTACCGCATAGGACTGGACGGCTCTGGAAATGTCTACATCGCGGGAGGAAGCTACAGCAATCAGACCTTCTGGGACTTCGTTACCATAAGGTACTTCCAGGTCCTGCGTGGGGATGCTAATGGAGACGGATCGATAGACGGTTCAGATGTGGTTTATCTGATAAACTATCTGTTCAGAAGCGGTGATGTTCCCGATCCCCTGGAAGCCGGGGATGCCAACGCAGACGGAGTGATTGGGCCGGGGGATGTGGTTTATTTGATCAACTACCTCTTTAGAAACGGTCCACCCCCTTGTGAACCATAAGATGCCATATATGAATTCCGCGGTAGGAGGCGCTTATGCGCAGAAGTAAGATTCTCATTCTCTTAGCCTGGATTGGTATTCTCGCCTTCGGAGCCATACCTGCAATGGCGGAGATGATCGCAGATACAGCCTGGGTGAGAAGATACAATGGGCCTGGAAACTCCGGAGACTGGGCTTATGCCGTCGCCGTAGACGATTCCGGCTACGCGTATGTCACTGGAGAAAGTTACGGCGGCGTGACACCGGCCAATGATTACATGACTGCCAAGTACTATCAGAATGGAGACACTGCCTGGGTGAGAAGATACAATGGCCCTGGAAGTGCCAGAGATGCGGCCCATGCCATAGCTGTAGATGCTTCTGGCAATGTCTATGTCACAGGAGAAAGCTGGGGAAGTGGGACGGGTCAGGACTTCGCCACGATAAAGTATCATCCCAACGGCGACACTGCCTGGGTAAGAAGGTACGGCAGGGCGGGAAACTACGATGACGGGGCTTATGCGATGGCCCTGGATGATGACGGTAATGTGTACGTCACCGGATACAGTTTTGGAACCTCGATCAACTCCGACTATCTTACCATAAAATATCGTCCCAACGGCGACACCGCCTGGGTCAGAACCTACGACGGACCGGGGAACAGATGGGATGAAGCATACGCTATAGCTGTAGATGACTTCGGCAACATCTACCTCACCGGAGACAGTTGGGGCGATGGAACGCTTCAAGATTATGCCACTGTAAAGTACGACTTAGATGGAAATGAACTCTGGGCAGAAAGGTACGACGGCCCGGGAAGCGGAGAGGACCGCACCTGCTCAATCGCAGTAGACCACTCGGGGAATATCTATGTAACCGGGCAAAGTAACGCCAGCGACGGAAACGACGATTACGCCACGATCAAATACTACCCTAGTGGCGATACTGCCTGGGTAAGACGTTATAACGGTCCTGCGAATCTGGACGATGGCGCTTTCGCCTTGGCGGTTGACGCTTCCGGCAACGTGCACGTAACTGGCGCAAGCGTAGGAGGCGGCATAGCTGGCGACTATGCAACCATCAAGTATAATCCCAGTGGAGACACACTCTGGGTTAGACGCTACAACGGACCTGGAAATGCCAACGACTTGGCCTCCGCAGTGGCCGTGGACGATTCCGGTAACGTCTACGTGAGCGGAAGAAGCTATGGTGACGGAACAAGCTATGACTATGCCACCGTCAAGTACGATGCGGAAGGCAACGAGTTGTGGATCCAAAGGTACAACGGCCCCGCAAACCAGTACGATTACGTCTACGCCATGGCACTGGATGATCGCGGCAACGTTTATGTCGCAGGCGGAAGCATGGGCAGTGGGACATCCGAGGACTATGCTACCATAAAGTACCTTCAGGCCTTGCGCGGAGACGCCAATGGAGATGGGACAATCGATCCGGGTGACGTGGTATACTTGATAAATTACTTTTTCAGAAACGGACCTGCTCCTGTTCCGCTCGATGCTGGAGATGCAAATTCTGACGGCACGGTTGCTCCCGCTGACGTGGTCTACTTGATCAACTATCTGTTCCGGCAGGGACCGCCACCGGGAGGCTTCAAGGGGTAGATTTTCCCAGGAACATGAGTTTTTGCATATGATTTTTAGAATCCAAAATTAGCCTTTTGTTGGGATGCTTGGAATAATGCTTAATGATCATGGGAAGGAGATGACCAAATGCGGAAGATTAATCTTTCAGGAAAAGGCTTGGCAATCAGAATAACAGCAATACTGATCGTTTCAGCATCAAGCCCTATCGCCTTCGGATATGACGTCTTGACTACGAGAGTCACTGCTGGAGAATATCGGATCACCAGCAGGGAAGAAGGACAGTTCATCGAAATGGAAGGGTTTGGCCACCTGATGGTTCCGGGAAAACCCAGGCTTCCCGCCAAGGACCTCTTAATCGCTTTGCCGCCCGGCGCTCGAGTACACTCGGTCCAGGTCAATGGGGTTGGTGCTGAGCAACTGCCCGCCGGTTATCAGATCGCGTCAACTCCACCCATTCTGCCGATAGCTGATTCGCCCGAATACCAGGAGCTTGTAAAAGAGCTCTTGCTCGAGTGGCAAGAGAATAACCAACTCGTTTACTCAACCGATAAAGCTTATCCTAAGGAGAGGGGCAAGCTCAAAGCGGCAGGTACCTTGCGGAAATACTCTTATGCCTCCGTCTCCTTCTACCCCTTCAGCTATCATCCTGAATCCGGCAGATTGGTACATTATGATGCTGCCGACATTATCATAACTTATGACTTGCCATCACCGGGCAGCATAGAAGCTTTAGGAGTTGAAGAAATGAAGTGGGACAACCTGGCTGATAAGAAAGCATCCAGCCTATTTGTCAACTATCAGGAGACAGCCGAGTTATATCAACCTGTGGGTTCACCTCCGAAATCATGGGTGGAGACACACGATTACATTATCATTACTACAAGTGAACTCCAAGGTGCTATAGCATCTTCTGACTTCCCGGCCTGGAAGACCGCGCTGGGTTACAATCTGAGAACCGTTCTTGCTACTGACACTGAGATCACCAGCCAGCCTGGCATTGACCTAGCTGAGCGGATCCGCAACTTCCTAAGGACCTATTACGTTCCCTGGGGGATTGAGTACGTCCTCCTGGTGGGCGACTGCGAAACCATTCCCATGCGCTATTGCTTTCCGGATCCGACCAACCATTCGTTTTACCCATACGATCCTTACACTTACGGTGGTGAGGTGCCAACTGATTACTACTATGCAGACCTGTCCGATCCTGACGCCTCTTCCTGGGATTCGGATGGCGATGGTTTCCATGGTGAATACGGCCAGGACAGCCCTGACTTTTTAGCTGAGGTGTCCATCGGTCGGATTCCCACAAGCGATACAGGTCGAATAAGGTACACTTTGAACAAGCTGGTAACCTTTGAGCAAGACACCGAGGACTGGAAAAATCATGCTCTGCATGCCGGGGCCATTCTGTTTTTTGAGAATCAAGATTTCAGCGGGTATCCCTTTATCGACGGCGCCCGCTGCATGGACGTGATCGAAACCGATCTGATGAGCGGCTGGACCATAAGTCACCAAAGCGAGCATCAAGGTCTGGTGCCATCTTCCTATCCCTGGGGCATGTTGACGGAAGCAGCCTTCACGGGTGATTGGCGAAACGGTCAGTATGGGGTGGTAAATTGGTCCGGGCACGGCTGGCCGCGAGGTGCGGTGCGCACCATATGGGCATGGGACGATGGAGACGGCGTTCCGGAATCTCAGAATCCAACAGAATTGGCCCAGTATTCCTTCATCAGCACGGTCACATCCAATCTGGATGATGATCATCCATCGATCGTCTTCGCCATATCTTGTAATGTGGGCTATCCAGAGGCAAACCCCCTCGGCAATCTGGGAATCGATCTTTTGACCCTACCAGGATTTGGTTCTTCTGCCGGCGTGCTCAGCGCCACCCGGGGCGCTGCTGTATCTGCGGACCCGCCACCAACGGGAGGCGGCGTTGAATCGATGTGCTACGAGTTCAATCAGCGCATGATCGACGGCCCCACCGGCCCGGAGAGGGTCGGGGATGCCATTTATGATGCTAAATTCTACTGCAATCAAAACTTTGGCTGGGACCATTACTACGAATACAAGAACCTGTACGACTACAACCTATATGGCGATCCCTCGCTGGCAAGAGAGGGAGCTATACCGATCAACCGCGGCGACTGCAATGGCAACGGTACAGTCGAAGCCGGTGATGTGGTACATCTGATCAACTATCTTTTCCGAAATGGCCCTGCTCCTGATCCTCTGGAGGCAGGAGATGCCAATTGCGATAGTCTGGTCGAACCAAATGACATAGTCTATCTGATAAATTATCTGTTCAGAGGAGGACCTTCCCCGGGCTGCATAAAAGCCCAGATACTTTGAGGCAAAATCAGTCAGAGAGTCTCAATAACGGGAAAAGGGGAAAAAGATGAACTCAAGAAGCGTTATGACGAATAGCTCAGTAGTTGCCGTTATGATAACGATCATCTTTGTACTGACAACTCCATTGGCAAATGGAACCGGTGTTACAACGATTCAAGCCAACTCGCCGGAATACGAGATCATCAACCAGGATGACGGGCAAATCATCAGGATGGACGGTTTTTGGTACCTGATGGTTCCGGGAAAGCCGATGCTACCTGCCAAGAATCTATTGATAGCCCTGCCGCCCGGTGCTGCCGTGCATTCCGTTGAAGTCAAAGGTCTCGGCGCTGAGCAACTGCCGGGAACGTACCAAATCGTACCGTGCCCACCTATCCTTCCGCTTCTCGACCCGACTCAGAAATCGGAACTGGTGGAGAAAATGCAACGTGAGTGGCAGACCAATAACCAATTGGCCTACTCAACCGACCAAGCCTATCCGAGCAAAAGGGGAAGGCTGAAGGCTTCGGGCACTTTGCGGAAATACTCCTATGCCTCCGTCTCCTTGTACCCTTTCAGTTATCGTGCCCAATCCGGTAGACTGGTTTACTACAATGCGGTCGAAATCAATGTCCACTATGATTTGCCAGCACCGCGCAGCCTGGATGCCCAAAGAGCTGAAGAGATGAAATGGGACGAGAAGGCTGACCAGAGAGCCTCAAGGTTGTTCGCTAATTACCAGGAGGTAAAGGATCTTTATCAGCCTACAGGATCTCCGCCAAAAGCCTGGCAGGATTCATACGACTATGTGATCATAACCACCAGCGATCTTCTGGAAGCCATAACCTCTTCAGATTTCCTAAGCTGGAAGACCATCCTGGGATACAACCTCAGAACGGTCCTGCTCACTGATCCTGAGATCACTGGTCAATCCGGTGCAGATCTTGGTGAGCGAATTCGCAACTTCCTTAGAAGCTACTATGGACCGTGGGGTATTGAGTATGTTCTCTTTGTCGGGGATTATGCAACCATCCCCATGCGCTACTGCTACCCGGATTCGAACACCCATTTAAATGGTGCCGGCGATCCGGCTGCCTGGCCCTGGGCCGGTGACGTGCCCACTGATTATTACTATGCAGATCTGTCCGGCTCGGATGCTGACTCCTGGGATTCGGATGGTGATGGATATCTTGGCGAATATAATCAAGACAATCCTGACCTGTTGGCAGAAGTCTACGTGGGCCGGATTCCCACGAACAACACGGACAGGATAACTTACACTCTTAATAAACTCGTTGCATTTGAGCAGGACACCGGAGCGTGGAAGCAAAACGCCTTACATGCCGGTGCCATCGCGTATTTTGCCAACGAAGATTACAGCTTGCGGGATTTTAAGGACCTGGCCTGCTACATAGACTCAATTGAGACGGATTTCATGAGTGGGTGGACTATTAGCCATTACAGTGAGCAGGAAGGTCTGGTACCTTCTGTCTACGACTGGCCTGCGGTAAGCGAAGCCGCATTCATCGGTGATTGGCACGACGGCCAATATGGGGTTGTGAACTGGGGTGCCCACGGCTGGTCTGACCGCGTTGGCCGAAAGATATGGGCGTGGGACGATGGCGACGGTGTTCCGGAATCTCACGAGATGTCGCATCCCAACCTCATCAGCATCAATTCTAACCTGGATGATGATTACCCCTCCATCGTCTACGCTCTCTCCTGTTTGGTGGGCTATCCAGAACCGAATGCCTGGGGCAATCTCGGTATTGACCTTTTGACCAAACCTGGATTTGGTTCCTCCGTGGGTACGCTAAGCGGTACCCGTATAGTCTGGGTTTCCTTGGGAGGGGGAGAATTGCGCATTTACCATTTCAATCACTTTTTGATAGATGGTCCCGGTGGACCCGAAAAGGTGGGCAACGCACTCTACGACTCCAAATTCTACTGTGATCAAAACTACAGTTGGGATCATTATTCTGAATACTGGAATGCATTTGGCTACAACCTTTACGGCGACCCCTCATTGATAAGAGAAGGTATCTTCCAATTCGTGCGCGGTGACTGCAATGGCAATGGAGCAGTCGAAGCCGGGGACATTGTGTACCTGATTAACTACCTGTTTCGGAATGGTCCTTCTCCAGATCCTTTGGAAGCAGGGGACGCCAACTGCGATAGTTTGGTCGAAGGAAGTGACGTGGTCTATTTGATAAACTATCTCTTTAGGGGAGGGCCACCGCCAGGTTGCCGTAAAGGTTGAAAATCTCGAATGAGATCTATTGTGGAAGAAAGGGAATTGCCTCAGATCGAGTTTAGAATCTTGCGCAAGGACTTTCGCAATGACAGCAAGTCACTTTGAAAGGAGGTTGCCAGGTGAACTGGATCAGTTTTTTGAGAAATAGGACCACCGTCGCTGTTGCGCTGATCCTTCTTGTTGCATTCTCAACGTCAACGGCAAGCGGAAGCGCCTTTACGACGATTCAGGTGGCTTCCGGTGATTATAAGATCCTGGACAAGGATGAAGGCCAAATTATCGAGATGGACGATTTCGGATATATGACCTGTCCAGGTAAACCCATGCTTCCTGCTAGGAACTTCTTGATTGCCCTTCCACCTGG